>WYBW01000185.1 GCA_011525685.1 Verrucomicrobiia bacterium
GATCACCGCGCTCCTGAGCGAAACCAGTGACGAATGGGAAACCGGGAAAATCTACCTCAACATGGACAACCAAAACCCGCCCTCAGTTTGATGCTCACAGAATTTACAGAAAAACAATTGCGCGGCCTACCGGTTCAAGCGCGCGGCATCAAAAAGACACTCGCCTCAGTTCAAAACCATGTTCACAGATCTTCGGCCTTTGGCTTGAACGGCATTGTTGCGGGACCGTCGCGCATCTGGCTGTTGGTGGACGCGGATTCGGGCGCCGTCGGACATAACAACTATCCCGACCGAAGCGACAATCACGGCGATCGCGGCAGTAATGTCGTATTCTGCGACGGCCATGTGGAGTGGGTTTCGCGGGCAACCTATGTTATGAGTTACAAACTTTCCCAGGATGAGAATCGCACCACCCCCTGAGTCCACCGCTTTTTAGCCTTGTCATGTGTACGTGGAAACAGAGTTCGAAGGAAGACCTAACCGCCAACCACACTTTGCTGTCACGATGCCGGCGCTCGTGCTGTCATTTTGCGGGTGAGAACCGGCCACGAAGTTGCGGGTCAAAAATCGGCTGCCGACGTCAGAGCGTCAGTAGTAGCGAAGAAGCGGACAATCACCGTGGAGTCAAGGGACGTAGGAAAGTGTGAACGGACCGACTGAAAACTCCTCCCACAAGGGCTGCGGTAGTGCCGAGAGACTGCGCGCCTCGGTGCGAGGAAGAATCGCTGCGGAGACGAGTGCCTGAGCCAGCCCATCGGCAGCCACGGACCGGAAAGCCGGATGGGGCAAATCCGCCCGTCCGGTTCAGGAGGGCAGGGAGGAGTGCCAGGTTCAATTCCGACCCTCATCCGGTCGAAATGTGATTGTCAAACGTGTTAGGAAAGCGAAAGACTTTGGCGCATGGCCGAACTTAAATCATTGCCGCCCCACTTGATCGGCGGAAACTTCTTGTTGGTCGAGACTGAGCCAAACCTAATCTTTACTCCGGAGGATTTGTCCTCGGAACAACGGCTCATGGCACAGACGGCCGAAAAGTTCATGGAGAAAGAGGTTCTACCCCATATCGAGGAGCTCGAACACCAGGAGCCGGGCTTGACGCAGAAGATCTTTCGCAAGGCCGGAGAACTGGGTCTGCTCGGCATGGGTGTGCCGGCGGACTACGACGGTCTCGATTTGGACCGCGCCACCATCGTGGGCGTGGAGGAACAACTGAGCCGGCTGGGTGGTTTCGGTGTGACCTGCGGCGCGCACAGCGGCATCGGCACGCAACCGTTGCAGTATTTCGGCACGGAGGCGCAGAAGAAAAAGTACCTGGCGAAACTGGCGACCGGCGAATGGATGGGGGCTTATGCCTTGAGCGAGGCCGGCTCCGGTTCGGACGCGCTTGGCCTTCGTACCAAGGCGGAGCTTTCTCCCGACGGCCAGCATTACATTCTCAACGGCACCAAGATGTGGATCTCGAACGCGGCGTGGGCGGACTTGTTCACCGTCTTCGCCAAGGTGGATGGACAGCACGTCAGCGCGTTCCTGGTTGAGAAAACCTTCCCCGGCGTTTCGACGGGCAAGGAGGAACACAAGCTGGGCATCAAAACTTCTTCGACGCGTCGCGTGATTCTCGAAGATGCCCAAGTCCCGGTTGAGAATCTGTTGGGCGGAGTCGGCAAGGGCGCTTACATCGCGTTCAACATTCTCAATGCGGGGCGGTTCAAGCTGGGCGCGGGCGCCATTGGCGCGGCGAAGGAATCGCTCAAGGTGGCGACACGCTACGCGCTCGAGCGTCAGCAATTTGGCCGGCCGCTCGCGTCGTTTGGTCTCATCCAACACAAGCTGGCGGAAATGGCGACCCGCATTTTTGTCGGCGAAAGCGCCATCTACCGCACGGCGGCGATGATGGACGCCGTGTTCGCGACCGGCGAGACGATGGATTCCACCACGCCGCCTTTTCCCCGCGGCCTGGACGAATTCGCGTTGGAGTGTTCGATCATCAAGGTGGCCTGCAGCGAGATTTTGGACGACGTGGCGGATGAGTCCCTGCAAATCCACGGCGGTTATGGTTACACGGAGGAATTCCCGGCGGCGCGCACGGTGCGTGACTCGCGCATCAACCGCATCTTCGAGGGCACGAACGAAATCAACCGCCTGTTCATTCCCGGCCTGCTCATGCGCCGCGCGCAACGCGGTCGCTTCCCGCTCGTGGCGGCCATCACCAAGGTCACCAAGGAGCTGTTGGACATGTCGCCGCTCTCCGACGGGGGTGAGAGCGACGAGCTGGCCGTTGCCCAGGCGTTGCTCGTCAACGCCAAGAAGCTGGCGCTGTTCATTGCGGGCGTGGCCCATCAGAAACACGGCGACAAGCTGATCGAGGAACAGGAAGTCGTCGCGGCCATCGCCGACATCATCATTGAGGTCTATCTCGGTGAAAGCGCGGTGTTGCGGACGTGGAAGGCGCGCAAGGCCGGCGGCAACGTCACGGTAATGAGCGACTTGACGCTGGCGTTCATCAACGACGCCGTCGGTCGGATGGAATTGCTGGCGCGACAGGCCCTGGCGGCGACCTCCCAGGGCGATGAACTGAAAGCGCGGTTGGGAATCGTGCGGCGGTTGATGCGCTGGTCGCCGCTGAACGGTGTCGCCCTGCGTCGTCGTGTGGCCAAACGGCTCTGCGAGGTGGGGAGTTTTCCAGCGTTGGTGGCTGTGAAGTAGGCGGCATCAACAAACCCCTTGCCAAGCCGCCAACGCGCCGCCACTTTGCTGCGCAGGTTTCCACCGACATGACGTATCCGAACATCACGCTCCCGGAAATGCTGGAACGGACGGCTGCCAAATCCCCGGAGGCAACGGCCCTGATCTACCAAGGCGCGAGCATCAATTACGAGCAACTGCTGACTCATGTCAATCGGGTGGCCGTGGGTCTGCGCGCGCTCGGCGTCGGCAAGGGCGACCGGGTGGCGTTGATGATGCCCAACTGCCCGCAGTTCGTGATCGCCTACTTCGGCGTGCTGCGGGCCGGGGGCATCGTTACGGCCACCAGTTCGATGTACACCGCCCGTGAAGTTGCGCATCAGTGGAACGACGCCGGGGCGAAAGTCGTGATTGCGGACCGCCGCCTTCATTCCGTGGTCAAGGCGGCCGCACCCCAGCTCAACTCCGTTGAACTTGTGGTCCTGACTGGCATGAGGCAGTATGCACCCAGTCAGTTTCAGGCTCTCGCCGCGCTTTTATCCCGGGCGCTGCCCGCGGGCGATACCGACGGCGGCCACGCGGTCGCGCCTCGCGCAGGCCGGGCAAAGTCTCCAACTCTGCTTACGTGGAACGATCTGCTATGCCGGCCCGGCCAACTCCCAGCCGAGTTCCCGATGCCAACGGACATTGCCTGCCTGCAATACACCGGTGGCACGACCGGCACCTCCAAAGGGGCGATGTTGACCCATGCCAACTTTGTGATCAACGCCTGCCAGGCCACGAACTGGCTGACGGGGGGCACTGAGCGCAAGGAGGTTTCCGTCGCGGCTTTGCCACTGTTCCACATTTACGCGATGACCTGTGTGATGATTGCCGCGGTGTATGCCGGCGGAACGGTCATCATCCTGCCGCGTTTCGAATTGCGCGCCGCGTTGAACGTGATCCGCCGCCATCAGCCGACCATCTATCACGGTGTGCCCACGATGTATGTGGCGTTCAACAACGCCCCGAACGTCCAGCGTTACGGATTTCATTCCCTCCGGGTCTGCATGAGTGGCGGTGCGCCGCTGCCCGTCGAAGTCCGGCAGAAATTCGAGGCCCTGACCGGCGGCAAACTCGTGGAGGGTTATGGCCTGACCGAAACCTCCCCGGTCACCCACATCAATCCGCCCGGCGGTTCGCCCAAGACCGGCAGCATCGGGTTGCCGATTGCCGATACGGAGGCGCGCATCATGGACCTGGAAACCGGCACGCGGGAAATGCCGGTGGGCGAAATCGGCGAAATCGCCATCCGCGGTCCCCAGGTCATGAAAGGGTATTGGAAGAAGCCGGACGAAACCGCTTTGGTGCTGCGCAACGGCTGGCTTTACACTGGCGACGTCGCGAAGAAGGACGAGGACGGTTACTTTTACATCGTGGACCGCAAGAAGGACATGATCATTGCCGGCGGTTACAACATCTATCCGCGCGAGGTCGAGGAGGTGTTGTTCGAGTGTCCGAGGATCAAGGAAGCGGCGGTCATCGGCGTACCGGATTCTTATCGTGGTGAAACAGTCAAGGCTTTCGTGGTTCTCAAGGAGGGTCAGACTCCAAGCCAGGACACCGCGGATGAGATCATCGCATTTTGCCGCGAGCGCATGGCCGCTTACAAGGTGCCGCGTCTCGTGGTGTTTCGGGATTCGTTGCCCAAGTCCGGTGTGGGGAAATATCTTCGACGCGAATTGCGGAATCTGTAAACCGAACTCGGCAACAAGTCGCCCAGGCTAAAAGGCCTGCGCGCTCAAGCCAGCGGTCACGGGAAGTTCAGCGAAGGTGAGATGAAACAACGGGACAAGTCATGAAGACCGAACGAACCACGAGCAACTTGCACTCCCGGTACCAGCCCCGGCGCATCGGGAGCAGGGCATCCCTGTTTGGAGTGTTATTCCTTTTTCTGGCCGGGCCTGCCCTGGCCGATGTGACGCTGGTCACCAAGGGCAAGAGCAATTACCGCATCGTGATTCCGGCAGCGGCGATTCCCTCAGAACGCCATGCCGCGGAGGAATTGCAGGGTTACCTTGCGAAGATCAGCGGGGCCAAGCCGACCATCGTGACCGACGCGGAAAAACCGGTGTCGCGGGAGATTCTCCTGGGCAACAACACACGCCTGGCCAGACTACGCACCAAAGTTGATTTCGAGAAGCTTGGGCCGGATGGGTTCGTCCTGCGCGAGGAGGGCGCCCGCCTGATCATCGCCGGCGGCCGTCCGCGCGGGACGTTGAATGGCGTGTACACCTTGTTGGAAGAGAAGCTCGGGGTGCGTTGGTTTACGCCGGAGTTGGAGATCGTGCCCACGCTGGCCCGGGTGCGATTGCGGAAACTGGATGAGACGATCATCCCCGCGTTGGAAAACCGCGACGCCTTCTGGCGTCAGTTCATGCGCAATGCGGACTTCGCCGCCCGGCACCGAGTGAACGGCCAGCATTATGGCCTGCAGGAAAAGCATGGCGGGGCCTTCACGGTTTATCATCCATTCGTTCACAGCTTCGACAGGTTGGTGCCGCCGGCGCTTTACCAGGATCACCCCGAGTATTTCCCGCTCATAGATGGCAAACGGAAGGGCGGCTACGTCCAGCGCTGCCTCTCCAATCCCGACGTGTTGAGCATCTCCATCGAACGCGTACGACAGTGGATCCAGGAGCACCCGCAGGCCAACATCATCAGTGTTTCCCAGAATGACACCTTCAACCACTGCCAGTGCGATCCGTGCCGGGCCGTGGATGAGGCCGAGGGTTCACCGGCGGGTTCACTGTTGAAGTTCGTCAACGCGGTGGCGGAGGCCATCGAGAAAGACCATCCGAACGTCCGAATTGACACGCTGGCCTACCAATACACTCGCAAGGCGCCGCGGACCATCCGCCCGCACCGCAACGTCATTGTCCGTTTGTGCTCCATCGAGTGTTGCTTTGCGCACCCGCTCGAAATCTGTCCGGCGCGGCATAACGAGCGTTTCCGCGAGGACATCATCGCCTGGGGGACCATCGCGCCGCGGCTCTATGTCTGGGATTACACCACGGATTTCGCCCACTACCTGCAACCGTTCCCGAATTTCGACAGCCTTCAATCCAATGTACGCTTCTTCGTCAAGCACGGTGTGACGAGCCTGTTCGAGCAAGGCAACTACTCCGGCGGCGGCGGCGGCGAGATGGAGCCGCTCCGTGCCTATGTGCTTGCCAAACTGCTGTGGAATCCCGAGACCGACGTGCAAAGGCACATTGGTGAATTCCTGACCGCTTACTACGGTCAGGCCGCGACGAAGGTGCAGGCTTACCTGGATGCCATCCACCGTCCGGTGCGCGAGCAGGGGGAGCACATCCACATCTTCGACGGACCAAGGTCCGCCTATTTGAAGCCGGAGTTCTTGGAGACAGCCGAGACACTGCTCAATGAGGCCGAGCAACTGGCCGAAAACAACCAGGTTCGCTTCCGTGTCCAAGTCGCGCGCTTGCCGGTTTGGTATGTGAAGATCGCGACCGACCGGGTGACGGGCCAAGCCAAAGCGGATTTGACCAGACGCTTCGTAGCCATCGCCCGCCAGGCCGGCATCTCCAACATCAGTGAAGGTCAGGCTCTCAGCGATTGGGCGAAGAAACTGGGCGTGCAATGACACGGCTGTTGAAAAGTGTTCGCCCGGTTCCCTCGATACAGTTTGACACAATCCCCGGAGCGCGACCTTCAGGTCGCTTCAACGTTCGAGCGGGATCAAGTCAAGCGATTGTCTTGGGCTATCGAATGTCGAAGCGGTAAACGCCGCGCTCCAAAAACAAATGAAGTTGCAATCTTGCCACTGCATGTTCAGCCTTAAGCGCATTGAACCCATGGTTCTCCCTTTCATAACTGCCACATGCTGACCATTCGCAAAGCCGCCATCATTGGTGCTGGTAACATGGGTGCGCAAATCGCCGCGCACCTGGCCAACGTGGGAATCCCGTCGCTGTTGCTGGACATCGTCCCGACCGAACTTCTGCCCGAGGAACAGCAGCGCGGATTGACCCTGCAATCGCCGCCGGTGCGCAACCGGATTACTCAGACGCTGTTCGACAAGGCGAAGAAGCTGAAACCCTCGCCCCTGTTTACGCCGGAAGTCGCCAGCCTGGTCCGCATCGGCAATGTGGAAGACCACCTCGCCGAGATCAAAGATGCCGACTGGGTCATCGAAGCGATTCTGGAGCGGATGGATCTGAAATTGGCCATTCATGCCAAGATCGCGGCCAACGCCCGCCCCGATGCCCTGGTTTCCACGAATACGTCCGGACTCTCCATCGCCGGCATGACGCAGGGGTTGCCGATGGATTATCGCCGTCGTTTCTTTGGCACGCACTTCTTCAACCCGCCGCGTTACATGCGGTTGTTGGAGCTTATTCCCACGCCGGACACCGACCGCGCCTTGCTTCAGTCGTTCGCGGAATTCGGTGAAGCCATCCTCGGCAAGGGCATCGTCATGGCGAAGGACACCCCGGGCTTTGTGGCGAATCGCATCGGCTGCTTCGACATGCAACATGTCGCGTTGCTGATGCTTGAGCAGGGCCTGACCATTGACGAGGTGGACGCCATCACCGGTCCGGCGATTGGCCGGCCGAAGAGCGCGACGTTCCGGCTGGGCGACATCGTCGGCGTGGACCTGATGGCCCAGATGGGCCGCAACCTCCGAGGGTTGCTTCAGCACGATCCGCAGATCAGCGTCTTCCGTGAAGTGGAGTTCATCGAGGAGATGGTGAAGCGAGGCTGGTGGGGAGAAAAGAAGGGCCAGGGCTTTTATCAGCGCGTGAAGTCCGATACGGGCCGGCAGATTCTCACGCTCGATTACAGGACGATGGAATATCACCCGCAGCAAAAGCCGCAGTTCGCGTCGCTGGAAGCCGCCAGCAAGATCTCCAACCGGGGTGAGCGCATCCGCTCGCTTTGCGCCGCGACCGACAAGGCGGGCGTGTTCGCGTGGAAACATCTCAGCGCGGTGCTTTGCTACGCCGCCGACCGGCTCAGCGAAATCGCCGATGACGTGGTCACGGTGGATAACGCGATGAAGTGGGGCTACAACTGGGAACTGGGACCGTTTGAAACTTGGGATGCGCTCGGCGTGCGCGAAACCGCTGACCGGCTAAAAGCTGAAGGCCGGGAAGTGCCCGCACCGGTCCATGATCTTCTGGCGGCGGGCAAGACTTCGTTCTATGAGGAACGGGATGCCCGGCGTTTGTACTTCGACCTTGCGAAGCGCAATTACATTGCCCAAGTCGAATCGCCGAAGGCCATCAACCTCCCGCGCCTGCACAGGGCGAACAAAGTCGTGCGCAGCAATCCGGGCGCGAGCCTGGTGGATCTGGGCGATGGCGTCGCGTGCCTGGAGTTTCACACCAAGATGAACGTCATCGGCGGCGATCAATTGGCCATGCTGCGCGAGTCATTGGAGGAAGTTCGCAAGAATTTCGTCGGTCTGGTTATCGGCAATCAGGGCCAGCATTTTTCGGCCGGCGCAAACCTTCTGCTGCTCACGACACAGATTCAGAATCAGGACTGGGACGAGATTGACTTGATGATCCGCACGTTCCAGAAAGCCACGAGCACGCTGCGCCAGTTTGAGAAACCGGTGGTTGCCGCGTGTCATGGCTACACGCTCGGCGGCGGCACCGAGCTTTCGATGGGCTGCGATCACATTGTCATCGCGGCGGAAACCTACATGGGTCTTCCGGAAGTCGGCGTGGGCCTCATCCCCGGCGCGCAGGGAACGAAGGAAATGTTGATCCGCTGCACGGAGAGCGTCATCCGCTCCGAAGACGTGGATTTTTTCCCCGGCATCCGACACGCCTGGGAGACCATCGGCCTGGCGAAAGTGTCCACGAGCGCGAGTGAGGCGCTCCAGCTGCGCTACCTGCGACCGAGTGAGACTACCATCGTGCTGAACAAGGACTGGCTTCTCGGTGAAGCCAAGGCACAGGTGGTGAACATGGTCGCGCGCGGTTATACGCCACGCCCGCAACGCACCGACATTCCGGCCATCGGCGAGAGCGGCATCGCTCTTTGCAAGCTGCAACTGCATCAAATGCGCGTGTCCGGCCAGATCAGCGAGCACGACCAGAAGATCGGCACGAAGCTCGCCTACATCTTGTGCGGCGGCGATCTCACGTCGCTGCATTACGTCTCCGAGCAATACATCCTGGACTTGGAGCGCGAAGTTTTCCTGAGTCTGTGCGGCGAACCCAAGACGCTCGAACGCATCAAGCACACGCTCAAGACGGGGAAGCCGTTGAGGAATTGAATTTGAGTATGCAAAACCTAACGCCCGCTCCCCAGCCCTCTCCCCCAAGAAAGGGAGAGTCGTCCGCCGGTTTTCCGAGATTCGTGAGTCTGACTTTGCCCGACACGCATTCGGGAACGCCAAGACTGCCGGATGCTGTTCCCTCTCCCTGGGGAGAGGGTCAGGGTGAGGGGATTGTTCAAGTCGTCAACATCTGAAGCCATGAAAGATGCTTTCATCGTCGCCGCCGCGCGCACACCGGTGGGCAAAGCGCCAAGCGGAAAAATCCGCACCGTCCGTCCGGACGACCTTGCGGCCATTGCCATCAAAGGGGCGCTCGCCCGCGTGCCGCAGTTGCCCGTCGAGCAGATTGAGGATGTCATTCTCGGCTGCGCCATGCCAGAAGCGTCACAGGGGATGAACATCGCGCGCATCAGTTGTCAACGTGCGGGGCTGCCGGACTCGGTGCCGGGAGTCACCATCAACCGGTTCTGCGCTTCCGGACTGGAAGCCATTGCCATGGGTGCGCAACGGATTCTCGCCGGCATGGCGGAGGTCATCGTCGCCGGCGGCACGGAAAGCATGAGCCAGGTGCCGATGGGTGGCTTCAAGATTTCTCCGAATCCCTGCCTGGTGGACCAGATGCCGGATGCCTATCTGGCGATGGGGCTTACGGCGGAAAACCTCGCCGCGAAGTTCGCTGTCTCACGCCAGGATGCCGACGTGTTCGCCCTGGAGAGCCATCAAAAAGCCGTTGCCGCGCTCGACGCCGGGCGTTTCAAGGAAGAGTGTGTGCCGGTTCCAGTTCGCGAGGTCAATCTGGATGGCAAGGGCAAGCGCAAGGTGACGGAATTTGTTTTTGAAGCGGACGAAGGCCCGCGCCGCGATACGTCGTTGGAGAAGCTCGCGGCGTTGAAGCCGGCGTTTGGGCCCAAAGGCACCGTCACCGCCGGCAACGCCTCGCAGCGCAGCGACGGCGCGGCGGCCGTGGTGTTGATGTCGGGCGAAAAGGTGAAAGAACTGGGCGTGAAACCGCTCGCGCGCTTTGTGACCTATGCGGTGGGCGGCGTCCCGCCCGGCATCATGGGCATCGGCCCGGTCGAGGCGATTCCCAAGGCGATGAGGCGCGCCGGTTTGAAGGTCGCGGACTTGGACGTGATCGAGTTGAACGAAGCTTTCGCGTGCCAGGCGCTTTCCGTCATCCGCCAACTCGATCTGCCGCGCGATCGGGTGAACGTCAACGGCGGCGCCGTGGCCCTCGGTCATCCGCTGGGCGCAACCGGCGCGAAGCTCACCGTGTCCATCCTGCACGAACTCAAACGCCGCCACGGTCGCTACGGGCTGGTGACCATGTGCGTCGGTGGCGGCATGGGCGGCGCGGGGATTTTTGAGTTGTGCCGATGATCATGACTGCGAGTGTATATGTGGCCACGGCTTTGGAGTGCGGTGACTTGTCACCGCTTTGTCGGCTTTGGCGACTTGTCGCCAAAGCAAGGCCGCGTTCAGCGGCCAGCCGACCTCACTGTGACGTGCTTCCCGCGTACTACGGCGACAAGTCGCCTGCGGAAAGCGCGGACAAGTCCGCGCGCTCCAAAGCCTCCTCCGGCCGAAGCTCCGGCGCAACCCTGAGAAGATTCTCAGTTCTGTACCGATGAAGATTCTGGTCCCACTCAAGCGCGTTCCCGATCCCGACACCAAGATCCGCATCAAGCCGGATGGCCCGGGCATTGAACTGGACGGTGTGAAGTTCGCGGTGAATCCCTTTGACGCCATTGCGCTGGAGGAAGCGCTGCGCATTGAAGAGAAGCTGGGCGAGATGGAAGTGGTCGTCGTTAGCATTGGCGGCGAGGAGTGTGTGGAACAATTGCGCGTCGGTTTGGCCATGGGTGCGGATCGGGCGCTGTTGGTCAAGACCTCGGAGAGTCTGGATTCATTGGCGGTCGCGAAAGTGCTGGCTGCCGTTTACCGACGCGAAAAACCGGATTTCGTCCTCATGGGCAAACAGGCGATTGACGATGACTCAAATCAAGCCGGCCAGATGTTGGCGGCGATGCTTGGCGTCGGTCAGGCCACATTTGTCTCGAAGCTGGAGTTGATCGAGAACAACACCAAGGCTCGTTGCGGCCGCGAAACGGACGCGGGCATTGAGACGATTACCGTGCGGCTGCCGGCGGTTCTGACCACGGACTTGCGGCTCAACGAGCCGCGCTACGTTTCATTGCCCGGCATCATGAAGGCGAAGAAGAAGCCGCTGGAAGAAATGACTCCCGCGGACCTCGGCGTCGCGGCGACATCACGAACGAAGATTTTCAAACTGGAATCTCCGCCCAAGCGCAAGGCAGGCGTACGGGTGAAGACGGTGGACGAGTTGGTGGATAAACTGAAGAACGAGGCAAAGGTGATTTGACCCTCACCCCGGCCCTCTCCCATCCGATGGGAGAGGGAGGATCATCCGCCGTTGGTTGGTATGTAGTGGGTCGGAACCCGCGGTTTCGGCCCGACCGAACGGAAGAGGGACAAGAGCTGTTCCCGCTCCCGTCTGACGGGAGAGGGTCAGGGTGAGGGCATTTTGGATTTGAGATTTGAGATGGAAAGATCATGGCAACGATTCTGGTCATTGCGGAACACGATGACGGGCAGTTGAAGCTCGCGACGCTCTCGGCAGTGGCTTTCGCAAAGAGAGTCATCGCGGAGGCCGGCGGCACATTCGACATCCTGGTCATTGGCGACGGCGTTGACCTCGTTGCGGAAGCATTGCGAAGCTACGGGGCGGCAAGCGTGCTGGCTGCGGAGCGGCCAGAACTTAAGTCGCCCTTGGCCGACAAACACGCGCATGTCATTGCCGAAGCAGCAAGGCAGCGCGGCTCGACCTTGATCGTGGGCGCGGCCTCGACCTTCTCCAAGGACATCCTTCCGCGCGGGGCGGCCCTGCTCGATGCCGGCATGTTGAGCGACGTGGTGGACGTGACTTGTGATGGCGACGATTTCGTTTTCCGGCGCATACTGTTCGCCGGCAACGCCATTGCCACGGTGAAACTCGAGGGCGCGGTGAAGTTCCTGACCGTTCGTGCCGCGGCGTTTGCGCCGCCGCCAAAGGGCGCGGAGCTGTCTCGGGTTGAAAAACTCACTGTGGACGCGGGCTCATTGCCGGACTTCATCGTTTGCGAGGGACGCGAGGCAAAGGTCGCCGGCCGGCCAGATTCGACTGAAGCGCGCGTGGTGGTTTCCGGGGGACGCGCCATCAAGAATGCCGAGGATTTCGAGCGGCTCATCGGCGGGCTGGCGGATGCGCTGGGAGGCGCGGTGGGTTCATCGCGCGCGTTGGTGGACGCCGGCATCACGCCCAATTCCCTCCAAATCGGCCAGACCGGCAAGATTGTCGCGCCGGAGGTTTACTTCGCCATCGGCATGTCGGGGGCCATTCAACATCTCGCCGGCATGAAGGACACCAAGGTGATCGTAGCCATCAACAAGGACCCGGACGCGCCCATTTTTGAGGTCGCCGACTTCGGTCTGGTCGGTGACGCTTATCAGGTCGTGCCCGAGTTGATTGAAAGACTGAGGAACTGATTCGCCGCGATGACGCCCACTCGCGAAACGTTCGGAAACATCCCGCCCGCGTCGCAAGTCCTGTTCTATTGTCTCACCGTCGTGACGATGGCGATCTTCGCCTTCGGGATTTGGCGTCGGTTCAGGCTTTGGCGACAAGGTGCGCCCATCGGTTTGCGCGCGCTCGTCGCCGGCAACTGCCGCGACATCATCACCAAACTGAAGCCGGGCCTTGGCCGTCTGTTGACCGACGGACTGGGCCAGAAGCGGGTGCGCGGTCGCGGTCTGCCGAGTTGGGCGCATCTTTCGTTGTTCGCGGGTTTCATGATGCTGTTCCTGGGCACAACCTTGCTCGAAATTGACCACCTTGCCTCTGGAATTTCCGAGTCGCTGAAATTTCACAAGGGAACTTACTACGTCATCTACGAGTTTACGCTCGACGTGTTTGGGCTGTTGTTCCTGGCCGGCTGCATCCTCTTTTTCTGGAGACGAACGCGCCGGCCCGCCAGCGTCGGTCATCGGGCAACGGACTGGTATGTGATTATTTCATTCCTGGCGATGGGCATCACGGGCTATCTGGTGGAAGGACTGCGCATCGTCTGGCAACAACCCACCGGCATCGCGGCGCAATGCTCGCCGGTCGGCCTGTGGGTTTCGCGCTGGTTTTCGGGCATGACGGAGGCGGAGGCGCGGACCGCCCACCTGGCCGTCTGGTGGGGGCACGCACTGCTGGTGTTCGGGTTCATTGCTTCCATTCCCTACACCCGTTTGATGCACATCATTGCCGGGCCGCTGAACCTGTTCCTGGCAAAACCGGAACTGGGGCGGATGTCGCCCGTGACAATGGAAGAAGTCGAAAAGACCGAACGCATCGGCGTGAGCGGCATCGAACACTTTGATCAACAGCAGCTCGTCAGCCTGGACGCCTGCATGGAATGTGGCCGTTGCGAGGAAGCTTGTCCGGCGTTCGCCACGGACAAACCACTCTCGCCCAAGCGCGTGGTGCAGGACTTGAAAGACCTGATGACGGTGAACCTCACGGCGGCTGTCACCCCTTGCCCGGATCCTCTCCCCTCGCAGGGGAGAGGGAAAGTCAGGGCGAAGACGCGGGCGCTTCACGACGAGACGATCAACATCGAAACCCTCTGGTCCTGCACCACCTGCAACGCCTGCACTCGCGTCTGCCCGGTGCGGATTGATCCGGTCACCTTGCTCACGGACATGCGGCGCAACCGCGTCGGCGAAGGGGCGTTGAGCGGCACGGCGGCGACGGCGCTGCGCCGGATGCAGTCAAGCGGCAATCCCTGGGGCCTGCCCGCGGCCGAGCGCGCCAACTGGACCGAAGGCATCGGCGCGCCCACGGTGCAGGAGAATCCTCAGTTCGAGTTGCTTTACTGGATCGGCTGCGCCGGCTCTTACGATCGGCGCGCCCAGCGCGTGGCGCGAGCGATGGTCAAGTTGCTCAAGCACGCCAACGTGAACTTTGCCATCCTGGGGCGGGAGGAGAGATGCACCGGCGAATCCGCCCGCCGCTTGGGCGATGAATTCCTTTTTCAGGAACTGGCACAGGCTAACATCGCCACAATGGCGAAATACAATGTCCGCAAAATCGTCACCCATTGTCCGCACTGCCTGAACTCGCTCCTCAAGGATTACTCGCAGTTTGGCGGCCACTACGAGGTGATCCATCACACGCAGTTGCTGCGGCAACTCCTGTCCGAGGGGCGTTTGAAGTTCAGCAGCAATTCATCCGCAGATGATGCTGCCACCTATCACGATCCCTGCTATTTGGCCCGTGTGAACGGGATTCACGATGCGCCCCGCGAAGTTTTGAAGGCGCTCGCGACCGGGTCAGCCTCACCGGCTGCGGAACTGCGGGAAATGCCGCGTCATCGCGAAAAGACCTTCTGTTGCGGCGCGGGCGGAGGCCGCATGTGGATGGAAGAAGACCCGAAAAAGCGCGTCTGCACGGTCCGGGCGAAGGAAGCGCTGGAGACCGGCGCCCGGACGGTTGCCGTCGGTTGTCCGTTCTGTCTCACCATGATGACGGACGGGGTCGCCGCGCAGAGCGAATCGGCGCGCGTCCTGGACGTGGCGGAGATTCTGGTCGAGAAGCTCGACTTTCCGAAGGCGGGTTGAAGGTGGCGGAGGCCGCGGTTTCCAACCTGAATCCAGCCAACCCGGTATTGCCTGCGTGTGGCTAGGGAGCTGAACGGTTTTCGTCCTGGGAGATTTCGTAGGCGAGCAGATAGTGCATGCCGCCTTTGACCCATTTGGCCGAACCATCGCACATCTGCATGTTCACGCCTTGCGCGCCGTGATTGTCGTTGCGGTCCGGATAATTGTTGCGCGCGCCAGGTCCCTGCCGGTCGCCGTCAAACATCAGGTAGATGTCCGTAGGGCCGAACACCTGGCCGCGAAGCCCGAACGCGGTGGATTGATGCACCCAACGACTCACGGTGCGCTCCGTCTTGCGGGTGGTCCAGTTCATGAAAGCATTGATCTCATAGCTCACGCCGCGCAGGTCCAAGTCGGCCGTGCGGACGCTCTGCGCCCGTTTGTAGGTGGCCTGCCGGGTCAGATCGCTCAGAACGATGCGCCCGGCGAAATTCGGGCCGGTGTTGGTGCCGATGAAATTGTCCGTGGACGGGCAGACAAACACTGAACGGGCCACCGCGCCGGAGATGTATTCGGGATAAAGCCACGTGAGATCGTCGCTGCCGTCGGTGGGGGTGCCGGACAGCCAGCCGCCCGGGTTGTCGGCCGCATACATCATCGAACCCAGGCCCATTTGTTTGAGATTGCTGAGACAGGCCGTGCGTTTGGCCCGTTCCTGGGACTTGGCCAGCGCCGGCAACAACATGGCCGCCAGGATGGCGATGATGGCAATGACCACCAGTAATTCGATCAGCGTAAATGCCCGCCTCCGGTATCGCCCCGCCTGCGGCGTTGCCTGCCGGAGAATGTTTTTCAACTGCTGCATGACTTGTGATGTTTGCATCCCGGCGGCCCTTTGCGCTGGCCGTGACCACTGGTCTGCCAACTTTGTCCTACGCGAGCGGGGATTTGTCAACTTCCGAGGTCGCTCCGGGCAAGTCCGCCTGGACTTCTGCCGAGGTCGGCAGGCGGGCGGTTCGCCAGCCGCTTTGACAAATGGGCTGCTTGGCGCATCATGCCGCAGTGGCGCCGGCAAAGACCGGCGGCGCGTCGTTGCTTATGGCTGTGCAATATCGAGATTACTACGAAATTCTGGGCGTCCCGCGCAGTGCGAGTGATGCCGAGATCAAGAAGGCGTTTCGCAAGCTCGCCCGCCAATATCACCCGGACGTGGCCAAGGACAAGAAGAAGGCCGAAGAAAAGTTCAAGGAGATCAATGAGGCCTACGAAGTGCTCGGCAACCCCGAGCATCGGAAGAAGTACGACCAGTTGGGCGCGAACTGGAAGGCCGGCGCCGAGTTCCGTCCGCCGCCGGGCTGGGACCAGTTCAGACGGGGACGAGCCTATCAAGGTGGTACTACGGGCGCGCAGGACTTTGAATTCCACTTTGGCGGCACCGGGTTCAGCGACTTCTTTGAGCAACTCTTCGGCTCGAGCCGGAGGGGCTTTGGCCGCACGGCTGGGTTCGATGAAGAGGAATTGGCCGAGCGCGGTCGCGACATCGAAGGGGATCTGCTGGTCACGTTGGAGGAGGCGATGCGTGGTTCCGTCCGCTCGGTGAGTGTGCGGCGGTCAGCCGTCTGCGAGCATTGCAGCGGTCATGGGCGTCGCGGGGGGCACGCATGCGGTGTTTGTGGGGGAAGCGGACAAGTGCCGAAGACGGAAACCTACCAGGTCAAAATCCCGGCTGGTGTCATCGAGGGCCAGCGACTGCGGTTGGCGGGGCGGGGCGAAGCCGGCACCGGCGGCGGCGGAGCGGGTGACTTGTACCTGCGGGTGCGCCTGGCCCGTCACCCGGAGTTCGAGGTGCAGGACCACGACCTGATCCATGAGCTGGAGGTTTCACCCTGGGAAGCGGTTCTCGGCACGAATGTTTCCGTGCCAACGCTGGATGGCCGGGTGAACATCAAGATTCCGCCCGGGACGCAGAATGGTCAGAAGCTCCGCGTACGTGGCCGCGGTCTGCCCAAGCGCGATGGGACGCCCGGCGACTTGATTGTGGTCCTGCAAATCGAAGTGCCGGCTCAAGTTTCGGAAGCCGAGCGCAAGCTCTGGGAGCAACTGGCGCGCGAGTCGAGGTTCAATCCCAGGGCATGATGGGTCTGCGGAGGCGCGGTCCAACCCGCCGACGGCTTATGGAGCTTGCTCAAACCAACCCGCCTCGCTGAATCCACCGCATGATTCCGATCCGAGACAGCACCCGCTCAACGACTTATCCGTTTGTCACCAAGACAATCATCTTTCTGAACGTCGTGGCATTTCTGTGGGAGTTGAGTTTGGGACCGCGACTCGCGCAGGCGTTTCTGCATCTGGCCATCATCCCGGCGCGCTACACGCACCCCGCCGAGGCGGCGGAAATCTTTGGTGCGTTCGGAAGTCCGGTGGCGGCGCTGGCGCCGTTTGTCAGTTCCATGTTCTTACACGGAGGCTGGCTGCACCTGATTGGGAACATGTGGACGCTGTGGATTTTTGGCGACAATGTGGAGGACCGGCTTGGGCACGTGAAGTTCCTGTGCTTTTATCTGGCCGGCGGTCTGGCGGCGAGTCTGGTTCACATTCTCACCAACTCAACCTCGGGCGTGCCGACGATTGGGGCCAGCGGCGCGATCGCGGCGGTGATGGGGGCTTATTTCCGCTTCTTCCCCAATGCGCGGATCGAGGCGTTGATCCCGCCGTTTTTCTTCGGCCCAACCTTCGTGTTGCCGGCGGTGCTGTTTTTGGGCTGGTGGTTCTTTCTGCAATTCTTCAACGGCGCGATGAGTTTGAGCGTTGGGCAGCGCGGTTTTGGCGGAGTGGCGTGGTGGGCGCACGTGGGTGGCTTCGTGTTTGGCCTGGTCATCTGCCTAATGGCCCGCCGCCGTCCGCCCAAGGCGAGGCCAATCATCATGGAGATTTGACCCAAGACCGGACACTCAAGCGGTCGCCCACCCGCAGACCAAACCTTCGCGCGGCTGACGCCCCGTTGACGGCGATCTCCAAGAAACCGGTCGAACCCATCACCGCCAGCGGACGGCCCACCGGCACGGCTCCATAAAACGGAGCGATGGGGCACAGCCGATTGCGGCCTCGAAAAACTTCGCATGGCCGGTCGCCAAACCCGCGCAGACTCGCCGCGTCCAAATTGGTGATCAAATTGCCGAAGCGGTCAATGTGAACGATTTCACCCTCGACCCGGTCCGCAAGAACCTTCACCGATGGCCAGTCAAGCCGGATGCAGCTTTCTTGCTTCGACCCGAATCGCCGGAGTGGGACGCCTCCGGCCAGGTGCGCCGCCACCGGTGCGAACACATCGCGCCCATGAAAAGTGCGGCTCACCGGTTGACGGAAGAACTTCGCGTTCTCAAGACGGTGAACCGCTTTGATCCGCTCACTCGCCAGGGCGAAGGAGAGCACTCCGTTGTCGGGTGCGACGAAAAGGTAGTGCGAGGTTTCAACGGCCAATGCCGGACGCGGCCCCCCAACGCCGGGGTCCACGACCACGACATGTACCGTTTCCTTGGGAAAGAAGCGGTAGCTGGCGAGCAACGCGAACGCGGCGCCGCGGAGGTCGCCGGGCTCAAGTTCATGCGTCAGGTCCACGATGGTTGCTCCCGGATGAATTTCGAGGATCACTCCCTTCATGGCGCCGACAAACCAGTCGCGGCTTCCGAAATCCGTGGTCAAGGTGATGATCTTCATGGCGTGAGATTAGCCGTTGCGAGTATGACGGAGAAACAATGATCCTGTTCGCGCTGAAGGCATGGTCCGATTTGTTGTCCGGGCTGCGGTGCGCCGGGGTGCCGGCAGTTCAGGGCAATTCCACTCTCAACCCGTCGTACGCCAGTTCCACGCCCGGCGGCAATTCAGCTTGCGAAACATCGTGGTCGTAGTCGTGGGTTAAATGGGTCAGATAGGTTCGATCCGCACCGATGCGGCGAGCGGCGGTGAGGGCCTCATCCAGGCACATGTGAGTGGGGTGCGGGGCATGTCGCAGCGCGTCCAGCACGACCACCTCCACCCCGCGCACGCGTTCCAGGCTGGCGGGGGGCACCTCCTTGCAATCATTCAGGTAGGCCAGGCGCTTGCGGCCGTTTTGCGTGAAGAGATAGCCGTCCGAAATGAAGCGCCCATGCGGCAAGGGCAGGGGAGTGATCTCCAGGTCGCCCAGTGCAAATGGGCCGTTGGTGAGGTGCGGCTCGGGAATGAAATAACCCTTGGGCCAGGGTCCTTGGAACGCGTATGCAAACACGCGCCGCAAGTCGTTCATCGTCGCCTCATTCGCGTAAACCGGCAGGGCGGTATCACCGCGCATCTGGCAGAACCGCCGGCAGTCGTCCAATCCCATGATATGATCGGCGTGCCCGTGAGTGAACAGCACCGCGTCCAGGTGGCGAATGTTCTCGCGCAGGCATTGCAGGCGGAATTCCGGTGTCGTATCCACCACCAACTTCACCGCGTCGGTTGCCACGTAGATCGAGGGCCGGGTGCGGTGATTCTTGGGATTGGCCAGAAACGCCGGCGGGTATTCCTTGCCAATCACCGGCACGCCTTGCGACGTTCCCGACCCGAGAAAAATCAACGAAAAAGCCATGCGAAAAAATCTTTTGCCGTACTCCGGCTGAACCGCTCAAATGGAGCGTCCACCCTCCGCAGTGGTGTGCTACGGAGGACGGGCGCTGACTCTACCGATGTTGACCACCTTGCGCATCAAAAACCTTGCCCTCGTGGCCGACCTGACGCTGGAACTTCAGCCCGGCTACAACGTCGTCACCGGCGAAACCGGCGCAGGCAAGTCCATCCTGATCGGTGCTTTGAACCTCGTCCTGGGAGGGCGGGCGGATCGCACGATGATCCGTGCCGGGAGCGACAGTTGCTCGGTGGAGGCTGTGTTCGATGTGGCGAAGCTTCGCGCGCCGTTGAAATCCTTTCTCGACGAGAACGGCCTTGAGGCGTGCGAGGAGAATCAACTTGTCCTCAAGCGCAGTTTCACCACCAACGGCACGAACCGCCAGTTCGTGAACGGCTCACCCACGACGCTCAACGTGCTCTCAACCATCGGCGAATGGCTGGTGGACATTCACGGACCGCACGACCACCAGTCACTGCTGCAATCAGCGAAGCAACTGGCGATCCTCGATGCCTTCGGCGGATTGGAAGATGATCGTGCGAAATGTGGCGAGCTGGCTCGGCAGCGCGCTGAAATCGAAACCGCGAAGCGCGCGCTCATTGTGGACGAAAAGACTTACGCGCAGCAACTCGACCTGCTTCGCTTTCAGGTTCAGGAAATCTCAGCGGCGCAACTTCAGCCCGGCGAAGATCAGCAAGTGGAGCAGGATTACCAGCGGGCCAGCAACAGCGCGAGACTGCTGCAATTGAGCCAGGCGGCCCTGGATTTGTTGAGCGAGAATGAATCCTCGCTGCTCACTCAGTCCGGTATCGTGGGCCGCACCTTGCAGGAATTGCAGCGCGTGGACGCCAGCGCCGCAAACCTGCTGGAGCTGCACGAACAAGGCGTGGCGACTCTGCGCGAGCTTCAAGCGGAACTTTCGCGGTATGCGGAAAAGGTGGACGTTGACCCGGCGCGCCTCGGGGAATTGGAAGAACGTCTCAACCTGCTTCACTCGCTCAAGCGCAAGTATGGCACCTCGCTGGCCGAAGTTGTCGCGTTTGGCGAGGAGGCCAAGCAGAAGTTGCAGAACCTCGAGTCCCGCGATGCCGAACTGGCAAGGTTGGACGCCGAGTTGGAAAAACTGGATGCGGAGATTCTGCGCGCAGGAAAGGCGCTTTCGGCCAAGCGACGAAAGGTCATCCCCCAGCTTGCGAGGTCGGTGAGCCAGCAACTCGCCGACCTTGGTTTCAAACAAAGCAAGTTCGATGTGGCGCTGACAACGTTGGCAGCTACGGAGTCAGCGGATCACGCTTCACGCCTCACGCCTCACGGCTTCGACACCATCGAGTTTCAATTCGCACCCAATCCGGGTGAACCCGCGCGGCCCTTGCGCGCCATCGCTTCCTCGGGCGAAATGGCGCGCGTGATGTTGGCCCTCAAAACCGTGCTCGCCTCCGAAGACGAAATCCCATTGCTTATCTTTGACGAAGTGGATGCCAACGTAGGCGGCGAGACGGCGAAGGTCGTTGGCGAGAAGATGAAACAGATTGCCGCCAAGCGTCAGGTGTTGTGCATCACCCATCTGCCGCAGGTGGCCGCGCCGGCGGATGCGCATTATGTCGTGACCAAGCAGGTGACGGGAGGGCGGACGATTTCGGAAATCGAACGGCTCGACAAGAAATCGCGCGTTGCCGAACTTACCCGCATGTTGGGCGGTGGCAGCGATGCAGTCCGCAAACATGCCGAAACTCTGCTGAAGTAACGTGAATCGTTCTTGTGTCATGAAACGGTTGTTCTCAGAGCGCGGGTCTGTTACTCGGAGCACCGAGAGCAATGGTAACACAGTGCGGTTCAAATGCCGCGAGTTAGCTCGTGGACGGTCGTGCGCAGGGCTTTTGCGATTTGGGAAAGAGCTTTCACCGTGACTTCGTACTCCGCTCGCTCCACGTTCCCGATGTAATTCCGCGAGAGCTCTGCCTCTTCAGCGAGTTTTTCTTGAGAAAGGCCGGCCTTCATCCGGGCAGCGCGGATGTTTTCACCCAGCTTTTGAGACACGCTACGAGTCTGCGGCACGGACGCTAGCAGAGAAGAATTCCGCGCGCGCTTCTACCAAGCTTACTTGGTATATTCGCCTTGCCTTTTCGGTGAGTGGGTGTAGAAACAAACCACTGGGCGTTTGTTGCCCAAACGGAGTGGAAAGCGTTCAGGGTCGGGGACAATCTTGGGAAGGAAGCCACACTATGAAAACCAGAAGGAGAGTTTTAGCCGCTACTTCTATCGTTTCGTTATTTCACCTGTTGGTCTTGTCGTCGGCCTGGAGTGAGCCGCGGCAGATTTGGCCGCCGTGGCCGGAGGCCAGCCTGGGCAATTACCGCTGGAATCAGCCGCTATGGCCGGAGTCCCGGACGCTCAACGAGGATTCCGCCGCCTACGCCGAAAGTTGGAGCGGCTATTCGCTGCGGCGGGACAGTCTGACCACCGCGTTGCCAGTGGTGATTCCTGGCGGGATTGTGGACGGGCGTTCGCGTCTGGCAGTGGAGACTGGAGCGGTGCGGTTCTGGGTTTCGCCGAATTGGAGTTCGGTGAGTGAAAAGGGTGAAGGCGCAGGGCCAGGACACTTCGCGCGGTTACTGGAGTTGGTGAATTGGAGCGGCGCGGCGCCGCAGACGCACTGGTCGCTGTATGTCAGCGAGGATGGGAGCGCGATGTATTTCAGCGGTGTGGGCAAAGTCGGTGCGACGGATTTTCTGAAGGCGCCGATTGCGTTTGAGGCGGGTGAATGGTGGGCGGTGACGGTGTGTTACAGCCCGACCAATTCGGCGTTGTGGCTCAACGATCAACTGGTGGCCCAAGGTGAAGGCGTGGCCGCTCCCACAGCTTTCGATTCAGCGTCTTTCGGTTTCGTCATCGGCAGTGATATTGGGGCGGCGAATCTGGCGGAAGCGCAATTCGACGATTTGACGGTGTTTGATTACTGGCCCAGCGAAAAGCAACAAGTGGCTTACTACAAGGCGGTGAAGAAGCGGACGATCTTAGGACCCGTGGGCACGGAGGAAGAAGAGCAAGCGAAGCAGGAGTTGGTGCAAATGATGATGGAGTCGGAAGGGCCGCCACCGATGCCGGGCGAAGGCGGAGGCAGCGAGGGTGAGGGCGGCGTTAGCGCCTGCGGGGCGTACGATTATCCGTCGAACATGCTGTGGCTGGAGATCACCGGCGTATCGAACGGTTTCGCTTACGTGACGGTTCACGGCACGGTGCCGGAAAACGTCTATGAACTGCTATCGAAGGAATCGCTGACGAATAGTCTGTGGATTTCCGAAGGCACAGTGTACGGCGCAGATGGCTTGGACTGGACGCCCACGATCATCCCGGTCTTGGACCGCACGAACAACCTGTTTCTGTGGGCGCGTTCGTGGGTGGATTCCGATGGCGGTGGCCTGCCGGACTGGTGGCAACTCGAGAATTTCGGCCATCTGGGAGTTGATCCTTACGGAAACCCCGACGCTGATGCTTGGTCGAACGTTGAGGAGTATCAGCGGGGATCAAATCCCAACTCATTCGACACTCCACCTGCCCCAAGCGGGTTTTCTGCCGTGTTGAACATTACTGGAAGCAACGCCTTACTGTCCTGGAATTCATCGCCGGGGGCTGTGGTGGGATATGTCATCCAACGAAGCAACTACAACCCGAATTCCAACGCATGGATTTTCAGTGAAATCGCGCAGATCAGCGCGAGTGCCACGACATTTGATGACGACGGGCCTTTTGATGTTGATGAGCCGTTTGGAGGATTTAATGCGCCGGCTTTCCTGCTGCTCAACTCCACCTATCGCATTCAAGCGGTTTACGGATCCGGGCTTTCACTTCCCGCCGATGCGCTGCTCCAAGGTGGAGAACGACCTCTTTCCGTCGATGCGAAATTGGTTCGCAACGATGCGGGGAGATGGGAGCTTGTCTGCCCCACTGTACAGAACAAAATCAAGGCGCTGCGATTGAGTTGGTTTGGCTGGAACTATAATTGGGACTTCGGGTATTTTCTGTCTTCGGAGGATTTGGCGGTCACTAATTTGAACAGCGGGAGGTACGTAATTCCCGATGCGGAGATATTGAATCATTTGAACGGCGATTTTCCCCAGGAGGAAGGCCAGTTGCTGTGGGTGCAGGGCGTAGATGCAGCCGGAAAGCCCGGTGAACCAGTTTTGGCTGGAGTTGTCTATCAGGACGCGCCCTGTTTTGTGGATGGGCGCGAACACGCTAAACAAAACCTGCTTTTTCAGCTCCGCGGTGCGACGCTGAGCGAGCCTTATCCAGTCTGGGACCGTGCTTGGGATAATGGCGTTGGGTACTGGGCGGTGGAAGTTCCAGTCGGACCGAACTATGTCGAAAGTGGTTTCCTACATCAGACTTTCCAATTCAAGTCCTATGGCAACGGACAACAGGATCACGGTGACTGGTTCGTCCAGTTGAACGACCTCTGGCCTTTCACGTTGAATTACCAGTTGCACAACGGTCTTTACGACCCAAGTAATGCCGTACCTTCGGAATTCGTATGGCCGACCAATTTCGCAACCATTCCTGCTCCGGCAGTTTTAGGATTGGGCGGTCCGTACTGGATTGCCCAGGACCTGAACAATCTTACCGACTTGGCGGTAACTACGAACGGCAGCGCGATAACGCTGCAAAACAACACCTACAACCTATTTGGACTGGCCTTTCAGACGGCGCTGGTCAGACCGGAGTGGTACGATTTTTCGATGTGGCCATTAATAACGTATGTACCGCCCGTCACTCTTGCTCCGGGAGCCTCGATTGCGCAGACCAATGTGACCGTGTTTTTCAGTCAGACCACGGCTCCGATCTTGCAGACCGTTGGATATTATTTTGCACCCGTGCTCACGACCGGCACGCGCCTGTTGACGTACCATCCAAGCGCCTACGAGCAACCTTACCCGTTGCCCATCGTTCCGGGGTTCGCGCTCACCAACGAATCGCCGCTGATCATAGCGTCGGTCGGCGCGCCGATTCTGGTTGGCGGGTGGGCCAAGCAACAAATCGTTTACGGGGATGCGAACAAATTTGGGTATTTGGGCCAGTACTTTGAACGGGCGTTCAAGATCGCGACGAACGGTGTTATCACCACTAATCAGACCGGAATCCTGTCGCCCTACGGTGAATTCTTCCCCACCGAACCAGGACCGACGGCGCTTGTTACGATGACCAACTGGGGCGAGAACGTGCGTGGCACGGCAGTCGTCCACGTCATCTCCCTCAACGTGGACGGGAACCATGATGGCGTTATGGACTTCTCGTATTTCGGCCCGGATCAGGCGACCCCGAATCGCCCTTATCGGTTTTGGATCAACGACGATGACGACGCGGGCGAAACCCAAGGTAATGACATTCCCGGCCAGAACAGCGCAAAAGTTGATTACCGCGACACAATTTCGGCAGGCACCGCTCAAGTGGACGGCGTGCGCGATCTGGTGGATTTTTTTCCGGTGTATCTGAACATCCGCAGTGTGCTACAGGCGTTCCCTCAAAACGCTGTCAGTGTTTTCCTGAAGCAGGAAGACAACGCGCTCAATTACGTCGTGCCGAGTTCGTATGTGGACACTGATTTCAGCCCCACCAACTGTTTGGCGTATCTTACCGATACAAACGTGGCGCTGCAAATTGGTCTTGGAGTGAGTGCAACGACACTCCAGATCACCGATTACGGCGCACTGCCGTTGACCAGCGATTTTGTGAACAAGATTCGCAACGAAGGCAAAGGTATGCTGTTGCTCGAAGCGCGCCGCGCCACCACCAAACCGCTGGTAATCGAACTAAGAACCAACAATCAGGTCTTTGCACGAGCTGAGTTGCCCCTGAGTATTACGGGTGTCGAGCAAATGTTTCGCTACAAGAATCTCATTCAATTCGTTTTGACCAACAGCACTGCGGGATGGCCCGATCGCTTGAGCGATGCCCACGTGCCGAACGAGCCAGAGACGAACGATAAAAATTTCGTTTTTCTTCATGGGTACAATGTTAATCCCAATCAGGCGCGCGGCGCGTTTGCTGAGACGTTCAAGCGCATGTATTGGTCTGGCTCCCGCGCGAAATTCTATGGCGTGAATTACTACGGTTATGAATCGCAGCTAGGCAGTGTCACTCCAAATTTGCAAATCAACATCGTTAACGCGTTCCTCACTGCGCCCACGGTGAAGTCGTTTCTCGATACGCTGACCAACGGCCCCACAACAGTTGCGGCCCACAGTTTGGGAAACATGGTAATGTTGAGCGCTTTGAGCGACTGGAACGCGCCAATCAATAAATACTTCATGATAGACGCGGCCGTGGCCATTGAGGCGATTGATGGCAGCACAGCTTGGAGCACGAACATGATTCATTCGGATTGGATCAACTATACAAACCGCCTCTGGGCCAGTCATTGGTTCCGGCTCTTTCCGTCCAATGATTACCGCAGCACCTTGACCTGGAGCAATCGGCTGGCGAACCTTCCGACCACCAACGTTTACAACTTCTATTCGAGTGGCGAGGAAGTCTTGCGGACACACACCGGGCCGACGCCTGACTTTACAGGATTTACTGTGGAGGCAATCCTCGCCTATTTCCGTGAAACGCCGCTTTCGGCACACGTATGGGCGTTGCAGGAGAAACTGAAAGGCCGCTCACCATTCAACGGCGTGTTGAGCAGCACGCATGGTGGCTGGAAATTCAATGACACCAGTTATGGCACGAACCTATTTGGCGGCGTAATTGTCCACATGTCGCCTAGCAGGTTGTTGAAATAGTCTCACGCAAATTTGAACAGGCCGCATTGACTTGCGTCTGAAATCCATGCGCGGAAAACCTCAAGCCCAGCCGGACTTTCTGACGGTCATCAACCTCAACGCC
>WYBW01000186.1 GCA_011525685.1 Verrucomicrobiia bacterium
CGCTGGCATTGAGGTTGATGACGGTCAGAAAGTCCGGCTGGGCTTGAGGTTTTCCGCGCATGGGTTTCAGACGCAGTTCAATCCAGCGTGTTCAAATTTCTGTGAGACTTTTTCAACAACCTGTTAGCACAGTTGCTGATCCAGCTTGCTCGTAAGGGGGAGGAGCAGCGAAACCCCGAAAAGAGAAAAGCAGCAGCAGCCTCAGCCCATCTGATCCGGAGCTTATTCAGTATGTCGCACAAAGGCTCAAGAAGTTGAGGCCATCGAAGAAGGAGACGCTGCTCAACTCAATCGGAGCAATGTTTCAATTCCAAGGCGGCATCTCTGATAGTGACAAAGCTAAGTTACTTTCTGAGCTTTTGAAAAAAGGACACTTCACCATCAAGGAAGACAATCGTGTCCAGTATCCCGGTTAAGAATAAGCCTCACTGTGAGGATGGTCGCAACCGGGACCGGGCGGCTTCGGTTCTGAAATACTAACCGGCTACCACCCCGCCACATTCCCGCCTGCCCTCGGATCCGCAGCTCCCACGAAACTCTTACCATCCGGACTCCGCGCCACGATTTGTGATACGGCCATTGAGTTCAGTTCCTTGACCTCGTGGCCGCGCTGTTGCAGCGCCGTCCGTAGATTCTGCGGCAATGACTGCTCGACCATCAATTCACCCGGCGACCATTGATGGTGAATCCGCGGCGCAGCAATCGCCTCTTGCGCGCTCTTCCCGAGGTCGAGCATGTAAATCAATTCCATCAAAACAGCCGTGATGATTTTCGGTCCGCCCGCCGCACCCAGCGCAATGATGGGTTTGCCATTCTTCAGCACAATCGTCGGCGTCATACTGGATAGAGGGCGTTTGCCGGGCTCGACGGCATTGGCGTCCGCGCCGATGAGTCCAAAGGCGTTCGGCACGCCAGGCTGAATGGAAAAATCGTCCATTTCGTTGTTCATCACCACGCCCGTGCCCGGAATCACGACCTTCGAGCCAAAACTTGTGTTGATCGTGGCCGTGACCGCGACCCAGTTTCCCTCGGCATCCGCCACGGACCAGTGCGTGGTGTGTTTTTCGGCCCTCCCCAGAGCGCGGACAGCCTTGTCGGTGAAAGCTCCATCCCAAGAACTCGCGGACATGGCTGTCCGCGCTCCCTTTCCTGCCAATGCAACGAAATCGCTGGAGTCGCCAGAGCTCGTTGAGGAGCGCCCATCACTACTGCCTCTCCCCTCAACGGGGAGAGGGCTGGGGTGAGGGGTGAGAGCGTCGGAGGGGGCACTACGTGTCGGCAATGATTGGACAAGCGTAGCCGCCCCGTCTTGTTCACCCCTCACCCTCAATCCCTCTCCCCGTTGAGGCGAGAGGGAAGAAGCACCTGCTCGTGCCAAGTCATTGGGTTGGGCTTCCGCAGATCGTGAAGACAAAGACTTTTTGAATATGTCGCGCTCCCACTTCGGCGGTGTGCCGTGCGAAGGAACTGCAATCGCACGGTCCAGACTGATTCTTTTCGCCAGCGCGGCGGCATATTGTTTTGAAACCAATCCCCGGGGCACTCGCGCGAAATCCGGATCGCCCAGCCAATGCGCACGATCGGCGAATGCCAGTTTCATGGCTTCTGCAATGACATGCAGGCGCGTGGCTTCGTCCAGTGATTTCAGATCGAACTTCTCCAGGATGTTCAACATCTGAACGAGATGCACACCGCCCGAACTCGGCGGCGCGAAGGAGACGATCTTGTAGCCGCGGTAGGTTGTCATGACTGGTTCGCGCAGCTTGAGGCGGTAGTTAGCGAGATCTGCCGCGGTCATGACGCCAGTGTCGGCTTTCATCCATTTCTCCGTGGCCTGTGCGAATGGGCCGCGATAGAACCAATCGCTTCCATGCGTGGCGATCGCCCGATACGTGGCGGCCAGGTCCGCTTGTTCGAGCAGGTCACCACGCTGAAGCGGCTGGCCGTCTTTGAAGAAGATTGCGCGCGAGGCCTCAAAGCGCTTCATGTCGTCAGCCTCAGCCTTCAGGCGGTTGGCATAGGACGCGGTCAACGGGAAGCCCTTCGCGGCGATTTCCGCTGCCGGCAGAATCAGTTCGCTCAGATTCTTCTTCCCATACTTGCGCACGGCGTAGTCGAACGCCGCCAGTTCACCGGGAACACCACTGGCCAGCGCGCCGGTCTGGCTGAGGTCGGTGTCGGCCTTGCCATTGCGGACGAACATGTCGCGCGTGGCTGCGGCCGGGGCTGTCTCACGCCCATCAATCGCCACAAACTTCCCGTTCGCGAGGCGAATCAACATGAAACAACCGCCGCCGACGCCGGAGTTGGGAGTATCCACGACCCCAAGCGTGAGGCCGACGGCCACGGCGGCGTCAATCGCGTTGCCGCCGGATTTGAGGACGTCCAAGCCGGCCTCGGTCGCGAGGGGGTGAACGGAGGAAACCATGCCGCGGCGGTGTTCTGCTGCGGTCGCGATCACAACAAAACTGCTGATGACCAGGGCGCAAACCCAGGCGGTGAAGCGATGGTTCACAGCGGCATAGGCAAGTGAACGCTCTCCGCTCACCCTCACCCTGACCCTCTCCCTGAGGTAGAGGGGACAGCGTTCGTGTAGTCTGCCTCGCTCGTCCGTTTCCCCTGCTATCGCCGGCTTACGTCTTCTCCAAAACCGGCCGATGATTCCCCCTCTCCCAGCGGGAGAGGGCCGGGGTGAGGGAGAAAGAGCGTGGCGTGTCCGGGACTGTGTCCAAGGGGGGGTAGGATTCTGTAATTGGCTCATTTACCAAGGATGATCTCAGTTGCCTTTGGTGGTTACGCCGGTTTCCGCGTCCGGCGCCACGCTCAATTCTCTCTCCCACCGCGCCATCACCGCCGTGGCCAGGCAGTTGCCCACGAGATTAACCGCCGTCCGGCCCATGTCGAGAAAGGCGTCCACCGCCAGAATCACCGCCACGCCTTCAAGCGGCAAGCCGAACGTGACCAGCGTGGCGGACAAGATGACCAGCGATGCTCGCGGTACGCCCGCCACACCTTTGCTGGTAAGCATGAGCGTCAGCATGATGGTCAACTGCTGTCCAAAAGTGAGGTTCATCCCCGCGGCCTGGGCGACGAAGATCGAAGCCAGCGCAAGATAAAGCGTCGAGCCGGCGAGGTTGAAGGAGAGGCCGGTTGGCAATACGAAAGAAACGATTCTCCGCGGCACACCAAATTTCTCCATCAACCGCAACGAGTCCGGCAACGCCGCTTCCGACGAAGCGGTCGAAAACGCCAGCAAGGCCGGCTCGCGCACCGCCTTGAGAAAACCGCCGATTGGAATGCGCGCCATCAACATCACAGGCACAAGCACGCACAGGACAAAGACCGCCAGCGCTCCGTAAAGTGCGAGGACGAGTTGCCCGAGATTGATCAGCACCCGCAGCCCGTTCTCACCAATGGTGTAGGCGATCGCCGCCCCTACCCCAAATGGCGCAAACCACATCACGATGCCCGTGAACTTGAACATGACCTCGGACAATCCCTCGAAGACATCGAGCATCGTTTGCCGGGGTTTGCCTTTCACCTGGGTCAGCGCGACGCCGAAGATGATCGCAAACACCACGACCTGCAAAACGTCATTGCGCGCGGCGGCGTCGAAGAAACTTTTGGGCGCGAGATGTTCCACCAAGGATTCAAAGCTGATCTGCCGCGCGGCGAACGCTTTCCCGGTTTCCGCCGAGCCGCCAAGTTCAACACCCGCGCCGGGCTGGATCAGATTCGCAGCGCCCATTCCGATGAACAACGCGAGTGTGGTGACAATCTGGAAGTAAATGATGGACTTGAGCGCCAGGCGCCCCACGGCTTTCAAGTCGTCCGTGTGGCTGGCGATGCCCACGACCAGAGTCGCGAAAACCAGTGGCACGATGATGCACTTGATGAGATTCAGGAAAATCGTGGAGACAATCTTGACGTGCTTTGCCGCGTCAGGCACGAGCCAGCCGAACAGAATTCCAACGATCATCGCCAGGACGATCCATTGATTCAGCGAAACGCGTCGGAGCAGTGCGGTCATGCGGGAGGTTTGGGATGAAACTGTCCCTGCGTCCATTGCGAAGCCCGCCGCGTACTCTGCGTTGGAATGCGAATACAAAGGAACTCAAGAGCTTCTCCAACCTCGGAATCAACTGTTCGGACTGGCCACATTCCGCTCATGGTTCGAGGAGATTCAGAAAAATCGTGATGTTCGTCGCATTCACAAAATCTATCAGGAACGCGCCGACGATGGGCACAACCAGGAACGCGCGCGGAGCGGGACCAAATCGCTCGACCAGCGCCTTCATATTTGCGACGGCGTTTGGCGTGGCGCCCAAACCGAAGCCGCAATGGCCGCCGGCCATCACCGCCGCATCGAAATCGCGCCCCATGAGGCGGAACGTCACGAACCACGCGAACAACCCCATCACCGTGACTTGAACGGCCAGGATGATCAGCATGGGGACGGCGGCGCTGGCCAGTTCGATCAAGCTCAAGCTCATCATGGCAATGGCGAGAAATACTCCGAGCGTCACCGAAGCCAGGGTATCAATCACCTCGGTCTTGATCCAGCGCCCGCCGGAAAGGTCCACGACGTTGCGGACGACTACGCCCAGCAGCATCGCACCGATGTAAACGGGGAAAGTGATCTTTGTCTGTTGAATGAAATTGCTGACCCACGCACCGAGTTTCACGCAGATGAGCAGGAGCGCGAGATGCACGAGGAACTGTTTGCCGTAACCAGCCAAAGTGCGCAAGTCAGGTATAATTCCCGGCTCCACGGTTTGTCCGGATTGCAAGTGTGCCTCCGAAGTCACGGCGGGTTTCAGATTTCGCCGGCGAATCAACTGGCCTCCGACGGGTCCTCCGAGCAATCCTCCTGCAACCAGGCCAAAAGTCGCTGCAGCCACACCAATTACGCCCGCTCCCTGCAAACCGGCCTTTTCCAATTCCCCGGCGAACCCCAGCGCTGTGCCATGCCCGCCCGTCATGCTGACGCTGCCGCACATCAAGCCGAGCAAAGGCGAAACGCCGAGCAATTTGGCCAGCGCCACGCCGAGTCCGTTTTGGACGATGGCCAGCGCGCCGGCCAGCGACCAGAACACCAACACCTGCACGCTGCCGCGCTTGACGAGCGTCCAGCTTGCGTTCAGGCCGATACAAGTGAAGAACGCCACGAGGAAGGGAAGGTTCACATTCTTTACCGGCGTCTTGGCCCATTCCGGTTCCGTGGTGACGAGCCACGTCCACCACGGTGCGGTCACGCTGGTTTCAAATCGGGCCGCAACGATGCCGGTCAGATTCCCGGCCAGGATCAGCAACGAGATCAGCAATCCGCCAACCACCGGCGCGGGGATGTTGAAGCGCGCGAGCAGGGCGACGCGCTTGACGAGCAACTCGCCCAGCAGAAGCACCGGCACGGCCAGCGCCACGGCAAACCAGCCGGAGATCGTCATAAGCGCTTCATGACCGGCAAAAATTCAGAAATCACTGAGTCATTCCACGGTTTACCAGTATGCATGTCAGGGTCACACGCAGCGTAACGGCGCTGCCCGTGCATCGCAACACGTTCCAAAAACCCTGCGCCGTAACTCAAAAGGGGGTGTTACCCAAGGTGAGGCCGGAACAGGCTCCGGTTGACTCAAAAGTGGTGTTACCCAATGCCCCTTGAAATTGGAACCGAAGGAAGCCGGGGCACGGTGGCCGTCC
>WYBW01000187.1 GCA_011525685.1 Verrucomicrobiia bacterium
CAAACGCGGCGAATTCCTGGCCTGCCACGCCGTGCCTGGGCCCGCCGACTGGAAGTCAGCGATACCGCAGGTTGGGAAACCTGCGCTACGCCAGGAATGCCTGCCTGCAATAAACTGAGATGCGCCCAACCCCGCCTTTGGTCTTCGAGCGGTCGGCAGTGGAATTGCAAGCTACTGAGGTATAACGAATTAAAAGTCTTCCCTCTGGCTTCAGCCGATTCAGGTCGGGCATTTCTCAGATTCGAAAGGCAGAAAGTCAGGCTTTGCTGGACAGTTCCCGGAGGGAGGTCTTCAAGACTTTCCCAGTGGCGTTTCGAGGCAGGGCGGCGATGGCAACGACCCGCTTGGGAAGCTTGTAATCGGCCAGTTTACCCTTCAGAAACTGGAGCAACGCCTTCTCTTCGATGGTGGCGCCTTCGGTCGCCACCACGAACGCCATGGGCTGTTCGCCTTTCCGCGCGTCCGGCACGCCGACGACCGCCGCTTCTTTCACGCCTGGGAACTGGTAGATGACCTCTTCAATTTCGCGGGGATACACGTTGATCCCGTTGACCAGCAGCATGTCCTTCTTGCGATCCGTGATGAAATAATACCCATCCGCGTCGCGATATCCGATGTCCCCGGTCAACAGCCAGCCGTTGCGAATCGCCTTGGCGGTTTCCTCGGGCTGATTCCAGTAACCGAGCATCACGTTGCCGCCGCGGACGCAGATCTCCCCGATCTCGCCCGTGTCCAACTGGCGACCCTCGTCATCCTGGATGCTGACCTCCACGTTCGGGACCGGCTTGCCAATCGAGCCTGGCTTGTGTGCCCCCCGCAACGGATTCTTGGTGACCACCGGACTCGCCTCGCTCAAACCGTAACCCTCGATCAATGGAATTTTGAACTTGGACTCAAAATCCTTGAGCACCTGCACCGGCAACGGGGCCGCGCCGCTCACGCACACCCGGAACGGCAGCGCCGGGATGTTGGCGTGGGTCAGGGTGCGATAAAACTGAGGGATCGCCGGCAGGATCGTGGCCTGGCGCTGGCAGATTTCCTGAAGGATATGATGCGGCTGGTTCAACGACTTCACCAGCACCAGGGATCCGCCCACCAGGAGAGGCAGCAGCAGGCCCACCGTCAACATGTAGCTGTGAAACAGAGGCAGCAGGACGGCCAGCCGATCGCCTTCGACCGTCTCCAGAATCAACCGGCAGCTCTCCACGTTGTGCAACAGGTTGCCGTGGGAGAGCATTGCGCCCTTCGGTCTCCCCGTCGTGCCCGAGGTGTAAATGATCACCGCCAAGTCACCCTCCGAACGGCCATTGACCGACAGCCTCTCTGGCTCCGTCGCGCCCGCCGCGGCGAAATCCTCCACCTTCAACAATTTGAGTTGAGGCCTGGCGGCGGACAGGGCGGGAAAGTGAGCGCCCAGCTCCGCGTCGCTGACGATCACGTTGATGCCGGCATCTTGAAGGATGTAGTTCACCTCGTCCGGCTTGAGGAAGTTGTTGATGGGCACAACCACAGCGCCCGTGTTCAGAATTCCAAACAGAGCCGGCACGAATTCCGGGCGGTTGCGCAACCACAAGGCCACGCGGTCGCCCGGTTGAACGCCAAACTGGCCGGTGAGTTGCCGCGCCACCGCCAGCGCGTGGCCAAACAACGACCGGTAGGTGAATTCGCTTTCGCCCCAGTACATGGCGATCTTGTCCATCCGTTTCTGTGCCGAAGCGGCAAACGCGCTTGCGAGGTTCATGGTTGAAAGGTTAAGCCCAGCCGCGTCGCGAAGCAAAGCAGATTCGTGGGAACGCGGGCGGATCATCGTGCCGTCACTTGTCACCCCTTGCCCCTCGCTCCTATACTCGCCGCGTGATTGACACGAACGATTTGCTGGCCGCGTTTCTCCCCGTGGTCCGCGCCGCCGAATGGATTGCCGTGGACACCGAGGCGGACAGCCTGCATGCCTATCCGGAGAAGGTTTGCCTCATTCAGATCAGCACCGAGGCGGGCGACCGGTTGATTGATCCGCTGGCGGACATTGACATTGACCCGCTGCTCGACGCGCTGGGCGCTCATCGGCTTATCATGCACGGCGCGGACTACGACCTGCGCCTGCTCCGCAAGCATCACGAATTTGTCCCGGGTGCGATCTTCGACACCATGTTGGCGGCGCGACTGCTGGGCGACCGCCAGTTCGGCCTCAGCTCGCTGGTCGAAAAACATCTGGGGGTGAAGCTCGAAAAAGGGCCGCAAAAGGCCAACTGGGCCCGCCGCCCGCTCACCGAGCGCATGGAGAAATACGCCCGCAACGACACGCACTATCTCAAGCCGCTCTCCGACAAGCTGAAGCTCGCCCTCCAGCAACAAGGCCGCCTCGCCTGGCACGAGGAAGCTTGCGCCCGGCTCATTGACGAATCTTCGCGATTTCAGCCCACCGACCTGGATTCGGTCTGGCGCGTCAAAGGCAGCCATGCCCTTTCCCGTCCGGCGCTCGCCGTCCTGCGGGAACTCTGGCGCTGGCGCGAGCAGGAAGCCATCGCCGCCAACCGGCCGCCGTTCTTCATCCTCAACCACGAAGTCTTGGTGGACATTGCCGCCGCCGCCGCTGCCCACCGACCCGTCGAACCGCTGGTGCCGCCCCACCTTTCGCCCCGCCGGCGCGCCGGTCTTTCCCAAGCCATCAAGACCGCGCTTCAGCTTTCGACGGACAAGCACCCGCAACTGCCGCAGCGCACAGGCCGCCGCCCCACGGAGGCCGAACGCCGCCGCTACGCCGAGCTGGAAAAGCGCCGGGACGCGCACGCACAACAACTCGGCATAGACCCCACGCTCATCGCCAGCCGGGCGACGCTCCTGGAACTCGCGCGCAACTGGGACAAGCACGCACCGGAATTGATGGGCTGGCAGCGCGAACTGTTGAGTTGAACTTCTGCCCCCTCCGATCACGGCTGGCCCCGACACCGCAAGCCATGCTGGATCACCTCGGTGCGGGGTGAGGCTGAGGCACTTTCTTCGGATCCCACAGCTTGTGCCAGTGCAAGCTCCAGAGCTTTTCCAGCGGCACGGTTTCCGCGTGGCCGTCCACGAACGCCATGTTGATCGCTCCGGGCAGGTCGCTGGAGGTCAACTCCTGCGGCGCCTCGGAGGCGGGAGAGTCCCCATGCCGCGCAATGAACTGGGGGAGGACCTGCTTGAACGCGCCCGGTCGCAGGACGATGCCTTGCGGTTGGTAGAGGTTGCGCGGCGGAGCAGCGGTTTCCTCCAGGCGGCAGTTCCAATAGATCGCATCGCAAAACGCAGGTGTCAGCGCCGGTTGCCGGACGGTTGACTTTCCGTGGAACACGTTCCGCACTTTGAAAGTGCCAGCCTTGGCTTGTTGATAATTCCGGCCGACTGCCAGGTAGGCATTGATGGCGTAGCTGCCCGGCGTGACGAGGCCGGACACCGGGTCGCTGTAAGTCCAGGGCGCATCGGCGGTGCCAAGGTAGGAACGCGGCGGCGCGTTGGTGACCTCGGGGCAAAGCCAGACACCGTCGGGTTGGCCGTGATAATCCGCCAGGGCTCCCATCCAGACATTGGCCAGGTCCATGGCATGGTAATCAAGATAGCTGGGGCAAAATCTTCCGCCGTGGTCCTCCGCGTAAAGGTGCTGGGCTGCGGCCAACCGCTTGAGATGGACCCGGCATTGGAGTGAACGGGAATGTTGCCCGGACGGCGGTGGTGACGACTTGCCCGCGCTGGGCAAACGCAACGTCGCGAGCGCCACGATGATGGCCAGCACGCCGATGACGACCAGCAGTTCGATCCGCGTGAACGCCTGACTCAGCGCCCGCCTGCTTTCCGACACCTCGTCCTGCCAGGTATGACGCGCTCTGGTCACACGGCTTTGGCCGCAGGATTCAGGCCGCGTCAGGGAATCATTACCCGCCGTTCCACAGCCGGACTGATGCTGCAAAGCGTGGGTGGGTGAAGCCGCTCCAACTGGGATGCAGTGCTCGCTGGCTGCCTCACGCGGGGAGCATGACGGATGCGCTGTGCTCCGCCATCGCTCAGTCCGCGCTCATCAAGTGCAGGAGTGAGTTTCGGACGGTCAGGGCGAGCAAATCGTTGATGACATCCAGCACGATGAACTTTCGGACCTGTCCCCAGACTTCGGTTTCGTAAGCCGTGCCCACGTGCAGCAGCAGGGAAGCCAGCATATCCCGGGTGTCTTCACGCGCCAGGATGCGCTGGAAGCCACGGCGGATCGCGGGGTAAGACACCTGCGCGATATTGGTATGTTCCAGCGCCGCCTCCAAAGCAAGCCGGAGCAGAATCCGGATTTCCTCACACGACAGTCCGGATTCGCCCGCCGTCGTCCGGGTGGTGGCGCGCGGGGAGATGAGCTGATGCAGCGCACGGAAACGTATTTTCTGCGCAGGTGGCTCGATCCAGGGTTCGGGATTCAACAAGGCCAGTGCGCGGCGAGCCGGGTCGGCGGGGTTGTTGACCCGCTCAAACAGCGGCGTGCCCAAGATGCGCTCATCCTCCCACCACCCCGGTATTTCCTCGAGCGGGCGATGGCTCTCGCGCGCCATGCGCAGATCGAAGTCGCGCACCAGACGGAGTTCCTTGTGCAAGTAACCGTAAGGCAGGGGAGCGAGCACGGCCTTGCGGAGTCGCAGCGGAAGCGGCACCAGGTCCGGCACGACCAGCGGGACCTCGAGTGTGCCGCCATGCCGTTCCAGCGCCGCGCGCAGGCAGACATCCCAGCAGCCCTCGACCTTTGGCAGGTTCGCGTGCAGGTTCACCCCGGCCAACAGCGAAACTGCGGCGGTGTGCGTCACTTCGCGGCTCAACAGCGGAGTCAGTCCGTGCCGGCTGGCAATCCCGTACAGAAAATCATACGCACTCACACCCTGCGCCTCCCGGGAGGCCAACCACGCGGAAAACTGGCGGGCATCGCATTGCCAGAGGACCTGCCCGTCCTGTTCCTCGATCGTGCCCAGCCCCGTGTCATGGAGCGCGAAGGCGTAGGCGCTCTTCAACAAAGCGCGGCCGCGCGGGCCTTTCCATTTGCCATGTTCCTGTTCGAGTTCCCACGGCTTGAGTTGCTGGGCGCCCCAGCCGAAGTATCCCGGCGCCACGCGGCGCAATGCAGTGAAAGCCGACACGCCAAAGCGGGAGAGAATTTGCGGCGAAACTTCGTCGAACAACCGCGCCCACCGGCGGAAGGACCGCGCCGTTTCGTAATCCAGTTCCCCGGTCTCGGTGAATAGCTGCGGTTCGGACTCCCGCACCTGATCGAGGACCGTCATGGCCACGCGGTCCAAGACTTCCCAGATGGCCTGCTCGCTGTCGTGACAGACCCGCTGCGGCCAGGCGGAGACTTGGGCAAGGACTTCCGCTGGAAGATTGCCCGTGCCAATTTCGGCGAGACACCGCGTCAACACCGCCCGCCAATCCAGCAAGCCGCTCTCGCGCATCAACGTGGGCGACACGCGCACGCCGAGCGACAGGAAGGCGTCCTCCCAGTCCGTGCGCGCAAACGCCCCGATGTTCCACCGCGGCTGCCCGGATTCAAACGTCACCAGTTGCAAACCATATTTGATTTGCCAGAGCGCCGCGTTGATCAACATCTCCGCCGCGCGTTCATCGCTCAGTTCCTGGCGCAACGTCAGTTTCCACGGCCGCACGGGCGGGTCCTCACCCCGCGTGCAGCCGGCAAAGGCCACCTCCGGCACCGCGCTCGGCCGGATCAGGCGGAAGCCCGCGCTGCGCAACAGGTGGCGCAAGTCCGCCTGCTCCACTTCTGCACAGGTCCGCAATCCGAATTTCTCCAGGATCAAATAACGCAGGTAAATCGGTGCGCGCCGGTCAAACACCATGCGCTTGGCAGCGCTCAGGGATTCCAGCGCCACGGGCGGCGCCGCGTGCGACAACGGACACAGCAGCGACTTGGGATACGAACCGAGAAAGCCCTCCACGCCGGGTCGGACGCAATGCCAGGCCGCAAGGATCAGCAGTTCGTCGTAGGCGGGCAACTCGCTGACGTTCGGAATGTCCGCCAGCCGGCTGGCGATGCGGAAGACCCGCTCAAAGTGCGGAACCTCCGGTCCCTCGGTGCGCCGCTCCCGCCCCCGCAAGTTCCGGTATTCCGCCTCCGCCGCTGGATAGCAACCGGAAATGACGGCCGTGCGCTCCAGGTTCATCGCGTCGAACGCGGGCAGTTGGATGCAGGCGCGCGCCTCGTCGGGATGAGAACAAATCGAGGAAGGGACCGGCCAGCCATGATGCCAGCGCGGCGGTGTCGTGGAGTAGGTGACGGCGGAGCCGTCACCCTGAGGCAATTCCGTGGCGGCCTGCGGCAGACTGTCGGCTGCCAGCGCCAGGCCCCGGGGCGGACCGGACTCGTCCTCGGACCACGGCGAACCCACTTGGGGCCTCGCCGGCTGAGTTTCTGCAGCGTCAATCCACACGGCTAATGAAAATTTCTATCATCCCCGCCATCCCCTGTCACCTGTTTCGTGCGGGGAAATTTGCGAGCCCGTTCGCCCACACCTGAAAATTAGTGCAAACGCACAGGACTGATTTGTAAAGAAGAGCGGGGCGCATCACACTTCCTTTCACCCGGGTCTGCCTGCATGTGGCCGCGTGGCTGGCTTGGACGCGGGAGAGGCGGCTTACCAGGCCAGGCCTGTGGGGCGGTTGGTAAGCCGCCTCTCCGGCAGACTGGCGGATTTGCCAAAAACTGAGATGCGCCCGGCACGGCGTTGCATCGGGAAACTTCCTTGCGTTCATCCAAGGCATTTGAAAAATTCCGCGCCCTATGGCGCACGTGAAATTGTACATTCCGGGACCGGTCGAAGTCAGCGAGAAAACCTTCAAGGCTTTCTCTTCGCCGATGATCGGCCATCGCGGCCAGGGCTTCAAAGACCTTTACGCGAAAATCCAGCCGCAACTCCAGCAGTTGCTCTCGACGAAGCAACTTGTTTATCTGTCCACTTCCAGTGCGTGGGGCATCATGGAGGGTGCGATCCGTAATCTCGTGGGCAAAAAGGTGCTCAACTGCATGTGCGGCGCGTTCTCGGACAAGTGGTTCGATGTATCGAAACGCTGCGGCAAGGAGGCCGAGGCACTCCAAGTGCCTTGGGGCTCGCCCATCCGCGCCGAGGACGTGGACCAGAAACTCGCCACCGGCCAGTTCGATGCCCTCACGGTGATTCACAATGAAACCAGCACCGGCGTGATGAGTCCGATTGCCGAAATTGCCGCTCTGAAAAAGAAGTATTCCGACGTGATGTTCATCGTGGATTCGGTCAGCTCCATGACCGCCGTGCCGCTTCAGTTCGACGCGCTGGGCATTGACGTGTTGCTGGCGGGCACGCAGAAGGCGTTCGCTCTGCCGCCGGGGTTTGCGGTGTTCGTCTGCTCCCCCGCCGCGCTGGCCAAGGCCGCCACAGCGAAGGATCGCGGTTACTACTTCGACCTCGTCGAGTTCCAGAAGAACGCCGAGCAAAACATGACGCCCAGCACACCGAGCATTGCGCACACTTACGCGCTCAGCGCAAAGCTGGATGAATTCTTCGCCGAGGGCTTGGAGAATCGGTATGCCCGCCATCGGAAGACCAACCAGATGACCCGCGATTGGGCGGCGCGACACGGCTTCACGTTGTTTCCAGAGAAGGGATTCGAGTCGCTCACGCTGACGTGCGTGAACAACGGCGCGAAACCCGGCGGTCGCGTGGTGGACGTGGCAAAGTTGCAGAAACTCACGAAGGACCAGGGCTTTCTGATTGACGGCGGCTACGGAAAAATCAAGGGCACGACTTTCCGCATCTCGAACATGGGCGATGAAACGGAAGGCACGATGAGCCAGTTGTTCGCGGCGATGGATAACGCGATGAAGCAGTTGTAGTGGCAAGGGCCTCCGGCTTGTGAACCTGCCGGCAACCCTCTGGGTTGCCGATTGGCGTAAAGACGCAACCCGGAGGGTTGCGGCACGCTCGCAAGCGAGGACGCTTGCGCCACTACCGAACTCAGAAATTGGATTGACGCTCCCTTGCCTCTCAGGGTATTCGACACGCGCAGTACAGCCAACCCCCAACCCAAAAACCTATGAGCGACAAACCTGCCGGAGCAGACAAGAAAATCGCCGCCGGAATCTGTGGCATCCTCCTTGGCGCGCTGGGCATCCACAAGTTCATTCTCGGCAACACCACGCCGGGACTGATCATGTTGCTGGTATCGGTCCTGACGCTGGGCATCTTGGCCCCGATCATGGGAATTATCGGCCTGATTGAAGGCATCATTTATCTCACCAAGAGCGACGAGGATTTCGTCCGCATCTACGTTCAGGGCAAGAAGGGCTGGTTCTAAACGACGCGGGCAGGCGTCGTACTTCAAATTGCCGTTCCGGGCGACCCGCCACCGATTCGATGGCTGGGTCGGGTGATCCTCTCTCGGTGATGGATGAGAGGTTTCGCGACCGGCGCAGTTTACAATTTTCCTGCCTGCCTGTGCCCGTCGATTCGCCTATGCTTTTTCCCATTCATGCCGACCGAAGGATACGAACTCGTCCGACTCGCCAATGGGACCGCGGCCGTTCATTCCCTTGCCCACGGCGAGAAAATGCACCCCGGTCTCGGTCCGGCCGCCGAAGCGGAAGCCCTCTACGTCGGCCAATTGAAAATCCGCGAACGGCTGGCCGTGCATGATGGAGAGTTCGTGGTCTGGGACGTTGGTCTGGGGGCGGCGGCCAACGCCATGGCGGTGTTGCGTGCGGCCCGCGATTTCCCGTGCCCGCTGCGGCTCGTCAGCTTCGACAATACGCTCGAACCGCTCGCGTTTGCGCTGGAGCACGCCGACGCGTTGGGTTACTTGCGCGGCTACGAAGAATTGGTTGAAGCAATCCTCAACCGCGGGCGGGTTCGATTCATGGACGGCCGGCATGAAGTGAGTTGGGAATTTCTCCTGGGGGATTTCCCAGCGTGGTGCGCCCAGACATTGGACTGCCTATCTCCCGATCAACGCGTTGGCGTTCACGCTTTAGCGTGTCCGGGGAGTGGCAGGCTGAAACCTGAACTTCAACCGGTCAACGCTCCGCACGCCATCCTGTTCGACGCCTTCTCGCCGGCAAAGAATCCGGCCATGTGGACGCTGCCGCTGTTCACAAATCTGTTTCGCCTCCTCCGCCCGGAGAGGCCCTGCAACCTGACCACCTATTCGCGCAGCACGATGATCCGGGTCACGCTGTTGCTGGCCGGATTCTTCGTCGGGCGCGGCATTCCGACCGGATTGAAGGAGGAAACGACCGTCGCCGCGAACAAACTGGAGTTGATTGACGAGCCGCTGGACCGCAGGTGGTTGGAGCGGGCGCGGCGCTCGGAAAGTGCCGAGCCGCTGCACGAAGCCGTTTATCGCCGTCTTCCGCTTGCCCTTGGGAGTTCGAATAGGCTGCACGAACATCGGCAATTCATTGCATAAACGCGCCACTGGAGGTGAAGCGGCAAAAGGGCTTTTAGCAGGGCTGGTGTCTTGGAGATAATCTCCACCTCAGCCGGCGTCACCATAACTGATCAACCACCGCATTTACGACCACCTGCTTCTTCGAGTCATACGCTACGAACCCGTAGAAGTAAGGCAGATCCTCACCGTTGAACCGTACGACGAAGAGATTGGAGAGGGTTGGTAATCCCATCGTGACGCTCCTCCGTTGCTGGATGCGAGCATCGGAGGGCAATGCGTCGGCAACTCTTGGGATTTCGCGGAGGCCTGCCGGAGACTCTCATCGTCCTCTCCCACATTCTTGAGGGGCTGTTAAGTGCTTCGCTTTGTCCGAAGCGCTTTCCGCAATTGGTCCAGCGGGAGCGTGTTGATGACGTCGGATTTCTCGAGCCAGCCCTTGCGCGCCACCCCCGCTCCAAGCCGGAGGAAGCCCGCGTGTTCGTTACGATGAGCGTCCGGGTTGATCACGCATTTCACGCCCTTGGCCTTCGCGCGGGGCCACAGCCGCCAATCCAGGTCGAAACGGCGCGGATTGCAGTTCAGTTCCAGCCACGTGCCGGTTTCCGCGCACGCGTCAATCACAGCTTCCTGGTTCACGGGATAGGCCTCGCGTTCCAGCAACAGCCGACCGGAAAGGTGGCCGAGCATGTGGACGAACTTGTTTTGCGCCGCGCGGATCAGCCGTTTGGTGTTCTCGGCCTCGTTGCTGGCCGGAACATGAAGACTGGCGACCACCACGTCCAATTCAGCCAGCAGGTCATCGTCGAAATCAAGGCGGTCTTTGAGCACGTCCACTTCGATGCCCGTGAGGAGGCGGAAGTCGCTGCCGCGCCCGGCGAGTTGTTCATTCACCCGGCGAATCTCCTCGAGCTGCTCGCGCACGCGCGCGGCATCGAGGCCCCGGGCTTGAAAGGAGGACTTGGAGTGATCCGTGATGGCCCAGTAAGCGAGGCCGAGGTTTTCCATGTAACTCGCAATCTCCTCGGGCCGGCTGTGGCCATCACTCCAGGTGGAATGGTTGTGCAAGGAGCCTTTCAAGTCCGTCCAATCGAGGAGGCGCGGCAGTTCGCCTTTCTCCGCGGCGTTGAATTCGCCGTGGTCCTCGCGCAGTTCGGGCGGTACATAAGCGAGGCCGAGCTTCTCAAAGATTTCCGCTTCGTCCTTGCAGGGAACGAGCAACTGCGGATCGCGGGTTTCCTCCTTGGACTTGAACAAGCCGTATTCGTTGAGTCGCAACCCGCGGGCGATGGCGCGTTGGCGCATGACGATGTTGTGCTCCTTGCTCCCGGTGAAATAGGCGAGCGCGAAGGGAAACTCCTTGTCGGTCACCACCCGCAAATCGCATTGGATGCCGCCCTCCAGAATCACGCTGACCTTGGTTTCGCCCCGGGCGTTGATCTTGAGGATGCCGGGCTGCGCGACGAAGTGTTCGATCACGGCTTCGGGCTTTTTCGTGGATGTCAGCAGGTCAATGTCGCCGATGACTTCCTTGCACCGGCGCAGACTGCCGGCCGTGCTGCAACGGACCACTTCCGGATGCTGTCGCAAACTTTCGAGCAAGGGTTCGGCCGCGCGCAGCGCGTCACTGAGCAAATGTTTCGAGGCGTAGAGCCGGCGTTGTTCGATGCCTTCGAGAAGATTGGTCTGGGTCTTCTCACCGAAACCATCCAATTGAGCGACTTGGCCCTGCTTGCAGGCTTGCTCAAGCTTTTCAACGGAATCAATGCCGAGCTTCTTGTTAAGCGCCTGTATCTTCTTTGGGCCGAGTCCGGGAATGTCGAGCATGGCCATCAGCCCCGCAGGCAGCGAGGCTTTGAGTTCCTCGTAGTAAGCCAGCTTGCCGGTCTCGACGAGTTCCTTGACCTTTTTGGCGATGCCCTCACCGACACCCTTGATCTCGCCCAAGCGGTCCTCAGCGACAATCTTCGCCAGCGGTTCGGCCAAGCCTTCAATGGCGCGCGCCGCGTTGGAATAAGCGCGGGTCTTGAAGGGATTTTCGCCTTTCAACTCGAGCAGCGTGCCGATCTCGACAAGGATCTCGGCCACTTTGTCTTTGTCCATGTGGCCGAATATAGGTCGTGGGAATGGGCAAGAAAGGGCAAAATGGACAGAAGCAGAATCCGGAGTGTGGAAGCGGCCGCTCAGGCTGTCAGTTTCGCTATAATACTGAGAGTCAACGGTTTCAATTGGACATGGCCTCCAAGCTGAAGGCGCCGGGCGGCATTGGTTATGCTTATGAAACCATTGGCACCCAGGCGCATCGAGTGCTGATTCGGAAGCATCTGATACAAAAAACAATGTGGCCGGAATTCTTTAACAGCATCTTCTCCGGAGAGATCGCCGGAGCTTATGGGGAGCAATATGTACGCGCGGCCTTGATTGTGTCGCTGTCGAGCGTGTGGCTGTTGGTCGGGCTTTTCTATTACATCAACCGATACACCAGGCGCGATTACTTCACGATGTGGACGGCGGCCTGGCTGTTCTACGCCTTGTGGCTGACTTTGAGCCTGCAACTGAGCAGCAAGTCGTTCGTGGACCAACCCGGCACGCTTTCCTTCCTGCTCAAACACGTCTGCGTGGCCATCTCGGCGGTGTTCCTGCTGTGGGGCAGCCTGCGCTTCCTGCAATTGCCGGTGCGGCAGACGCTCATCGGATTGTTCATGCTGTTTCTGATGGCGTGGACGTTTGTCGGTCCCCAGGTGGGGGCGGAGGGACTGCAGTTGGAGTTGCCGGTGTTCATTCTGCTGGGTTCGGGCAGCGTCTTTGCCGGGACGTGCTTTTATCGCATCCGAAAGAAGATGCCATTCGTGGGCGCCGGCATGCTCTCGCTCGGATTCTTGTTGTGGGGCGTGTTCCTCGGCAGTTTTCCGTTGTCCCAGGAATACGGCAAGGTTTACGAGAACCTTTACAGCGCCACCTATTTTGTGGCCGCGGTGCTCCAACTTTTCATCGCTGTGAGCATGATTGTGCTGGTGCTGGAGGAGGTGCGTTTCAAGAGCGAGCAGATGCTGGCCGAGGTGGCCCAGATTCGATCCGAGAAGGAACAACTGCAGGCCAAGGTGCTTTCGACCGAGGAGCAATACCGGAATCTTTACAGCCAGGTGTTGCACACGCAGGGAAAACAGCAGGCCTACGATGAATTGCGCCAGGCCCAACAAGCGCTGGTTCGGCAGGAACGGTTGCGCGCCCTCGGCGAGATGTCCAGCGGCGTGGCGCACGACATCAACAATCTGCTCTCGCCGGTGGTGGCCTATTCCGAACTGCTGCTCGACCAACTCCCCGACCTGCCGGAGCGGCCGCGGCGCTATCTCAACAACATCCATAAAGCCGCCCAGGACATTGCCCGGATCGTTGCCCGCATGAGGGAGTTTTACCGTTCGCGTTCAAACTTCGAGCAATTGTTGCCGGTGAACCTCAACCAGATCATCGAGGACGTCATTGAACTGACCCGTCCCCGGTGGCGCGACCTGCCGCAACGCGACGGTATCTCCATTCAATTGCAGCGCGAACTGGCGCCGCAGTTGCCCCTGCTGATGAGCGACGCGAGCGAACTGCGCGAGGCGCTGACCAATCTGGTCTTCAACGCGGTGGACGCCATGCCCCAAGGGGGCACCATCACCATCGCCACGCGCTGCCTTCCCGGGCAGACCGAGGCCGCCACGGCTGAAGGACAGCAAAAATTGGAAGTGCAAGTGCGGGATGAAGGCACCGGCATGTCGGAGGCAACCCGTCAGCGCTGTCTGGAACCTTTTTTCTCCACCAAAGCCCAGCGCGGAGGCTCGGGGCTGGGGCTGGCAATGGTTTATGGCATGATGCAACGTCACGAAGGCAGCATCGAGATCGAGAGCACCCTGGGCAAAGGCACCTGTGTCCGGCTGCTCTTCCCAGTGCGGGAATTGACCAAGCAGCCTGCCAGCCTGGTCACCAAGGAAGCGGCCAGGACCGAGGGCTTGCGTGTCCTGTGCATAGACGATGAACCCAACGTCCGGACACTCGTGGCAGACTGTCTCGGGGGCGCATATCAGATCGAAACCGCCGCCACGGGCAAGGCCGGTCTGGAAATGTTCCGCGCCGGACTCCAGGCCCACCAGCCTTACGACGTGGTGATCACCGACCTCGGGATGCCGGAGGTGGACGGTCACCAGGTTGCTCGCGAGATCAAGTCTGACTCGCCGGACACTCCCGTCATCATGCTCACCGGCTGGGGCACGATGATGAAGCAGGATGGCGAAGTGGCCGGCCACGCCGATGCCATCGTGGGCAAACCGCCTTCCATGAAAGAGCTTAACGACTTGATCCTCCGCCTGAACGCGCGGCGCGGCCAGTTGGGGGCGACCCACCAGCCAGCCACGGCGAATTCGACGAACTGAACCCCAGGCCCCGTGTTTCGCCGGCCCTGCCCTCGCGCCGGGCTTTCCCTTTGCCAACTCGCGTTCCGCGTGCTATGGAAAAAATGGAATGAAACCCGGGCCGGACATCGCCGGATTGACCGACAGGCGGAGCACCGAACGCTCGCGCCAAAAGGGATTCACGCTGATCGAGCTTCTGGTGGTGATTGCCATCATCGCGATCCTGGCGGCCATGCTCCTTCCGGCGTTCTCTCGCGCCAAAGTCGCCAGCTTGAACGCGGCCTGCAAGAATAACATGCGCCAGTTGGGCATCGCCCTCAGCCTGTATGCCGACGAAGCCGGGGTTTATCCCTCGGCCGTCAACTGGGAGGCGCAACGGTTCTGGTACGACACGCTGCGGCCGCAAATCGCCGGTAACAAGAACCTGCTCGGCTGCCCCGCTTTCAAAGGCGACCGGGACGTGGACACCGCGGTGGTCTGGTTGGCGCCCAACTTCTTCTTCTATCGCGATCCCAAGCCGGGTTACACGGCAGCGGGTGTGAGTTACGGCTACAACGCCTATGGTCTGCGCTCCACCGGCACGGTCTATGGCGACACCATTGATGTGCTGGGACTCGGGCCTTCGGGCGCCGTTGGAGTGCCCACCAGCCGGGTCAAGAATCCCACCGAGATGATTGCCATGGCGGACTCAATGTTCATGCCGGTCGTGACCACCACCACCTTCTCCTATCTGCTCGCGGTGGGCGACGGCTCGCGTCCCTCACCCGACCGTCACAACGGTGGCTCGAACATCGCCTTCTGCGATGGCCACGTCCAAAACATCCGCAACCCGGAACTCGTGGCCGACACCGTTCCCGCGCGCAGACGCTGGAACAATGACAACAATCCGCACTTGGAAATCAGCTTGAAATAGCCGGTCCGGCGGCAACAATCGCCTGCCGTTGAGACCCGACTATCCACATTTCCACGAATGATTCGTCACTCACAACGGTTGCCGATTGCCCTCACCATCGCCGGTTCGGACAGTGGCGGAGGCGCCGGCATTCAGGCCGATCTCAAGACGTTCGCCGCGCTTGGTGTCCATGGCACCAACGTCATCACTTGCATTACCGCGCAAAATCCACGGGGCGTGACCGGCATTCAATCCATCCGTACCGACCTTGTGCGCCGGCAGATTGAGGCAGTGTTCGACGAGCTGCCACCCCGCGCGGTCAAGACAGGCATGTTGTATTCGGCCGAGATCATCCGCACCGTCGCCGACTTCTTCGAGCGCGGTCGGCGTCCACCGCTCGTGGTGGACCCGGTGATGGTCGCCACCAGCGGGGCGGTCTTGCTCAAACCTTCCGCCATCCGCGCGTTGAAGGAACGGTTGCTGCCGTTGGCGACTCTGATCACGCCCAACCTGCCCGAGGCAGAAATGCTGATGGGCCGCCGATTGGCCACGCTGGCCGACCTGCGCCAGGCCGCACGCGACATTCACGACCAATTCGGCGGCGTCGTGCTGGCCAAGGGCGGACACCTCCCGGACCAATCGCGGGCGGTGGATGTCCTCGACGATGGCCGGAGAGTCACCCTGTTGAGCGCTCCGTTTGTGCGAGGCATTTCCACGCACGGCACCGGCTGCACATACTCCGCCGCAATCACCGCCCAGTTGGCTTCAGGTCGCGATCTCCCCAAGGCCGTCGCCCGGGCCAAACGCTTCCTGACCCGCGCCATTTCCCGCAGCCAGCGCATCGGCCGCCATTTCGTTTTGAATTTCAACCTGACCTGATCGCGTCGGCATCCTCCGCCCTGCCGAAAGGGTCGGTTTCGGCACTTGGGTATTTGGGTGATTGAGTGCCTGGCACTTCGCCCCCAGGAACATCTCCAGTCGCGCCCACAACCTGACCCTTTTCCTCCTTTCTGCCGGGAAGTCCGCGGATTAAGGTTTCCGGGCACATGAAACTCAACCGCAACCTGCACCTCGCCTACTGCACCAATATTCATCGAGGTGAAACCTGGGCGGAAACTTTCGACGCGCTCGTGCGCCACACCCTTGCCGTCCGGCGCCGGGTCCGCCCGGACAAACCCTATGCCATCGGCCTGCGTTTGAGCCATCAGGCGGCGGTGGAATTGAGCGACCGCGCCAACCTCCTCTCGTTCCAGCGCTGGCTTGGGGACAACGGTTGTTATGTATTCACGATCAACGGATTTCCCTATGGGCAGTTCCACGGGACCCGCGTCAAGGAACGGGTGTATCAGCCGGACTGGACCACGCCCGAGCGGCTGACTTACACCAACCGGCTGTTTGATCTGCTGGCACAACTGCTGCCCTCGGGTGTCGAAGGCAGCGTCAGTACGCTGCCCTGCGGCTTCAAGTCCCTGGTGACCACGCCGGAGGAAATGGATTTGATCCGCCAAAACCTCTGGCGTTGCGTCGAGCACGTCGCCCGCGTAAGTGAACAAACCGGCCGCAAGCTGCATCTTGGTTTGGAGCCTGAACCGCTCTGCGTGCTGGAGTGCAGCCGCGAAGTCACCCACTTTTTCGACCGCCTCACCGCCGAACACCATCGCGACCCGCGGCTCGCGGAACACCTCGGCGTGAATTACGACACCTGCCATTTTGCCGTGGAATTTGAAGAGCCCGCGGAGGCCATCGCCAGTCTTCGCCGGCACGGCATCAAATTAAGCAAGCTGCACCTGAGTTCCGCGCTCAAGCTTCACCCTTCGGCGGAAGCCCGCCGCGCTCTGGCAGCGTTCGAGGACGAAGTTTATCTGCACCAGGTGCTGGTGCGGCGCGCCGATGGACAGCGCGCGGCCTACCCCGACCTGCACCTCGCGTTGAAGGGCGAACGCGACGCCACGGAGGCCGACGAGTGGCGGGTTCACTTTCACATTCCCCTGCATAGTCCGCCCCTGCCGCTGTTTCAGAACACAACGGACCATCTGCTTGGCGCGCTGGACGTGCTGGCCGCCACCCCGGGCCTTTGCACCCACCTCGAAATGGAGACTTACACGTGGGAAGTCCTGCCGCCGGAGTTCAAGAACCGCGAAGTCGTGGATCAACTCGTGGCCGAATACGAATGGACGCTGGCTCGCCTGCGAGAACGTGGCCTGGCCGGCTGATTCAATGGGTGTTCGACTCCAGTGAGCCGATGCCGGCGCGGCGTTCCGCCTTTACGGGCGAGGGAGGGGTTGCTTTTCAAAGTCGGCTTCGTTCACCCAGCCGGCTGGAGGCTTTTCACCGCGCATGAACTTCTCGTAGAAGCCGGCGCCGCTCGTGGGCTGGTATTCGTCGAAGACATGGCCGCGAGCAAACATGCGCGGATCGTTCTGGGCGTCGAGCAAGGTTTCCATGCGTTCCCGGAGGGACCGGAGCCGGGACTGTTGTGTGGAGTCGGAGGCAAGATTTTTCGCGCAGTCGGCATCGGTGAGGAGATCGTAAAGTTCCTCGGCCGGGCGCAGGCCGAAATTGAGTTGCCAGAATCTGTCCGCGCGGTTCTGACGGCCGAGTTCGAGGATGAGTGACTTTGTTGGGCTGCCGTCGGTGTCGAGGTAGCCCGTCTCCGGATTGCCGGCGGGCCAGCGGGACGGCTCGTAGTTCCGCAAATAAAGATGCGTGGCAGTCACGATGCCGCGGATGGGATAGCCCCAATCGTTTGGCCGCCCCACGTCGGTGCGTTCCTTGCCGATCAGCACATGGTCGCGCTCGGGCACAATGCGTCCGGACTTTTCAGTCTCAAAAATGGGCCGCCAGCTTTTCCCGGTGATAGGCATCATGCCGCTTTCTTTCTCGGGTATGCCAGCAACGTCGAGCACCGTCGGAGCGATGTCGGTGAAGTCCACGAAATCCTCGATCACGCGGCCCGGCTTGCGGATGCCGCCCGGCCAGCGGATGGCGAGCGGAACGTGGTTGGAGTCATGGTAGGCGTAGCCCTTCACGCGCGGGAATGGCATGCCGTGATCGCTGGTCACGATGACGAGTGTGCGGTCGAGCAGATCGCGCTTTTGCAGTTCGGCCAACATCCGTGCGAGATGATGGTCCACGTGCTCGACCTCGAAGGCGTAATCGAGCATGTCGTGGCGGACGGTCTCCTGGTCCGGCCAGTAACCGGGCAAGCGGTCGAGGTCGCTTAACTTTTTGCCTCCTTTGTTTACGCCGGATTGGAATTCGTAGCCGCGATGGGGTTCGGTCGCGCCATACCAAAAGCACCAGGGCGCGTTCACGGGGGCGGCGTTGAGAAAGTCGGCGAAGTTGGCGGCGTAGTCGTGGTTGGAAATCGAAGGTGTGGGCGGCTTCGCCTTGTGTTTGTTGAATGGCCGGCCGGTGATTAACCTTGGCTGGCCGTTGGCATCGTTGGCAATGCCCGGTCCCCAGCCCTTGCCGGTCACGCCCACGTGCCAGCCGCGCTCCATCAGCACCTCGGGCCAGCTCTTGAACTTCGCGGGAAAAAAGGCCAGATGATTGCCCGCCTCCTCCAACTGCCAGAGGTGGCGTCCGGTAAGCACGATGGCGCGCGAAGGGGCGCACTTGGCCATCGGGGTGTAAGCGTGGTTAAACAGGAGGCCTTCCTGCGCCACACGATCGAAGGCGGGTGTCTTGACCCAACGCGTGCCGTAAGCGCCCGCGTGCCAGCCCCAATCGTCGGCAATGGCAAAGAGGATGTTCGGCCGCGGCTGCGCGGCGATCAACGCCGGGGGCGCGGCCGGACCGCAAGTGCCCAGAAACGCAATGAACAGCAGTGCGCGTTGCATGGTGGCATGATGCAATCCCCCGGTGCGGAGCGCCAGCCCGCGTTGAGTCGCCGCTCAGAGGCGCCTCTGACTTCTTGCCAGTCTGCCAGTGTGCCGGAAGGGCCGCTTACCACCCGCCCGGCCCACTTGGGCGGCTGGCAAGCCGCCTCTCCGTCGTCCGGCATTGCTCAATCGGCTTTACTTCGCGAGCGTGTCGCCTGAAAAATCCTTCATGCCGAAAACGGGTTTGCTGATTGCCGCCGCAGCGTTGTCGCTTTGGGGCATGGCGGGCGCGCAAGGGGCGGATGCGACTCCGCAGGCCGCGCCCGCGCCCGCTTTTGTCATTCGATCCTGGCCGGATGACCTGCCGCAGAGTTCGGTCATTGCCATGACCCAGACGCGCGATGGTTACCTGTGGTTGGGCACGCTCAAAGGCCTGGTGCGTTTCGACGGGGTCAGTTTCAAGGTGTTCGACGAAAACAACACGCCGGGTTTGAGCAGCAGCCGGATCGTTTATCTCTTTGAGGACAGCCGGCGCAAGCTTTGGGTGGGAACGGAAGCCGCGGGGATCCTGTTGATTGAGAGCGGTCGGGTGGTCAACACGGGCATCGGGGCCGGGACACCGGCGGGGCGGTTGACCGCCGCGTGCGAGGATGCCACCGGTGCGGTCTGGCTTTACACGGCAGACGGAACGCTGGGCCGGTATGCCGACGGGCAACTGAAAACCGGACCGTTTGGCGCGCAATATCTCAGCGTCTATCGCGGCTTGACCGCGGAGAAATCCGGCCCGGTATGGATCGGCGTGGACTGGGGGGTGTATGGCATGAGTTCGATCACCAACGCCGACCCGAGTGATCCGCCGGTGGACCAGATCATTCCCCCGCCGGTGTTGGGCAGCACGCTGGATTATGTGCTGGCCAGCCGCGAGGGTGGATACTGGCGATTGGCCAACAATCGCGTGGAGAAGTGGAGGTTGAATCAAAGGGAGCAGGACCTGGGCGTCTATCCTTGGAAGGATCTCGCCAATGTGCGGGTCACCACCGCCTGTGAAGATCAGGCGGGAAACCTGATTGTCGGAACATTGAACGGCGGGGTGTTTTGGTTCACGGCCGAAGGCAAGTTCACGCAGATCTCCACCAACCAAGGGTTGTCGCATAACGGCGTGTTGTCGTTGTGCATGGATCGTGAGGGCAGTCTGTGGGTCGGGACAGACGGCGGCGGATTGAATCGGGTGCGACCCAATCCCTTCCGAGTGGCCGAAGCCAGCCAAGGACAGGTGGTGCAGTCGGCGGTCAGGGATCGCGTGGGGGGATTGTGGATGGCCATCCCGTGGAGCGGGGCGACTTATTGGAGCGGAAACCGTGTGCGAGAGCACGCGCTCACAAATACGTGGACGGTGTTCGTGGACAAGGATGAACAGGTTTGGGCCGGGACGCGGCGCGGCGGTGCCTGGCTCGGTGGGTTGTTTCATTTGCAAGGGGAGCGTTTCGAATTGGTGCGCGGTTTTGCGGCGTTTGATCGCGACGTTTTCGCCATTCACCAAGATCGTCGCGGACGGATGTGGGTGGGCACCCAGGGCGGCCTGGTGGTGCGTGAGGGGGACGGTTGGAAATTGTTCACCACGCGCGACGGTCTGTTGTCCGACCGCGTGCAGGCGATTGCCGACGACGCCGAGGGCAATCTTTGGATTGGCACCGCCGGTGGCTTGAATCTGCTGCAAAACGGCCGGTTCGCCAGTTATCGCAGGGGCGAAAACGGTTTGCCGAACGACAACGTCTCCGCGGTTCATGTTGATCGGGACAACGTGGTGTGGGTGGGCACCGGCGGCGGCCTTGCCCGGTTCAAGTCCGGCCAATGGACACGCTACACGAAGGACCAGGGCCTGGTCAGCGACAGCATCGCCTATGTCATTGAAGATGAGCGGGGCGACTTGTGGCTCGGCTCCAACGCCGGAGTCATGCGCGTATCGAAGCAATCGCTGAATGATTTCGCACAGGGATCAAACGGCTCGGTCGCCTGCCGGACTTATACGCGGGCAGACGGACTGCCGACCCAGGAATGTACGCAAGGTTCACAGCCGGCAGCCTGTGCCACCGATGATGGACGCCTTTGGTTCCCGACCATCAAGGGACTGGTGTCAGTGAAACCGGCCGCGCTCCAGCGAAACCTGTTGCCTCCGCCGGTGCTGATCGAGTCCGTTCAGATCGAAGGCCAGGAGCAAAACACCCAGAGTCTGCTTTCCGGGTGGCTGGAGGCCATCAGGATTCCACCCGGCAGGGAACAGTTGGAAATTCACTACACGAGCCTGAATCTGGCGGCGGCGGATCGAGCGCGCTTCAAATACCAGATGGAAGGTCACGACCGGACCTGGATACCGGCGGGCGATTCACGCGTGGCGCGCTACAGCAAACTGCCGCCGGGCGATTACCGTTTTCGCGTCATCGCGTGCAACGAGGACGGCGTCTGGAACGAGCAGGGCGCTTCGCTGGCGGTGACGGTAGAGCCGGCCTTCTGGCAGACTTGGTGGTTCCGCGCCGCGGTCGCCGTCGGGTTGTTGGGATTGATCGTGGGCGCGGTCTATTACGTCTCCACGCAGAAACTCCAACAACAACTGGCGGTGTTGAGGCAGAAAGAGGCGTTGGAGAAGGAACGGTCGCGAATCGCGCGCGACTTGCACGATCAACTCGGAGCCAATCTCACCCAGGTGGCTCTGCTGGGAGAGATGGCGGAAGCGGACAAACAACTCCCGGAGGAAGTGGAAGCCCACGCCCGTCAGATTTGTCAGACCGCCCGCGAAACCACGCGTTCGCTGGACGAGATTGTCTGGGCGGCCAATCCGGCCAACGACACGCTCGACAGCCTGATCACCTACGCTTGCAAGTATGCCCAGGATTACCTGGCCCTCGCGGGTCTGCGTCACCGCCTGGAAGTGCCACCGCACCTGCCGGACGCGGACCTCCCGCCGGAAGTACGCCACAACGTGTTCCTGGCGTTCAAGGAGGCCGTCAACAACGTTGTCAAACACGCCAAGGCTTCCGAAGCCCGCATCCGCCTGTTGCTGAACGAAAGCACCTTCACGTTGGAGGTCGAGGACGATGGCCGGGGACTGGCGGGCCTGGACGAAAAGGCCGCGGCCACGAGAAACGGCTTGCGCAACATGCGCAAACGCATGGAGGATATTCACGGCGGGTTTTCGATCAGCGCGCGGGCCGGAGGCGGGACGGTCGTGCGGTTGACCGGGCCGCTGCGCCGAACGGGGCCGTGATCGGGAATTCCTGAAATGGGCAAGGCACTTGCGATGAAACAGATTCAACAACCGAAAAGAACGGCAGGCGAGTTCCCGCGGACTGCTTGCGCTGTTTGCGATGGCGCTATGCGCCTTTAACTCATGCCCATCACCGTTTGCATCGTCGAGGATAACGAACAACTGCGCGGCACGCTGGCCCGGGTGATTGGTCGGGCCGAGGGCTTTCAATGCCTGAGTCATTACGGCAGCGCCGAGGACGCGCTCAAGGCCCTGCCGGAAGTGCGTCCGGAGGTCGTGCTCATGGACATCAACCTGCCCGGCATGAATGGGGTGGAGTGCGTCCGGCAATTGAAACAACTCCTCCCCCAAACCCAGGTGATGATGCTGACGGTTTACGAAGACACGGAGAACATCTTCAACGCTCTGGCGGCTGGCGCGAGCGGTTACATGCTCAAACGCACGCCGCGCGACGAGTTGCTGAATGCAATCCGCGAGGTGCATCGGGGCGGTTCGCCCATGACCACCCACATCGCCCGCAAAGTCGTCCAGTCATTCCAGAAGGCGCCGCCCGCCCCGGATGCCACCGAGAATCTTTCTCCCCGCGAAGCCGAGGTGCTCGACCTGTTGAGCCAGGGACTCATTTACAAGGAAATTTCCGACAAACTCGGCATCAGCTACGAAACCGTTCATACCTACATCCGGCGAATTTACGAAAAGCTGCAGGTCCGGACGCGCACGGAGGCCGTGGCCAAGTTCCTTCGGCGTTAGTCGCCAGCGATAACGACGGCCGACTGTTTTCTGTTCAAGATCAACAGGTTGCACGATTTCGGCCACCACTTTCTCCTGTCCCCAGAACTGGTGACTGTTCGCAAATCCAGAAGCGTTTAAGCTGTCCCTGTCTTTGCGATGCAGAAATGCAGTGAACCGTGTGTGTAGTAAGGCGTAAAACTGCGGCGCCGCATCGAGTTTCTCATAGCAGCCGAGCCGGACGAAAGTCCGGCTTTTCTGTTTGGACTGGTGCTTTCCGGCTGCGTCTCCCCTCTGGCTTGGGGACAATCCTGTGAACAACCTGGCGAATAACTTCCGCTTGCCGGGCCAAGCAAGTGCTATATTCTGGCGCAAGATCGGCTTGGGCTTGGGTTCACAAGGTTGCGAGTAACTTGGGTTCACCACCCGCCGGTCAGGAAAACCAGACTCCAGTCTGAACCATGAAAATATTGCTGCAACACATCCGCACGCAGCTTTATCTGCGCAGCCTTGGCAATTGGACGGCCAACCCGCTCGAAGCGCATGACTTTCAGCACTCCCAACGCGCCATAGATTTCGCCCGGGAACACGCCTTGAACGGCGTCCAGATCGCGGTCAAGTTCATTGACAGCCAGTTCGACGAAGTGTTCCCCCTGCCCGAGCCAGCCTCCACCGGCGCCCGCCTTCGCGCCTGAGCCTCACGGCGAATTCTCTTTCAACCGCTCGTGCAGGGGTTCAATCAGGCAATGAAAGAGTAGTCGTATGGCTTGCGCATTTCGCGAGCGATCCACTTGTTCGCTTCCCGCGCGTGCTCGCCGGTGAATTCCTCCTTCTGCGGATCCCAGCCGAGCTTGAGGCCGCCCATGCGAATGGAAATAACTCCCAGGTGCGCCGTGGTAATCGAGCGATGCCCGATCTCGGCCTCGGCGATGGGCGCTTTGCGCGTCCGCACGCAGTCGAAAAAATTGCCCATGTGATCGTCGCTGCGATACAGCCGGAGCGCACTGTCCGGCAACGGGTCCTGCAACAATTCCGGTCGGCTGGCTTCGATGTGGCCGCGCGCCACGAAAATCCACCCCTCGGTTCCAATGAACTTCACCCCGTTGGGCGCACGTTTGCCGTCGGTGACGGTCATGACCACGCCATTTGTGTACTTGAATTTGATCTCGTACTCGGCGGCGGCGTCGTAGCCGCCCGCGATCATGTCCACCAGCGATTTTCCCTGGACCTCGACGGGGCCGCTGAGTTCCGTGCCGTTGCCCCATTGGGCGATGTCGTTGTGGTGCGCGCCCCAGTCAGTCATCTGGCCGCCCGAAAAACAATACCACCAGCGGAACACGCCGTGGGCGCACCGGCCCTGGTAACTGACGCTCTCCTTGTCGCCTGTTTTCGTGACGCGGCGGATGCCCACGTAATCCATCTTGGGCGCTTGGCCGAGGTAATGGTCCCAATTCAGTTCCGCCGGGACGGGAATCGGTTCAAACGGCCCCTCGCGCGGGCCGGTGGGCAGACCGACGATCATTTCCTGCAACTGGCCCAACCGGCCATTGCGCACCAGTTCGCACGCCAGTCGGAAATTCCGATCGCTGCGCTGCTGGCTGCCCACCTGAAACACCGCCTGGTTCTTGCGCACGGCTTTCACCAGTTGCTTGCCCTCGTCAATCGTCAGCGTCAGCGGTTTCTCGCTATAGACATCCCTGCCGGTGTTGACGGCAAGGATGTTGATCAGCGTGTGCCAGTGATCGGGCGTGCCGTTGACGATCACGTGAACATCCTGGCGTTCCATGAGCTTGCGGAAATCCGAGTAGATCGCCGGTTGCCGGCCGTCGCGCGCGAACTGTTTGGCAGCCTCCTCCGCGTGGCGCTTGTCCACGTCGCACACCGCCACCAGGTCGCCAAACCGACGGGCGTTGTCCGCGTCACCCCGTCCCATTCCGCCGCAGCCCACCAGCGCGATGCCCGGGCGATCATTCGGGCCGGGCCGTTTGGGCGCGCTGGCCGCCAACGCTTGTTCGCGTTCGAGAAACCACCCCGGCAAACCCGTGGCGGCCGCGATGGCCGCCGAAGTTTTGAGGAATTGCCGCCGAGAGAAACCAGATGCCTTTGAATCCATGACGCGATTTCAACGCCACGGGCCGTCACGGTCAAGGTGATAGTGGAACGGGCTTCCTGCCGGGATTATCCCGCCCGATTCGGATACTTCGGCTTCTGGGGTGATGGTACCGGCTTCTGGCGGACTGCCTTCTGCACCTCGAGGACCGCGCGCTCCAACTGTGGGTCGCCGCCCCGGGCCATCTCGCCGGGATCATCCACGACCTCGATGTCCGGGTCCACGCCGTAACTCTCGATGATCCATTCCCCCTCATTGTTGTAGATGCCAAAGGTCGGCACCGTGACGCTGCCGCCGTCAATCAGGGGCGGCGCACCGGTCATGCCAATCAAGCCACCCCAGGTCCGCTGGCCAATCAGCGGTCCGAGGCCCGATTGCTTGAAGTAGTAGGGGAAGCAGTCTCCGCCCGAGCCGCTCCAGCCGTTGACGAGCATCGCCTTGGGCCCGTAGTGCGCCACGGGCGGCCACGACCAGTCCTTGCCGTCACGGACGCCCCAGAAGTTTCTCAAGGGCCGGTTCAACAACTCGACGAACCGGTCGGGAATCTGCCCGCCGCTGTTGAAACGCTCGTCAATGATAAGCCCCTCCTTCGTGATTTGCCCCCGCCATTGCCGGACCAGTTCGTTCTGCCCGTTTTGGCCGGTGTCGGGCACATAGACGTATCCGATCTGGCCGTCGCTCAGTTGTTCCACGCGGCGGCGGTTTTCGTCCATCCACGCCAGGTTGCGCAGGCGCGCCTCGCTGCTCAGGGTTTGCACCAGCACTTCTTTGGCGCCTTGGAGCGTGGGCTCGCGGTTCACTGTGAGAAAAACTGGTTTGTCCGCCATGCCCTGGAACGCCGCCCAAGGATCCTTGCTCGTGTCGAGGGGCTCGCCATTTACCGCGAGCAAGTAATCGCCCTCCTGCACGTTGGTCACGCCCGGCTGCAACAGCGGCGAACGCACCTCGCTGTCCCACGGCGCGCCGTTGATGATCTTGGCGATGCGATACGCGCCGTTGGTCAGGACGAAGTCGCAGCCCAGATAACCCACGCCCCGCTGCGTCGAGCGTTCGGTGTCGCCTCCGCTGCGGTAGGTGTGCGACGAGTTCAGCTCGCCGATCAATTCGCCGATGATGTAGTTCACGTCCCAGCGGGTGACGGCATCCTCCAGCAACGCGCCATAGCGTTCGCGCATCGCCGGCCAATCCACGCCATGCAAGCCGGGATCGTAGAAGAAATCCCGCTCCAGCCGCCAGGCGTCGTTGAAGATCTGCCGCCACTCGGCCACCGGATTGAGGTTCGATTCGAAGCCAGCGGTGGCGATGCGCTTGTCCATCTTCTGATTCTCCTTCGGCTCGATGATCGCGTAGGCCGAGCCTTGGCGCACCAGCAGCTTCTGGCGATTGGCGGAAAGCTCGTAGCCGGCCACGTCATCCAGAATGGTTTTCTCTTCGCGCTTTTCGAGGTCGTAAAACATGAGCGTGCTGCGTTCCCCGTCCGAACCGATGCGCGGCAGCCGCCGGTAGAGCAACTTGCCCGACACTGCCCCCAGGTCCGCGTAACGCCGGCCGTTGGGCGGCAGAATCACCACGCGCTCCTCGAAGCCGTCCAAATCAATCTCCACCGGCTTGGTTTTCTTGTCGTCCTTCTTGGCGTCCTTGGTTTCGGCAGGCTTGGTCTCCGGCTTTTCAGCTTCCTTGGCTTCAGCCGGCGTTTCCTCGGCAATGTCGCTTGCTGCGGCCGCATTCCCCTCACCCTGGCCCTCTCCCTCCGGGAGAGGGAGGCCGCTACCCCGGCGGGACGCAGGTTGTGAGTCAGTCGTGGGGGAGCCAACATTCGAGGGATGAACCGCACTCGACTGCTGTTCCCTCTCCCCAAGGGAGAGGGTCAGGGTGACGGGAAACGCCACGTGTACACGCTGCCCATCTTCCTTTTTCTCATCTTCCTTCTTTTCGTCCTCCTTCTTTTCCTCGTCCTTCTTCTCGTCCGGCTTCTTCTCCTCCTCCTTTTTCTCTGCCTTCTTGGTGGCCGGTTCCTCGTCGTTGCGCGGGGCGAGTGGCGAGGGAAGGTCCTTGCGCAAAGGCACCGCCGCGAGATTCCACGTGTTGGCGTAAATCCAGGAGTTGTCCAGTTCGCTGTAATTCGGCCCAAACGTCCGCCCGGTGCGGAAGTAAAGATACTTGCCGTCGGGGTCGAACACCGGCTCTTCGTCGTTGTAAAAGCCGGAGGTCACTTCATGGCGTTTATTCTCCTTCAAATCGTAGATTACGATCGCGCTGTTGCGGTTGTCCTTGTCGCCCGCGTAGGCGATCCAGCGATTGTCCGACGACCAGCTCACAGTGAAGCGGCTCAGGTTGCCGTGATACATCCACAACTGCTGGTCAATGCACCGGTTGGTTTGAGTGTCGAAATCATAAATCCAGATGCGCATGGTCTGGTCAATCCAGAGAATCTTCTTCGAGTCCGGTGACCACTGCGGCTGGTAACGAAAACCCGGCCCGAGCTGCGTGAGCGTGCGCTCGTTGTCCTGGCCGTCCATCGTGCGCTCGGCGTCGCGCACGGTCAGTTCGTACTCGCCGGTCCGGTCGCTGAAGTAGGCGATGAGTTTGCCGTCGGGCGACCAGGTGGGATAACGCTCGGCCACGCCTGAGGAGCGGGTGACGTTGCGCACCACCCCGTGCTCGGCCGGGGCGGAGAAGATGTCGCCCCGCGCCTCGAACAACGCCCGCTTTCCGGTCGGCGAAATTGTCGCGCGCTGGATCGAGCCGGACACGTTCTCGATGCGCGGTTTGAGCGTGGCGCGGTCGGTCGTGACCGTGATTTGGACTTCCCGCGATTTTTCGGTCTTGAGATCCAACAGGTGCAGCCGGCCCGCGTTCTCAAAAACGATTTCCGCCGGGCCGATGCTCGGGAAATGCACGTCATGTTCCGTGAACGAGGTCACCTGCCGGAAGCGCTCCCGGTTCGAGTCGTAGGCCCAGAGATTGAAGCGTTTGTTCGCGTCGCGGTCGGATAAAAAGTAGAGCGTGTCGCCGTGCCACATCGGCATGGACTCGGCGGCCTCGGATTGCGTCAGGTTGCGCGCGCGCAAGGTTTCCAAATCGAACAGCCAGATGTCCGGGTTCATGCCGCCGCGATAGCGCTTCCAGGTCCGGAAATCTGTGCTGATGAGGTTGTAGGCAATCGTCTTTCCATCCGGTGAAATGGCGCCGAACTCGCCGTAGGGCATCGGCAACTTCTCGGGCAGGCCACCATCCATGGAAACCTTGTAGAGCTGGTTGAAGCGGTCCTTGTAGCTGGTCATCGTGGTCGCGTAGAGGATGTGTTTGCCATCGGGATACCAGCCCACCACTCGATCCGGCGCGCCGTGATGGGTGATGCGCCGCGGCAGTCCGCCCGCCGCCGGAATCACGTAGATGTCCAGGTTGCCATCGTAATTGCCGCTGAACGCAATCAGCGACCCGTCCGGCGAAAACTTGGGAAACGACTCCTCGCCGCGCGGCGAACTCAAGCGCACGGCCTGGCCGCCAGCCTTGGGCGCGACCCAGATGTCGCCGGCATAAACGAATGTGATTTGCGTCTCGGAAACATCCGGTTGACGCATCATGCGTGCGTCAATGCGGTCGGGCGCGGCGGTCCGTGGACTGGCCTCGCCCGCGCGCAACTGGGGCGCGAAGTCCAGGGCGAGCAGGGTGACGAGAATGAAAGCGGTGCGTGAGGTCATCATAAGACTTGTAATGCTGGCAACTGGTTCAGGCGCGGGGAATCTGCCCAAAGCGCGGTGGAATGGCCAGAGCGGATTTCCCGCGCGCGTACTTTCCGCGGCGACATCTCGTCGGTTTGACTCGCCGCCTCACGCGGCGCGCGAACCCAGCGGCGGCGATGGGGGCGTCGCCTCCACCGGGCCGCCAACGGCGTCGCCCCGGCCAAACTTGGCTGAAACAAATCGTCGTGCCCGCGTGTCATGAAATTGTGACGCCGGCCAGGACGGGCGTAGGCGCATCTTGGTCTATTGCAGATTCGAGGGGCAAAGTCGGTGGAGCTGCTCGCGCTGCGAGCGGTAGCGCCGCGTAGAGCGGCGCAACTGCCGGTCCTGCGCGCTGCCGTCCACTGAACGTGGACGGGGTGGTCGCATTGCGACCGCCTCCACCAGTATGAAATTTGGATGGTCTCAAGACGGGCGGCCTGCGCCGAATTATTGGTTAACAAGTCGCGACCGGTGATGTATGGTTTCCCGTCAAAAGCCGGTTGCATCGAAATGACTGAAACAATTCAACCCTGGAGGAAACAACTATGATCATGGCTGACGTGCTGAAGATTCTCCTGATCGTCATCGGGTTGTTGACCGTTTACGTGAGTTATTGGCTGGTGGCCCAGGCGCTGTTCCCGCGCGTGGTCGAACGGGCGCGCGAACATTACGGCAAACCAGTCAGGATTACGCTGATCGGGCTGGTGGCGGCGGCTCTGCCCTTTGTCATTGGCGCGGCGATTTCCCAACACCCCAACCCCGCGTTGAAGATCACAGGTGTGACCCTCATGCTCGTCCCGGCTTTGCTCGGGTTGGTCGGTTCGGCGGGGTTGGCCCAACGGATTGGCGCCGGCCTCCCGTCCCCGGCTGACGCCGAACAGCCCTGGCGACGGGTCTTGCGCGGCGGCATCCTGCTGGCGCTCACCTTCCTGCTGCCCTTCGTTGGCTGGATCGTGTTGCCCATCTGGGCGCTGCTCAGTGGCTTTGGCGCCTTCCTGCTGAGTGTGAAGGAACTCCGAAAACCTGTCGTGCCCGCCCCGCCGGTGATCAATCTGACCCAGGCTCAAGGAACCGCGTGATGCCCTTGACCCGCCGCAAATTCCTGCGTGTGGGCGGCAGCACCGCCGCGCTGCTGGCCACGGTCGGTTGCGACCAGTGGCCGCGCGAATTGCGCGTGCTGTATCAACCGGCGAAACCCGGAGGGCCGTTTCAACCGCCGGCCACTGCCGAGATTGATGCCGTGACACATGTCCTGAACCGTGCCGCGTTCGGAGCGCGCCCCGGCGATTATGAGCGGGTGCGGCAACTGGCCGATACGCCGGAACTGGCCGCCGCCGCCTATCTTGAACAGCAATTACGCCCCGAAAACATCGAGGACGAACGGGCGGAATTCGCCGTGCGGCGGTTCGAGACGCTCAGCGTTCCGCTCGGCGAGTTGTTCGAGTATCAGGAGGAGTTGCTGCACAACGAACTGATGCGCGCCACCCTCGCGCGAGCCGTGCTTTCGGAACGCCAGTTGTTCGAGGTGATGGTTCAATTCTGGTCGGACCACTTCAACATTGACCCCTCCAAAGGCGACTGCAAATGGCTCAAAGTGGCCGATGACCGCGAGGTGATTCGCAAACATGCGCTCGGCCGGTTTCCGGACATGTTGCGCGCGTCGGCGCTGAGTCCGGCCATGCTGTGGTATCTCGATGGCCGGGTGAACCGCCGCGCGAACATGGCGGAGAAGCCCAATGAGAACTACGCCCGCGAGTTGCTTGAACTCCATACCCTCGGCGTCCACGGCGGTTACAGCCAGAAGGACGTCATGGAGGTGGCGCGCTGTTTGACAGGCTGGACCGTTCGCTCGACGAACCAGAAGCCCTATTTCGAGATCGGCAAGGTCGAGTTCAAGATTCACCAGCACGACTGCGGCGCGAAGGAAGTGCTGGGCGAACTCGTTCCCGCAATCCCCGGGAATTTGAACAAGGCGGAACGCGAGCGGCGCGGGAAAGCCGAACTGGACCGCGTTCTGGAAATCGTGACGCGCCATCCCTCGACCGCGAAACACATCGCCACCAAGCTTTGCGAACGGTTTATTGCCGACGAAACGCCGGCCGGCGCCGTGGAAGTGGTCGCTCGAGCCTTCTCCCGCAGCGAGGGCGACGTTCGCGCCACCCTTCGTGCGTTGTTCCAGACGGAGGAGTTCCAGCAGCAGCGGGGTAACAAGTTCAAGCGGCCCTTCAATTTCATCGCCTCCGCCCTGCGCGCCACGGACGCCAGAACCGATTCGGGGATCGAGATCATTGATTACCTGCGCCGCATGGGCCACGCCCCGTTCAATTATCCCACGCCCGACGGCTATCCCGAGCCGGCCGCGCCGTGGCTGGGCACGTTGCTGTGGCGTTGGAACTTTGCCCTCGCGCTGGGCGAGAACCGGATCAAGGGCACAAAGGTGGACTTCGAGGGATTGTTGAAAAACTCCGGCGGCGACGATGGATTGATGGCGCATCTGCTGGGTCGCCAACCCTCGGCGGAAGAAACGCAGGCTTACCACGATTCCGGCGCGGGGCTGGCCTTGCTGCTCGCTTCACCGGCTTTCCAAAGGTGCTGACATGTCCGAAGTCCAAAGCTTCCTAAACGGCAATGGCGACGAACGCCGGGCGCTCGTCGTCGTTTTCCTGCGCGGCGGGGCGGATGGTTTGAATCTCGTCGCACCGCTGGAGGACGACGGTTATCACCGCTCTCGCCCGCGCATCGCCCTCGGCAAGCAGGAGGCCGTGCCGTTGGATGGATTTTACGGACTGAATCCGCTGCTCAAGCCGCTCGAAACGGCCTACCGTGACGGCGCGTTGGCCATCGTTCACGCGGCGGGTTCGGAGGACAACACGCGCTCGCATTTCGAGGCGCAGGACTTGATGGAGCACGGCGGCATCACTGGCGGCGGCTGGCTGGGACGCTTCCTCCGTGCCCAAAACCGCACCGCCAGCGGGCCGCTCGCGGCGGTCGCTCTGGGCAAGGCCATTCCCGAATGTCTGCGCGGCGCGCCGGCGGCGACTGTGCTGCAATCGCTGGACGATTTTTCCATGGGGGAAAACCGCTCCCGGCTCACGCAGGCACTGGCGAAACTCTATGGCATGCAGACCGACGTGCTGGCTGGCGCCGGACGCGACACCCTCGAAGCCCTGCAGCGCGTCGAACAACTGCGCAAGTCACCCTACCACCCGGCCCACGGCGCGGATTACGGCCGCGACGATTTCTCGCGCGGCCTGCTGCAAATCGCCCGCCTCATCAAGTCGCGCGTGGGTTTGCAGGCGGCGTCGGTGGACCTGGGCGGCTGGGATTCCCATTTCAGCCAGGGCACCCTGATGGACCCGCTCATGGTCCGGCTGGCCCGCGGCCTCTCGGCTTTCTATCAGGACCTCGGCGCGGAAATGCAAACCACCACGGTGGTCGTGATGACGGAGTTTGGCCGGCGCGTGGAGGAAAACTCCGCCTTCGGCACGGACCACGGCCGCGGCAGCGTGATGTTCGTGCTGGGTGGTGGTATCCACGGTGGCCGGGTGCTCGGCAAATGGCCGGGCTTGAGCCGCGAGATCCTGGAAGGGCCGGGCGACTTGCCGGTGACGACCAATTACCGCAACGTTCTCGCGCCGATTCTGCAGCGCCACGGCGCCGGTGAAAAGTTGGGTCAGGTGTTTCCGGATTTCAGCTTGGAGCCGCTGCCGCTGTACGGCTGACTGTGGCTGAAGCCGACAGGTGGTGGAACGGGTCGCGCTGCGACAAGCAGGGTCGCCGTCACAACTTCAAGTGCTCCCCAAGTGGTCCGCGTCCCCACTTCCCCGCGCTTCCCTCACATCTCCCGCAAAATCCGGGCGGCCCGCACCACGTTTGCCTCGGTGTCCAGGGCGATGTAGCAGATGAATTTCTTCCCGATGGCGGCTGCGGAGAAACCTCGCAGGTTCAGACCGTGATCCGCCAGCGCCGCGGCGATCCGCGCACCCTGTCCCGGTTTATCCGGCCCTTCGATGCGCAGCGTGTGCAGGCTGCTGCTGCGGGCAAATCCCGCCTCGCCCGCTGCGCCCACCTGCTTGGCGCCCTTGATCGGCGTCACGAAGACCACTCCCTTGCCGCCCTTGTCGCCCAGTCGTCTGGCAATGACCAGCTCAAGGTTGCAGCCGCCCGCGGCCAGCGCCTTCAGTTTCGCCGCCAGCGCACCCGGCCGGTCCGGGATGGAGGCCACCCACGTGTCCACTCGTTGTGATTTCATAAACTCAGTTTCCTTTCGTTCGTTGATGCAAAGGTTCGTCTCGCCGCCTGCACGAGCGCACTGGACTCTCACGCCCAGCCGTCGGCCTCGCGGACGGATGCCACACGCACCAGTTGTGGGTCAACGCCTGGACCAATGCAAGCCCGCACATGCCAGCTCCAACAGCTCACCAGGAGCATCTTGAAACTGTCTCCGAACCAGGCCAGCCCGGGGCGTGGCGTTCACGCCGCTTCCGCTTCGGGAAGCACAACGGCCAATCGCCTTGCACAACTGCGCCCGCACGTTGAAGCGACCTGAACGTCGCGCTCCGGCGGCAGTGCCGAGATTCTCACCGGCTCCATCGCGACGGGAAAATGTGCTCGCGTGCCACATTCGATGTCCTATCCTGCCGGCGCAACTTTGACCGAAAGGGAAACACATGGAACCGAAGGCTGACATCGCACTCATTGGACTGGCCGTCATGGGCCAGAATCTCATTTTGAACATGAACGACCACGGCTTCACTGTCGTGGCTTTCAACCGCACCGTCTCCAAGGTGGACGAGTTTCTGAACAACGAAGCCAAGGGCACGAACGTCCTCGGCGCGCACTCCATCGAGGAAATGGTCGCCCTGCTCAAGCGACCCCGCCGCGTCATGCTCATGGTCAAGGCCGGTAAGGCCGTGGACGATTTCATCGAGCAACTCCTGCCGCACCTTGAACCCGGCGACATCATCATTGACGGCGGCAACTCGCTTTACGAGGACACCACCCGCCGGACCCAATATGTGGAGAGCAAGGGGCTGCTCTACATCGGCACGGGCGTGAGCGGCGGCGAGGAAGGCGCGCGCCACGGCCCCAGCATCATGCCCGGTGGCTCGCCCGCCGCGTGGGAACACGTGAAGCCGATCTTTCAGGCCATCGCCGCGAAAGTCGCCGATGGTTCGCCCTGTTGCGATTGGGTCGGTGAGAACGGCGCCGGCCATTACGTGAAAATGGTCCACAACGGCATCGAATACGGCGACATGCAACTCATCTGCGAGGCCTATCATATCATGAAAGACGGCCTTGGCATGACGCCCGATGAAATGAGCGCCGCGTTCGCCGAGTGGAACCAGGCCGAACTCGAATCCTACCTCATCGAAATCACCCGCGACATCCTGGCGAAGAAGGACGAGGACGGCCAGCCGCTCGTGGACAAAATCCTCGACACCGCCGGCCAGAAAGGCACCGGCAAGTGGACGGTCATTTCCTCGGCCGACCTGGGCATCCCCATCACGCTGATTGCCGAAGCGGTTTACTCGCGCTGCGTTTCGGCCATGAAAGATCAACGCGTCGTCGCCGCCAAAGCCTTCAAGCCGGGGAAGCAGACAATTTCCGGCGACCGCGCCCGGTTCGTCACCGACATCCGCAAGGCGCTTTACGCCTCCAAAATCGTCAGCTATGCCCAAGGCTACATGCTGATGCGCGCGGCGGCGGAACAGAATCGGTGGAATCTCAACTACGGCGGCATCGCGCTGATGTGGCGGGGCGGCTGCATCATCCGCAGCGCCTTCCTCGGCGACATCAAGAGCGCCTTCGACAAGAATCCCCGGCTCACGAACCTGCTGCTCGATCCGTTCTTCAAGAAAGCCATCAAGAGCTGTCAGCGTTCCTGGCGCAAAGTGGTGAGCGCGGCGGTCAAGAAGGGCATTCCCGTGCCCGCGTTCAGCACCGCCCTGGCGTTCTTCGACGGCTACCGTTGCGAGCGGCTGCCCGCCAATCTTCTCCAGGCCCAGCGGGATTACTTCGGCGCGCATACCTACGAGCGCGTGGATAAACCGCGCGGTGAATTCTTCCACACCAACTGGACCGGCACCGGCGGACGCGTGGCCAGCGGCACCTACACCGTCTGAGCGTTGCGGAAAGCGGATTGCGGAAGGCGGAATCTGACGTGCTTGCGCAGCGGTTCGGACGCTTCAATCGTGGCGATGGGCGGAGGCTGACGCGGGGGCACGGCGAGAGCTCATCCTGCAACCACTGTGGGCTTGTCAGCGTCCGGGGTGGGAACTACGGTGGACAGCGTCATGGTGGGTTTGAGAAGGTAAGTTTTCATGAAGGTTGGTTTTAATGTTTTGGTTGAGATTCAGACCGACGTTCGGAGTGTGTCGCCGGGTGGCGTCGCACTTCAACCCAACATGACATCTAACCCGGCGTGAACGTCGCGGTTGCAGTCGTGGCGTCCCGCGGGCCGGGTCGCTGATCGTTCGCAAAAGATAATCTCAAACCAGCGGTTTCACATTCTACAGTGAACTCATTTTTGCCTTTCTCAATCGCATCTCTTGTTGCTGCGTGCGCTTGGACGATCTTGGTGCTTGCGATCGGCCACCGTAAACGGCGATTTGTGGGACTGATTGGAGCTTGGGCTGCGACCGTAGTGTTGGCTGCGTTATGGCAAGCGCAGGCGGTTCCATGGCTTTGGGTTTTCTTACAGGGAGTTCTCCTCATCTGGCTCGGCGCTATTGCTCTTCTCATCACTGGCGTTGTTTCGATTTGGCGCGTCAAGGAGCCAGGTCGCCGCCCCCTCCTGTGTTGTGCGGTGCTGAGTATCGTCGTTAACGTTGCCGCGGGATTGCAGTTTCTTTGGCTCGCTACTGTGAGCCCCGGCGGCGTATGAATTGGACAAGTGGAACAATTGCGAACAAGGGCGCCGCAGCGCCGCCCCGCTGGGCAGTCCTCCTTCGCTGAAGCTACGGAGGACAGGTCGGACGGCTCAGGTGATTGGCCTCGCTCGCGCCCGCTCGCCCGGCCCTGTGGGCCTGTTGCCTGCGGCAGCATTCCTTTCGCGGCTTCCCAAGCCGCTCAAGTGTCAGCGATGGTTGCAGCCGACCGGCGTAAAGCCGCGTCGCGGCCACGCCGCTTTACGCCGGCGTTTTCCCGATGCAGCGGGATCGCTGAATGTTAGGCGTCAAGGCAGGTTTATGAAAACGAAAGTCCATGCGATTCGGCTCGCCCTTGTAGTCGAAGCCTCTTCGCTCTTGGTCTTCTTCATTCACAGCTCCCGCGCCGTGAATGATGTTTTGTTCGGCTGGTTTGTTCTCTGCAATCTGCCGACCGTGCTTTTGTTTCGGTCCTATGGTTACTGGCGTCCATTGACCGTTCTTACTTGTCTTGTCATGCAGTCAGTTGTGTGGTTCTTGATTTGGTATGGATTGTTGCGAGCGGTTGAGAAAATCAAAGGCAGATTAAAGAACAGGCATGATGCCTGACCTCCAAGCATAGCTTTGACCGCCGGAGCGAAGCGGAGGCGCGTCGAAGCTATGCGTCTTGCTCCGTGGGAAAGCGGAGGGGCGCACGTTCTGCCAAACAGTTAATCAGGACAGGATTGGCGCATTCACCAAATCACCAGCTTTTCCCAGGGAGTGAGTTGAACCCGCCCTCCTTCGCTCTGCGAGCTACGGAGGGCAGGCGTGTCGCATTTTCATAAGCCGTCCCCTTGCCATTTGCTTTTAACCTCCGGCTCCGTTCAGCGGTGCGTGCTGCGCCTGAACCATCGCCGGTCGGTCCCCGCGCACGGACTTGGCTCTCCCCGGATCCGTTCCGCGATCATTGTGCGATCCCGCTCGTGCCCGCCGACGCACTGGCAGGGCCGGCATTCCCCGGTGGCGCTCACACCGCGCCGGTCCGCGCGCCGTCGGCTCGCAACCTGGGCGCACGCATTCCTCGCTCCGCGTTCAGTGGACGGAAATGGCTTCGCGGCGTGGGTCGTTGCGCCGCTGAATGCGGCGCTACTTGTCGCAGCGCGACAAGTTCCACCACGTCTCACCCAAGATTCCCGCCAAGAAAGTGAGATGCAGCGGCCGCAACCCACTCCGCGTTTTCCACATTGCGAACCGAGGGCGCGCAGGCTTTACTCGGTCCCAACATCAAACCCAACCTCACCATGAAACGACGCCAATTCCTCAAGTCCGCCGCCGTTGCCGGCGCGGGTACGCTCATCCTGCCGCGGGTCAAACTTTTCGGGGCTGAAGCGCCCGGCAACAAGTTGAACATCGCGCTGCTCGGCACGTGGGGCCGCGGCGAGGCCCACTTCAACGCCATCTCCAGCGAGAACGTCGTCGCGCTCTGCGACGTGAACGAGGAACACCTCGCCTTCGGGGCCAAGAAGTTTCCCAAGGCCAGGACCTACACGGACTGGCGAAAATGTCTCGATCAAAAGGACGTGAACGCGGTGGTTTGTTGCACGGCGGACCACACGCACGCGTTTGTGGCCAACTGGGCGCTGAATCGCGGCCAGCATGTTTACATGGAGAAGCCGCTGGGCATCAGCGTCGAGGAATCCCGCGTGGCCCGCGCCAATTATCTGAAGAACAAGAGCAAGCTCGCCACGCAGGTCGGCACGCAGCGTCATGCCATCGAGAATTTCAACCGGGTCCGGGAGTTGATCAAGGATGGAGCGATCGGGGAATTGCGGGAGGTCTGCGCCTGGGGGAATCGCCAGCTTCCGCGCCCGGGCTATCTGCCTGCCGAAGGCGAGCCGCCGAAACATCTGCACTACGATTTGTGGATCGGGCCGTCGCCGATGCATCCCTACAACCCGGGCTATTTCTCCGGCAAGTCGGGCATGAATTGTCTGCAATGGAACATGTATTGGGATTTCGGCAGCGGCCAGGTGGGCGACATGGGGGCGCACACGATGGACCTTGCGTGGAACGCGCTGGACGCCGACCTGCCCACCTCCGCCGAAGCGAAGGGCGATCCGTTCAATCCGGAGGTCACGCCGGTGAAGCTGGAGATGCACTTCGAAATTCCCTCCAATGACTGGCGGCCCGCCATCCGGCTTTCGTGGTATCAAGGCGGGGCGATGCCCGAGTCGCCCGCGCCGTTCATTGATCTCAAGCGGATTGGGCACGGCGCGATGTTCGAGGGCACGGAGGGCACGCTGGTGGCGGATTTCGGCAGCCGGATGATTTTCCCGAGCAGCAAAGGTGGCAACATGACCTATTACAAGCGGCGCTCGAAGGAGGAGTTGATTCCGCCGTTGGGCGATTTTCAAAAGCAATGGATCAACGCGTGCAAAGGCAGCCTAAAGACGTCGTGCGATTTCGATTACAACGGCCGGATGTGCGAGATGATGTGCCTGGGCCTCGTGGCCTATCGTGTTGGCAAAAAGATTTCCTACGATGGCAGGACGGGTCGTGTCACCAACGTTCCGGAGGCCAACGAGTTTCTCACCCGCAAATACCGCCCGGGTTGGACGCTGAACGGTTAACGGCCCGTCCAGAGCGCGGGAGGCGAGGATGCGTTGCAGCCGCTCTAGCGGCTTACACACCGCGTGAAAAGCCGCTAAAACGGCTCATTCCCGGTTCACGAGCTTTCACCGGGCTGAAACCCGGTGCTAATGAGAACACGCGCACCAAGTATGAGGTGTCCGGACAGGGAGTCGCACTCTCGCGTCGCCGATGGCTTGCCGGCCACCCACTGCGGGCCTAGACTGTGGCGGTGTTGATGCTTCGCTTCCCGGACAGTCCTCTCTCCGCCCGCGCCGGCGGGAGTGCTGCCCGGCTTGCGACGAGTTCGCAACCCGCCGGTGATCGGTTGGCGTTTGAACGAGCTTGTTGGGCGCGCGGCGCGACCTTGGTGGCAGGAGTGGATGAAGCTGGCCGCGGGCCGCTCGCCGGTCCGGTGGTGGCAGCCGCGGTGGTGTTTCCACGGGAATGGTGCGAGACCGGTTTCGACGAACGGCTGCGCGATCTCAACGATTCCAAGCAACTTACCGAAACGCAGCGCGAGGAGTTTTTTGCCGTGCTCACGTCGCTGGCGGAGGTCCGCCACGGGCTTTCGGTGGTGGACGCCGACACCATTGACCGGCTGAACATTCTACAAGCCACGCACCGCGCCATGAATGAAGCGCTGGCGCGGTTGCGCCCGCCCCCGGAACATGTGCTGGTGGACGGCAGGCCGGTGAGGTCCATGGCCATTCCCCACACGGCCATCGTGAAAGGGGACGCACTCAGTTACTCGATCGCCGCCGCCAGCGTGATCGCCAAGGTCACGCGCGACCGGCTGATGCTGGATTACGACCGGCAGTTCCCCGGTTATGGCTTCGCCGAACACAAAGGTTACGGCACGCCACAGCATCTGGCCGCCATTGTCGAATTGGGCCCGTGCCCGATCCACCGCCGGAGTTTTGCGCCCTTCAAGCCGGCGCAGGCGCAACTGTTCTGAGCCCGCCAGCGAACGGTCATCGCTTGGACAGCACGGCGACCAGATTGTCCGCCAGCCCGAACGCGGCGAGGGATTTCTCCGCGAGTTGATAGGCCGCTTTCACGGGCTTCAGCCACGACTTCTGTTTGTAGGCCGTCGTTCGCTTGAGCAATTCACCCCGTTCCTGGTTGGAAATGTTCCGCCCGCCGCCGCGCCAGTCCTGCCAGATCACCACCGGATTGAAGTGGGTGAACCGGACTTGCGCTAGCGCGAAGCCGCTTTCCATGGCCAATCGCGTCAACGTCAGCTTCGTGAAGTAGTTCAAGTGTTGCGGATAAACGTAGCGATACTTGGCGCCCAACAACCGCACGGCCAGCGAACGCAAGTTGGGCACGAGCACAAAGCAAAGGCCGCCTGGCCGAAGAATCGAGCGGGCCTTTTCCAGGAACTGTCTCGGTTCGGCCAGATGCTCGAGCACCGCCCAGAACGTGACGGCGTCGAACCCCTCTGCCGGTCTCCGGTCACCCTCTCCCCATCCGATGGGAAGAGAGTTGCCCGGGCAAAAGCCCACGCTTTGAACCTTTGAATCCTGAAGCGCCTCCTCAGCCGGCGGGATGCCACTCCCTCCCCCATCGAGGGAGAGGGAAGGATGAGGGGGCGGTTCATTGGGAGGAACAGGGTGAGAGGCATTCGGCGTTTCCGGATTTGGGCGAATGACAAAGTCTTGCGCCAAGAAATTCCCCCGTAACACCGGCACCCCGCGCGACTCCGCGTAATCCAGCGGTGCGCCGCTGACATCCGTGCCGAGAATCTCGTAATCGCCGGGCCATCGCCGCTTGAGCTGGAACAGGAATGCCCCCGAGGAACAGCCGACGTCCAGCACCGCGCCGCGCGGACAGAATTGTCGGAACAATTTCAACTCACGCTCGAAGCGGATGTCCGCGTAATCGCTCTCCAGTTTGGCGGCAGAAAGGTAATAGCTTGCCCCTTCGGTGTCGTAGAATTCACCGCTGGCCATGCCGGCGGGCGCGGGATTGGCATAGACCATTCCGCAATCACCACAGCGAACAAGTCGCAACTCGCCCTTTTGCCAGTGCGGAGTGGATTGTAATCCACGGCAAACCGGGCACGCGCGGTGAACGAGGGATGCGCTCATTTACGACGCCATGTCCAACAACACCAATACGCCAAGACAAAGCCTTCACCCGCCTTTCGGCCACCCTCTCCCCATCTGATGGGGAGAGGGAAGGGGTGAGAGGCCGTGCTTCCGAATTGCATAAGGTGTCCAGCTATTGCTATAAAACCATGCAGCACCAACCGCGACAATCCAAATCCCGAAATGCCACCATGAACCTCGCCGCGCGAGTCAAGTCACTCCTCGGCCGGACTGAAAAGCCCGAACACTTGCGCCGCGGCGAACTCGGCGAGAGTGCGGCGAAGAAACATCTTCAGAAACTCGGCCTGAAGTTTCTCACCGCCAATTTCCGGTCCGATCGTGGCGAAATTGACCTGGTGTTCCGCGACCACGATTGCCTCGTGTTCGTGGAAGTGAAGGCGCGCTCATCGGAGGAATGGACGCGCCCCGCCGCCGCGGTGGATGCGCGCAAGCGCCGGTTGCTTTCACAAACGGCGCTCGATTACTTGAAACTGCTCAAGAATCCCGAGGTGAAAATCCGCTTCGACATTGTGGAGGTTTTATTGGCCAACGGCGAAGTGCGCGAGGTGCGGCATCTGCCGAATACGTTTTCGTTGAGCAAGCCGTATCGGTATGGGTGAGAGTTGCCTCCTTGGCCGTCTGAAGTCTGGCGTGTGCTCTAATCCGATGTGGACAGAATCTTGCCCCCCCGCATAGTGTCTGAAGTGCGAATCAAGTCAGGCTGCCCGTGTTGACTCACGGCTAAATGTTACCGGAGGCGGGGGCCGTTAGGAGTTCGTTGCCTCGCGATTCAGGTTGCCCAGCGCAGTGAAGAGGACCTTGAGCTTGGCCTCAATGCTTTTCTTCAACGCCAACGGATCCAGCCTCGCCTGCTCGGCCCGCAGCCGCGCCTTTGTCGCCGCCGGGATGTCCGGGCTTTCCAGCAGCCGTTGTTACGGCGTCTTCGGCTCGGACTCATAAATACGCTTGGTCTTCCTATCCCGCTTCTCGTGCCGCCGCGGCTTGAACGTGGGGTTGAAGTGATTCGTGAACTGGCTCCATTCCGGGCATAGAGGTCGTTCATCCGCGCCACCAGTTCAGGATGCCCGAACTGCTCATGCCCGAGGAGCTGCCGCACATGCGTCCAGTTCTTCTGCTCACAGTGCGCGTTGTCGTTCTTCCGATACGCCCGGCTGCGCGTCCACGGCGTCGGGGCCGCCCGCCCCCTCAGGTGCCGGTGCAGCGCCCAGTTCCGGAACTCCCCGCCGTTGTCGGTGTGGAAGTCCGTCATCGGAAACCCTGAAACTCCCTGCTTCACTTGCAACAATAGATTGCCTGGTGAAAAACTCGAGGTGCGTGGCGAGTCTGCAAGCTGCTTCGACCACGCATGAAGAACACGAACTGACGACGGCTGCGGAGTCATTGATACCGGCGTAACAGCGGTTTTCCAACCGGCGCCCGCGCCGACTGGAAAATCGGCGTTACCAGTGAGCGGTCCTTGGGCCGCGAGTTGCAAGACCCACCGCCCACGCCGCACGCGGAAATGAACAAACAAGGCCCGGCTTACGCCGGGCCTTGAGCTTGCGAGATCGTGAACTTAGCGCCGCGACAGGAACAGTCGCAGGACGTACCAGAACATCAGGGCCACGGACGCGAACAGTTGCAATGCCGCCGCCACGTAGCGGTCCTCCGGATAGTGATGCAGGATGTTCGACGTGTCGTAGAGGATCGCCCCGCCGGCCAGCGCAATCATGGCCACCGAGAAATAAGTGCCCAGTTGAAAGCCGAAAACACTCCCCGCCACAATCAAGATCAGCGCAACGATGCCGCCCCACATCAGCACACCGCGGAGAAAGGAGAAGTCCTTTCGCGTATAAAAGGCCACCAAGGAGAGGCCGACGAAGCCCGCAAACGTCACCGCCGCGGCGCTGGTGATCACGCCCGGCGCCGCGCTGTTGGCGATGAACAACAGCGGAACGAAGATGATCGCCTCCGCCACCACAAAACCCGCCAGCGCCGCGTATTGCACCCCTTTGCTGGTGGCGGTGTGCGCCGCGCGGCTCGCCAGCCACGACACCAGCACGAAGCCGCCCAGCACGAACAGCCAGTTTACTCCCAGCAGGGCACGCGCAATGGTTTCTGCCATGCCGGTCTTGAACAGGAACACCTCGATCAACGTAAAGGCCGAGATGGCACAGAAGAGATGCGTGTAGGTGCGCGACACGAACGCGCCGCGGGATTGTTCGTCCAACTGGATGACCGGAATCGGTTGCGGATAGGATTGAGTGTTCATGGTTAAGCGATCAAGAAACGATCAGCCGCAGGTCGGGGCTGCACAGGCACCCGGCACGTCGAACCGCCAAGCCAGCGTTCAGGCCATGTTGTTTCATTGCCAAGAGACTACCCTCCCTCCTCTCGCTGTCAACCGTGCCGGAAGTTCGCGCTCTGCTTTCCACGGAGAGTCCGGCCGGACAGGAGCAAGGAACAAAACTCCAGAATGCCTCGGCCTGAGAGGCATTTCAGCATCCGATCAACTCCGGAAAAATCGCGACGCCAGGAGGTTTGCCGCCGCGCCGAACGCCGCCAGCACGAGGAGCGGAGTCACGACTGCTCCCAACCCGCTGCCGAAGCTGATGAGTTGATGCAGTGCTTTCATTGCCCAGCCGGTCGGCAAACAGAGCGCGACGGTTTGCAGCGCCGGGGGCGCGATTTCCAATGGCCACCAGCAACCGCCCAACGCGCCCATCAACAGACCAACCAGAACGCAAAGGCCAACCACCCGGTCCTCGGACGCGAACACCGACCCTACCAGCACGCCCACCGAACAGCCGACCCAGCCCAACACGAGCAAGGTCAACGTAACCCCCGGCAGGTTCGCGCCCAGGTTCACCCCCATGGCAAATTTTCCGACCGCGAGGAAAAAGACGATTTGCACCGCGCCCAGCAGCATCAGCCCATAAATCTTGCCCATGACGAGTTCGAGGTTTCTCACCGGATGGACCATCAGCCGCCGGATCACGCCGTTGCGCCGTTCCGCCGCCACGCTCGCGCCGCCGAAGATCATCAGGTTCATCATAAGATACATCACGAGATTGCCGGGCAGCGAAAAATTGAACCCGGAAGGCACGGGTTTGCGCCCGGCGAACTTCGCATCCAGCGTGACCGGATTGGGTCTCTGCATCACTTCGCGCAGTCGTTCCTCGGAGATGCTCTCGGGGGCGTTGGTTTGCGTGGCCGCCTCGAGCAAATGACTGTTCATCGCAATCAGCGCTCGCACGAGCCGCACTTCGATGAGCATCGCATCGGATTCGGCCGAGCCATCGCGTTTGAAGAACCCCACCTGGCTTTGCTCCCCGTTCAAGACTCGTGAGCTGAAGTCCTCGGGAATCCGAATGCTCCGTGCCGCGGACTCGCGGTTCGTGGGATCGAGCAGCCACATGCCCTGCGTGTCAAGTTCGTCGAGGAATACGCGGCCCAGGAAGTTCGTGTCGTGGTTTTCCACCAGCACCGGCGGGCGGCGGTTGTAGGGATTGCCCGGTCCGCGGTTGGCGAAGCCCATAAAATAAACAAACGCCAGCGGTACGGCAAAGAGCCAGATGTATGCCGACTTGCTCTTGAGAAAGAGGCGGAGATCGTTGTGGCCGATGTCAAAGACGCGTCTCATCGCAAGGTGTTGCGCGGAGCTCGGGCCGCTGAGTCCGGGCGAATCAGGTTGTCGGTTCGTGCGGACATGGCTGTCCCCGCTGCTCGTGACTGGCCTTGTCGGTTCATGCGCGCACCCCTGCTCGGAACTGTCTGCGGAACAAAAACGCCGCCAGTGCCAACAACACCGCACCGAGCGCCACCAGTTTGATCATGGCCAGTAGCCAGGCCACCTCGTCGGTGCTGTATTGCAGGTTGCGGGCGGTGTCCGCAAACCAATGGGTCGGCAATTGCGGCGTGATGTGTTCGCGCAGAAAGGCCGGCAGCGATTGCGGCGGAAACATGCAGCCGCCGGCGAGGCCGAGTCCCATGCCCAGAATGGTGTTCAGCGCGCCGGCCTTGCGTTCATCGGGAATCAACGCCACCAGCACCGCCATCAGTCCGGCGGCAAATCCGGCATAACCCAGCGCCAGCAAAGCGATCGAAAAAGGCCGCTGCCAATCCACTCCGAAGAGCAAACCGCCGCCGCCCAGGAGAATGCTGCCGCATACCACCAGCACCACCACCACGAAGACGACCTTGGCGGCCAGGAAGGTGGTGAGCTGATGATGCAGGGTGTGATAGCGCGCGAGGGTGCGCTGCCGCACTTCGCGGTGGAGGTCCGTCATCGCGTTGCTGGCCAGGAACAGCAGGAACATTCCCGCCATGCCCACCAACAGATAAGCGAAGATGCCCGAGGCGGGATCGCTCTTCTTGGCGGAGCTTTTCGCCGCGGTCGCCGCGGCTGAGTCTTCCTTCTGCTTGGGGTCTTTCGGTTCATCCTTCTCGTAAATGACGAGCGGTGGATTGATGAACTTTCCGGCCTGCTTGAGCTTTTGGCCTCCGCGCTCAACCAGGGCCGCCACCTGCTTGTAGTCCGCCTCGCCTTCAAAAACGCGCTGCCAGTCGGGAAATTCGGACTGCAGGTTGCGCGCGACAGCGTTGAGGGCCGTGACCACCGCACCCAGGAGTTCCTCCAACACGGCGGGATGGATGGACTGCGCCGGGTTCTTGATCAGTTCGAGGTTCACCGGCGCTTTGCCGGTGAAGTAATGGCGCGCGAAGTTGGTGGGAATGACCAGCACCGCACTGAGCTGGTTGTCGTTGATCTGGCGCAAAGCCTCGTCGCGCTCGAGGAAGACCGGCTCAAGATACTTTCCCCCTTCACGTTGATTGGCCGCGCCGCGCAGAAAATCGGACAGGATGGTCTTGTCCTCGTCCACCACGGCAAACCGGATGCGCCCCAGCGCACCACTGTCCGACCGGCCGCCGAAAGCCAGGCCGATCAATCCGGTGATCACCAGCGGGATGAGCAAATTGATCAGCAATGGGAGCGGATTGCGTCGCGCCCGGTGCAGGTCTTTGGCGAGCAGAACCAGCAGCACGTTACTCCCGCAATTCACGGCCGGTTAGTTGAAGGAAGACATCATTCAAGCTCGGCCGCTTGAGCGTGACGTTCTCGACACGGACCGGGAGGCCCAGCAAATCTCTAAGACACTCGGAGGGATCCCGCGTGCCGATGGCCGCGACCGCAAGCTGGCGTTCCGTTTTCTGAATGACGCGGAAGCGTTGATGGAAGCCGTCCCACGCATCCGGCGAGGCGTCCTTGAAATCCGCTTCCAGCACGAAAACGCGGTCGCCACCCAGGCGTTCCTGCAATTCGCTCAACGTGCCCTCGGCCAGCAACCGGCCATGATCAATGATCCCGATGTGCTGGCAGAGCGTTTCGGCCTCCTCCAGGTAATGCGTCGTGTAAAGAATCGCCGTGCCGGAAGCGCGCAGGTTGCGAATAAACTCGAGGATGTTCATCCGCGCTTGCGGATCAATGCCCACGGTCGGCTCGTCCAGCAGGAGCAATTGAGGCCGATGCAACAGCGCGCAGCCGAGATTGATGCGTCGCTTCATGCCGCCGGAATAGGTCTTTACGGCGTCCTTGGCCCGGTCGGTGAGCGTCAGCGCCTCCAGCAATTCGGCCGCGCGCGACTTCGCATCGCTGGAACTCAAGCCCGCCATGCGGCCCCAGAATTCAAGGTTCTCTCGTCCGGTGAGTTCATCGTAAATCGCCAGTTCCTGCGGCACGACACCCATGATGCGTTTGGCTTTTTGCGGATCGGACCAGAACCGATGGCCGGCCACGAAGACTTCACCGGCATCGGGCTTGAGCAGACCGGAGATGATCGAGATGGTGGTGGTCTTGCCCGCGCCATTCGGTCCGAGCAGGCCGTAGATTTCGCCGGGACGAACCTCGAAACTGACGGCATCCACGGCGCGAATCGCGCCAAAGGCCTTGAACAAGCCCTGAACTTTGAGCAAGCCCATGGCCGCGAGGGTAGGCAGTCAACACAGCGTGGCAAGGCTGGACTGGAGGGACAGCCATCCGGAATGGTGGTCTCCCCGTTGCCTTTGGGAGAAGTGTGGGAAAACTTCGCGACGCGACCGGACCCGGCGCTGGCTGCCGTCGGCAACGCGTGACTATGCCTCTCATCTCCTCATCCCGTCTGCTTGGTGCGGACCGCATCCAGCATTTTGAATTTACCCGTCCCCATGTCCCATTCATCTTTCCCCCGAAAGATGGAATCCGCACCCAATCCGTCCGCACCAACTCGTTGGTGGCAGAACGAGGACTGGCTGGCCGTTCTCGTGGGCGGTTGCCTCATCGCCGTTACTCTGGCGTTCTGGCGGCCGGCCCTCCCGTTGTTTCATTGGATGACCGGCTCACACTTTGCCGCCGAAGCCCGGGCGCTCCAAGTGCGAGCAGTGGAACTAACCGAGTTGGGCACCGAGGCCGACCGGGTTGGGGCAACCGGTTTGGCCACGGCGCTGCTCGAGCTGAAGGAGGCGTTGGCGGGAGCGGACCGGTCGGCCATCCGCGCGGCGGTCAAGCGGGTGGAAATCGAAGCCGCCGGAACGAAGTCAACGGCCGTGGGCAAGTCGGCGCAGAAATTTATCGGGCCGCTGCAGAGCAAGCGGACAGGCAGTCTCGCCGCGCTGGTCAGCACCGCGAACCTGTGCGACGCCGCTTGGATAGGGTTGATTTACCTGGGGATTGCGGCTGCGGTCGTGCGCCTGCTCGGGGGACGAGTGCGGGGATTCCTGGCCGGTTTTTCCGTGGTGTTTGCGCTGGCTTGCGCGGCCCAAGGGCTGGCGGGCAATGCCAAGGTAACCGATTGGGGATTGGAGTACGTCATCTTCGCTTTGGGGCTGGGGCTGATACTGAACCATGCGTTTCAGTTGCCCGACTGGTTGCGACAGGCCGTGCGGACGGAGTTTTACATCAAAAGCGGACTGGTGATTCTCGGCGCGGGCATTCTTTTTCAGGAAATCCTGCAAGCCGGCGCTCTCGGGTTGGTGCAATCCATCCTGGTGGTGACGGTGGTGTGGTATTTCTGCTTCTGGCTCGCCAAGCGACTGCGGGTGGATGACGAGTTTGGCGTGATGCTGTCCACGGCGGTTTCGATCTGCGGGGTGTCGGCGGCCATCGCGGCGTGTGGAGCGATTCAAGGCGACCGCAAGAAACTCTCCTATGTCACCTCGTTGGTGCTCATCGTGGCCCTGCCGATGATGGTGCTGATGCCGTGGGCGGTGAAGCAGTTTCACATTCCCGAAATCGTCGGTGGCGCCTGGCTGGGCGGCACACTGGACACCAGCGGCTCGGTGGTGGCGGCGGGCGCGTTGATCAGTGAACCAGCCATGAAGACCGGCGTCATCGTGAAGTTTTCGCAAAACGTGCTGCTGGGTGTGGCGGCGTTTGCGCTGTCCGTCTGGTGGACGATGCGCCAGCGCGCCAACGGCGGCCAGCGACCGAGCGTGCGGTTGATCTGGGAACGATTCCCCAAGTTCGTGCTCGGATTCCTGGCGGCGTCGCTGGTGTGCTCTTTCGTGTTGGACCCGGCGTTGGTGAAGGAAACCAAGGGCCTGCTCACCGGCCTGCGGAATTTCTGGTTCGCGCTCGCCTTCGTCTGCATCGGCCTGGAGACAAAGCTCACCGACCTGGTCCGCATGGAAGGCGGCCGGCCGGCGTTTGCGTTTGTCGGCGCGCAAGCCTTCAACGTTGTCTGGACACTGATCCTGGCGTGGCTGCTGTTCGGTGGTGTTCTGTTTGCCGTGCCGGAGATCAGATGAACAGATCAACCACAGTGACCGGATTCACTTCGTCGAAAACGCGAAGACCGTGGTGCTTTCAAATCTTTCCCCGGGCCGCAGAATCGTCGAAGGGAAATTCGGATGGTTGATGGAATCAGGGAAGTGCTGGGTCTCCAGACAGAAGGTGCCCTGTCGGCCGGTGTAGAGTTGCACGCCGGGTTCGGTGGTGCGGACTTCCATGATCCGGCCGCTGCGCGGATCGCGGGCGCGCGCGGCGGGCACGAGTGACTTCCCGCCGCCGTTGATGACGAAGTTGTGATCGTAAATGGGGCGGGGCTTGAGTTCGTTGACCCGCGCGCCAATCAACGCCGGCGTGGTGAAATCCAACGGCGTGCCTTTGACCGGAGCGATCTCGCCCGTGGGAATCAAGCTGGCGTCCGTGGGGGTGTAATGGTCGGCATTGAGCCATAGCTCGTGGCCGAGCACGTCGCCACCGCCGGCCAGGTTGAAGTAGGCGTGGTTGCAGAGGTTGACCAGCGTGGGCTTGTCCGTCGTCGCCACGTAATCGAGGCGCAATTCGTTGGCGTCCGTCAGGGTGTAGGTCACGCGGGCCGTGAGGTTGCCGGGATAACCTTCCTCGCCATCCCGGCTCAGATAGGTGAGCCTTACGGCGGCGCGGTCGCTCGCGGCGGGGAGTGCCTCGCCGTGCCAGACCACGCTCGCAAAACCTTTGCGCCCGCCGTGAATGTGATTCGTGCCGGCGTTGGCCGTGACTTTGTATTCCACACCGTCAATTGTGAATCGAGCGCCGGCGATGCGATTGGCGACGCGGCCAATCACCGCCGCGGCGGGCACGGCATTGCGCCCGATGTAGCCGTCCATCGCATCCGCCCCGAGCACGACGTTGGTGAACACGCCACTTCGGTCCGGCGCCTGCAGGTCGCTGATGATCGCGCCGTAGGTGATGATCTTGGCGGTCATGCCATGGACATTCCGCAAGATGAACTGCTTCACCACCGTGCCGTCCTCGAGCTTGCCGAAAACCCGTTCCTCAAGTCGGGTGAGGGCCGCCCCGCTGGCGGTGTTGGCGCAGAGCACGGCGCCCAACCAGAGCCAAAGGATCATTTGCCCGGCGGGAGGGAGTGGTCGTTTCATGCCCGGCAATTATTCCGGACGCACCCTGAGCCGGTAAAGCCGGATGTTTTCGTTGCCGGTCGTGGAAGTGGTTTCGATCAGGCGGTTGGTGGTGGCGACCGGGACTTCCAGATGCTCCGCCCAATCTCCGTCCAGTGAGGCGCGGCGCTCGATGATGTACACCCGGTTGGAGACGGCCTCAAACGAGAGCGTCAGCGTTCCCGGTTCGGAGGCCAGCGAGGCGAGGAGGCGCAGATGGCTGGCGGCATCGGCCGGATTCGTGCCCGCCCAGAATTCCTGGAGGTTCGTCAGTCCATCGGTGTCGGCGTCCCTCCCGGCGTCGGACGGATCGTTGAAATCGAGGCCATAAGTCTGTTCCCAGGTGTCCGGCAGGGTGTCCCCGTCGGTGTCCACAAGGTAAGAGCCGACGGGAAACATCGCCCCCATCGTCGTGCCGTTGGTGCCGGCGCCGATCGCGGGCGAGCCTGCGGCCAGTCGGTAATCGCGCTGCGCGGGATTCAGAAACAGCGGATCGGCGTTGAGGTTGCCCGTGCCGGGATAAATCCCATTGCCGCCGATGTCGCTGAAATCCGCCAACAGGGTCGAGCCATTCAGCAGGACGATGGAGTTGGTGTTGTTCCAAAGGATGTTGTTCCACGCCACGGCCTGGCCGCCACCCTGGCCGGGATTCTTTTCGTAAAGCCGCAGGCCGCTGGCCGAATCGGCAATGGTGTTGTTCACGATAACCGCTTCCGAGGAATCCTTGACGGCCACACCCATGTCCACACCGTACATCACGCAGCCGCGCACCACGATGTTGCTGGAAGCTTCACCGATGGAAACGCCCTTGTCGAACGGGAAGCCATACATGAGACACTGCTCCACCAGCACACCGTGCGAGTCGCTGCCCAGGTCCACCGCGTCCACGTTGACCAGCGGGCCGTGGCGCAGGGTGCATCGCCGGATGACCGACCCGGGCGCGGCGTAATCGAAATCAATCCCATCGCCGGTCATGTCCTCGAACAGACTGTCCTCGATGGTGAATGTGCCCGACCGGAAGAGGGTTTCGTAGTAGTTGCGGAAGCGGCAGCCGCGAACCAACAGTGAAGCCGCCTGCTCGCCCAGCAGAATGGGTTGCGCATAATAATCTTGGAAGGAGCTTGACTCGAACCAACCGCTCGCGCCGTTGAGCACGACAGCTTGTCCACGAGTCAGGTCCGCGTGCCGCAGCGTGAGGCTGGAATTCGAGCCGATGGCGCCCAAGCGTCCCCAAACATTTGTGCCTTCGGCGGGGCGAAACAACACGGGTGAAGCGGCGGAGCCCGCGACTTCAATCGTGCCACCGCCCAGGGCGTTGATGGAGAAATTGGGATGGATTTGAACCAGCGCTCCGGCGGTGATCGTCAAAGTCACGTTGGTCGGCACGGTCACATCGTTGGTCACCACGTAAGGGCTGCCCGCGATTTCCCAAGTGGCATCGGCGGCGAGGATGCCACCGACCTTGGTGCCCGGGGATGACTGTTGGAAAGCAAAAGCCCCGACATCCGCGCGCGTGCCATCGGCGTCAAGCGGCGAGTTCGGATCGCCCGCGTCAATGCAGGGCGAGGTGGGTTGCAGGTGAAAGTTGGTTCCGGAATCCACAAACAGTGGTTCGTCGGTGAAGTTGCCGTCGCCCGGCCAGGATTCGGACAGGTTGCAGTAACCGATGCTGAAGTTGGTCGCTCCGAAATCCGTGTAAACCGCGTCCACCGAGCGAACAATGGAATTGGTTGCCAGGAAAAGGATGTTGCCCACCGTTGCGTTGTCCTTGTAGCTGGCGGCGATGCCGCGCGTGAGGCCCGTGATCGTGCTGTTGACAATGTTCACGCGCGCTTGGGGGCCGCTGGACTTGGCTGAAACCCCCACGAAACAGTTGACGATCAAACTGCGCCGCAGCGTGATTTGGCCGTGGAAACCGCTGATGCCCTTGGCGTCCTCCGCAGGATTGGGCCAGTCGCGGATGATGCTGTGTTCCACCGTCACATCCGAACCCAACGTGTCCAGCCCATCGTCATCGCCGCCCGCGATGACGCACCCGGTCAGCAACGCGGTTTGTCCCGCGCTTTGCGTGTGAATGTAGATGCCATCCGAATCATCCGGACCGCGCATCTCCATGATCCAGGTGTTGGAGCAAATGATCCCGGAACTGGCGACCTCCGGTCCCATGCGCGCGCGCGCCAACAGGCAGTCATTGAAAGTCAACACCGAGCCGGTGGCGTACATGATCTTGCCCGGCGAACCGCTCGGCTCGGCGTGATCGGTGAGGCTGCAATGCTCGAAAGTGATTTGCGAATTGCTCGAGCGGATGACCGGGCCGGTGCCGGTGTGTCCCTCGCCGGCGGCGCGACCACCCCGAGTGATGGTGGTATGCCGATAGAGCGAAGGCTGGGCGGAATTGTGCCGGATCTGTCCCCAGCGTTGCGTGGGGCTGGCGCAAGTGATCGTGACGGGCTCGTTTTCCGTGCCCAGCGATTGAATCGAGCCGGCGATGAAAATGTCCGGTGCCGTCGTGCCGCTCGAAACGCCACTCATCAGCACCAACGTGCCGGGTTGGATCGTCAACGTGCCGCCCGCCGGCACGGTCACATCGTTGGTGACATGCACCACACCCGACCACATGACACCGGCGGCGGGCAAGGTGCCCCCCGCGGTTGTGGCCACAACCGAACTCAAATCGGTCAGTGAACGTGTGGCTTGCAGTGTGCCCAACGACGCGGTCAGGTTGAAATCTCCGCCGCCACTGAAAGTGACAAGCGCGCTGCCCAGGCCGTTCTTCAGGTTGACGCGGTTGGTGGCAAGGCTGACTCCCGGTGCGTCCACGGTCAGCACCGCTTCGGCATCCCACAGATCGCGATTTTTTTCACCCTGAGCATTGAGCGCCTCGACGCGGACCAGCACCGGGATGGTCGGGAGATAGCCCGGTTGAACCGACAGCCGCAACGAATCGGCTCGCAGCGTGCCGGCGAAGGTGCCAGCCAGGATTACCGCGATTCCCACCCACCACGCCAGCGGCGAACGTCGGACGCCTTTGGAGTGCGGCGACTTGTCGCCGCCGTGTGTGCTTTGCCGACCGGTTGGCAAAGCAGCGCCGCGCAGAGCGGCGCGACAAACCGCCTGCGGGTTGCGATGATTCACTAGAGACGCCTCCGCCACGGCGTTTGACGGCGACAAGTCGCCTGCCGAAAGCGGTGACAAGTCACCGCACTCCAACGCTTCGCGGAGCTTCCAGCGGGTGGCCCGCGTCCGGGCGCACACAAAACCGCGAATAACGCGACCAATGCAATGTTTCATGGGATGGATTGGGCGGGAGCGGTGAGCCGATAGAAGCGACGATTGGCCGCGGAGAAGCCCGGGTCAGTAATTTCAATCTGGCGCGGTATTGCTCCAAAAGAGACATCAGCCAGCTTCAGCCATGGCCCGCCTGGCGAGTTCTCGCTGTAAAGGACGCTGTAAGTGCGACCGCTGCCGGCACGGAATCGAAGCGTGACGCTGGTGCCGTTCACCGCGACGGAATTGATGTGGAAGTAGTCGTCGCCGTTCTGCGGATGCGTGCCTCCGAGGTATTCTTGCAAGTTCGTCTGGCCGTCATTGTCCGGATCGCCGATGGCGCCGTGCAATCCCATCGAGTTGGTCGGGTTGAGTCCATTCTCGACTTCCCAATAGTCCGGCAGGCCGTCGCCGTCGGTGTCAGCCAGCGGTAGTCCGGCGGACGGCGCGCTGGCAATCCAAAACAACGGTTCGTTGCCGAAGCCTTTGGGCACGGCGCGTTGCAGCGAGCTTCCGTCGCCGATCCCATTGGTCGGCCACGGAGCGGTTGGCAGATAATGAACGTGCTCGACCAGCACATACGGCACGAAGCCCGCGTCGGGCTGCGGCGGCTTTTGCGGCGGGTCGGGCCTGAGCATTTCCAGACGCTCGCCTTCATTGGCCAGCGCGCCCGACCAGGGGCCGAACATCGGAACATCCGGCAACACTTGATACGCGGTGCGCAGCCAGTTGGATTGCGCCGGGTTGGCGATGGGATCAAAGCTCACAATCAACGCCGAACCGCCCGCGGGCAATGTCACGTTCATGGGGAAAGTGAAATCCACCCCGCCGGAGATGCGCCAGGTGTTCGTCGTGGCCGCCGGGTCGTAGAGCGGCACCGGATCGCTCGTGATGTTCAACAGTTCGAGGAATTCAGCGGCGTTTGTGTTGCCCAGGTAATGGGTGGCCGGGCGATAATTGATTTCGCTGAACACCACCGGGCCGACGCGCGGATAGGGATTGGCCGCGCCCGTGCCAGCGCGGAATTGAGCCAGGTTCAGCGGATTATCCACGCCGAACGAGCGGCGGCTCATCGCAACAAACTCCTCGCCGACGCTGGTGACGAAGCGGCCGAAGGAAACTCCATTGGTGGCCGCGCCAAACTTCACCCGGGCGCGGAAGCCCGTCAGGCCGCCACTCGCGTCCGTCTGCGAAAGATGCAGTTCATCACCGTGGGCGGAGTCGAAGCTGAACGGCAACTGCACACCCGGAGCGACAGCGTTGTCAAACTGGTATTGATAGAAAACCTGGTAACCGCCCGCCGCCAGAACGGTGTTGGATGGCACCAGGAATTTGGCCGGATTGTCTCCGGTGTTGCTCAGGTACCAGCCGCTGATATCCACGGCATTGGAACTGAGGTTGTGAATTTCCACGGCATCTTCCAGGGGCGGATCGGTATGACTGAGCAATTCATTGATGACGACATCGGTCAGCAACCGGTAATTCGGCGCGCCCGGCGATGCGGTGTCGGGAAAGCTTGCGATCGCCGCCGCGCCGTCAGGAAACCGGCCTTCAGAGACGCCGGTCGTCTGTGGCCCGAAGGAGACGGTGTGAATCTGCGTGCCCACAGGCCAGTAAAGGCCAATGAAATCGCCGGCCGCGCTCAACCGAAACGCCACGTGATCCGCGCCGCCGGCCTGGTTGTCATCCGCGATGAGTTTTACGTAGCTTCTCGGACCGATGAACGACCGCGGCGGGAACGGCGACTTGTTGCGCACGGACGGATTGTCCGTGAGCGCAAGGCCGCTGAGGTCCAGGGGTTGCGCGTTGGGATTGTAAAGCTCGAACCAGTCATCCCCGTGGGCTGGATTTGCCATCCACTCGTTGATTGCGAGAAACGACGCATTGCCCAATCCCGCGGCGACATTTTGCGAATTTCGCGTCGGCAGCGTGAGGGTCCAGTCGCCGCTTCCGCTGGGCATGCGGCCCATCGCAAAATCGGCTGCCTGCAATCCAAGGGTCACGGAGCCGAGCACTGAGCCGCCGTTGGCCGGTCGTTGGAAAAGATAAACCGCATCGCCGCTGGCGCTGAGCGCGAAGCCGGTGTTGGTGGCGGAGGCCGGCAGACTGTCGTCAAACTCGATCGTCAGGTAACCGTCCGGCGCGAGCATGGTGCCGTTGGCGAAAACCCATTTGCGCGGCGCGCCCGGATCGTCGCTGAGACTCAGGTCGCCCAGATCAATGCTGTTGGTGCCGGGGTTGTACAGTTCGACCCAATCCGGCGTCCGGCCCGCGGCATTGGTGAAGGACTGGTTGTGGGCGAGAATCTCGTTCAACACGATGGCCGGACCGGCGGGAGTCGTGCTGGCGGCGTCCAGTTGCGCGCCGAAGACAATGTCACTACTTGTCGTGTTTACCTGATGCACCTCCACCGCCAGCACGTTGTCGCCCTGGATCAGATTCGTGGCCGGCACACTGAACGGGCCTTCGAGCACCGCATTGTTCACGTTGCGTGACGCCGGCGTGGAATAGCTGAGTGGCGTGTCAGTGACAGCCAGATTGTAGAGCAGTTGGCCGTTTAGATAGAAGATCGCGCCGTCATCTACGAAGGGGGACAAACGCAATACCACGGCGGTGGGATCGCCGCTAAAGTTAAAGTGCGTACGGAAGTAATACGTCATGCGGCCCAGCGTCAATTCCGTGTTGGTGGGGCCGGGCAGCGGATCGTCGTCATGGAAAAGCAGCGCGCGACCTTCGGGCCAAGTGTTGTCGTTGTAACCCGGCGCCGTCCAGTTGATCGAGGTCAGGTCGCTGGTTTCGTTGTAGCGCCAGACATTCGTAAGCGCGACGAGCGTCACGGTTTGAACTGACGAACTGGCGCCGGGGTTGGGCGCGCCGGGGGAAGGTTGAAGGAACGACGCGATTCTCCCGCTGCCGTCCGGCGAGCGGCCCTGCGAAACATCCGTGCGTTGCGGGCCGTAAGCGATGCAGTCAATCGTCTCCAATCCCGGCGTCAGCAGCGCGATCATTCCCTGCTCGGCGGCCAGGCCGAAATTCAAATGATCCGCGCCTTGCTCCGGGTCGCTGTCGGGCTTGAAGACGCGAAAACTTTGCCCGCCAATGAACGTCAATGGCGCAATCGCGTGCCGCCTGGGCTGGCCAATGGGATTGTCGGTGAAATAAAGGCCGCCCAACGCCACCGGCAGCGGAGACGGATTGTAGAGTTCAATGAAGTCGGTCGGATACAATGCAAACTCACTGGCCAACCATTCATTGATGCTGATGTTCATCACGTCACCGAGCGGCTGGGGAAGATTGTCCGCGCCCAGGGTCGGCTGGGTGAGCACAAACTCGCCGCCATGCAGCCGACCGATGGAAAGGTCTGCCAGTTGCAGGCCGAACTCGACCGAGTCGAGCAGCGCGCCGCCCGCGTTGACTTTGTCGAAAAGGAAGACTCCCTCGCCGTTCTGGTCGAGCGAGAATCCCGTGTGCAAGCCGGGCGTGCCGTCGGCGTTGTTGGCCAGCACGACCAGACGGTCGCCCGAGGCCAGTGTCGTGCCGTTCGGAAAGGTGAATTTATTCGGCGAATCCAGCCGGTCAGAGAGGCGCAGGCCGGAAAGGTCCACCGCCGAACTGCCCTCGTTGTAAAGCTCGATGGCATCCGGAAACGTGCCCGCGTGGTTGAAGGAGGCGACGTTGCGCGCCAGCACTTCGTTGATGCGAACCGAAGGCCAGTTGGTGTTGACCACCCACACTCGCGAGGGGGTAGCGTTCGCCTCGCTCTGCCAGACCTGGTCGTCGCCGGCGCCGATGACCCATACAACATTGGTGCTGCCGTGCGGCAGGCTGGAAAGACCGATGGGAGTGGCCACCGGAGTGGCCGCGCCGAAGCCGCCGTCATTCAGCTTGTAGCGGTATTGGATAACACCCGCGCCACTCACTGTGAGCGTGGCGGTGCGCAGCGGAGTGGGGGACCGCGGTTCACCCGAGAGGGTGGCGATGGGGGCGACGGTGTTCGTGGCCAGGAACGGGGCGATCACCGCTTGAACATAAGCGCGGCGGCCGTTCATCCAGTTCTTGATCCGTGTGAGGACGCTGGCCGGTGTGAAGTCGCCCAGCGTCTGGTCCACCGTGGCGTTGAACTCCTCCGCCGAGAAGGTGGTGGCGAGCAACCGTTGCAGCGTGCGGTAATACACCGGCTCGAAATCGGGGGAGCGCATGAACCGGTTGAAGGCCGGCATCGCGGTCGCGCCAAAGAGCGTGGCGTTGGTGGCGCCGCTCACGCCCCCCTCTCCAAGAATGGAGTCGAGATCATAATACATCAGCATGAAGCGCGGATCGTTGACCCCGGCGTACATGTAGTAGTCATCATTGTGGCCGGTGTTGGGAGACGTTTCGCGATTGTCGAACAGCGCCATGACGGCCAGATATGCCAGCCATTGCTCCGCATGGATGACGCCTCGCGCCGCCTGCGTGGTGTACAGATCGTTGGTTCCCATGATGCGCAACATGGCGATCAAATCGGACCAGTCATTTTCGCTCACGTTGGTTTCTTTGAACCAGGTGTTGGTGTAGGCGTTCTGGTTCGTGCCGCGATAATTGAAGTCCGGGGGCGCAATGTCGCGGATCACCCGATAGACATTGCCGGAACCATCGTTGGGAAACCAATGGTCCGCCCAATCGCTGTCAATCGCCTCGTTGGCGGCATACATGCCGCCGTAGGTTTGCGGTCCGTTGTTGGCCAGGTTCGCGTTGTTGACGCGCACCTGGACCGGCCGCGAATCCGCGCCGATGACCCCGGATTTCAAGCTCAACACCGAACCCAGCACCTGAACGTGACTGAACTGCCCGTTGAGGTTCAGCGCGGAAACACCCTTCCACGTCCGGTCCGAAACAAAGTTCACCCTGAAATTGTTGGGCTTGCGATTGCGGCTGCCGTGGCCGCGATTCCGAAAGCCCACGGTGTATCGAACCTCAGTGCCGCTCGCGTCCAGGCTGATGAAGGTCCCGTTCATCTGCGCGTCACTCAACGACTCACCGGGGTAACCGCCGCTGCCGATTTGCGCCAACTCCGCCCGCTCGGCCTCGGTCATCACCAGTTTGTAGAGCGGATACGCGCCCAGGTAGCTCGAATCGTCCACTTGATACAGCGCGTTGCAAACCTGTCCCAGCCAATCACCGTTGACATCCTGCGCCGGGGCCGGCCAGGTGCGAGTCAACCCATCGAGATCAGTCGCCTCGATGTAAAACTCCACGACCGCATTGTTTGTCTGAGGGGGAATGGTCGCGGCAAACACTCCGTCGTTCGCTGCGCCGTCATCATGCAATCCATCATCGAACATCGGCAGGCTCGTGAAAGCGGGGCCGCGGCCGTCCACGCGCCAATGCAGGGCGGCGACAACGTTCGATCCACGCTCGTCCAGCAGCCGGGCGGTGACCAACACCGGGTCGCTAGACCGCGGCACCGGAGGCAGGTGCAGGATCTCGAGAATGACCGGCGCGATGTTCGTCCGGGCAACCGAGTTCGGCCCGCCCGGCGTGCCTTCGGCGATCTGACTGGCCGCCCAGTTCACGCCGTGGTTGTTGGAAAATCTGACATTGATCAGTTCCAAAGACCTTCCGCCGCCATCGTGTTCGGCAAACCAGATCCAGCCACGATGCGACCAATCGAGCGGCCCGCGCCGGCGAACCGCCCAGTCTCCTTCGTCCGCGTAGTCCACCCGATCCACGCGAATGCCGGCGGCGTCCTCCAGTTCAATGCCTTCGCGACTGTTGCTCAACCGTCCGGTCCAGCCTCCGACCACATTGGTCACGGTCGGATATTTGTTGGTGAACACGGCCAGGTCGGCGGCCACCACGAGATAGGCGTTCGGGGCGAGCGTGATTTCGGGGAAAGTGAACTGGACACCCTTGCTGAACCTCCAGCCTGTCAGGTTCACGTTGGTCGCCCCGGCATTGTGCAGTTCAAGGAACTCCTCGCGCACGTCCTCCGAAGCCGGATGATACATGATCTCACTGATCAGCACCGCTCCGCTGGAGTTCAAGGCGACAAGCAGAGTCAACGGAAGCAGACCGCCGAAGAGCGCGCGGGAGAACAACGACTTCATGATTCCGTCCAGACAATTATGCAATTCAACCAGCCGTATTGTCGCGTATCAAATCCGGTCAGGCAAGCCAAGCCATGACTGCAAACGTGGCAGCCGGAAGGGCAAAGCCGATTTTCGGAATGTTCATCCGCCGGTGAAAATGCCCGCACGGCAACGCGTGACAACCTCCCCTTGGGAACAAAGGTCCATACCGGACAGCACATCCCGAACCACACCGGGTTTGCGATTGAGGCCGCGAAAATTCAGTTCGCCGCCTGACGGAGGGCGGCGAAAAGGGTTTTCCCGGACTCACGGGTGACCGGCTGCCTGCTCTTTTCGTCCTCGTGTTCGACCAGTTCCGCCGGCAGCTCTTTCAGAAAAGGAGAAGGATGGCAGGGCATCAGTTGGCCGTACTTCCGGCGCCCACCGCAGTGGCTGATCGCCAGCGTCTGCATCGCGCGCGTGACGGCCACGTAGAACAAACGCCGCTCCTCATCCAGCGTGCCCTCGGATTTGGAGCGGGAGTGCGGCAGCAATCCGTCTTCCATGCCCACGATGTAAACGTGCGGAAACTCCAGCCCCTTGCAGCTATGCATCGTGATCAACGTGACGGCATCGCCCTGGTTTTCCTCCTCGTCCTCGCGATCGGTGTCGAGGCTGATTTCCTCCAGGAACGCCTGTAATCGCTCGAACAGCGGCGCGGCGGGCGCGGCATGGTCGAGCGTGGCCACGAGGTCTTTCAGATTGCGCACCCGGTTCTCTCCGGCCTCGCGGTCCTTCTCCGAACGGCGCAACTCGTCGAGGTAACCGGTTTCGTTGAGAAAATTGGCTGCCCACGCTTGCAGTGTAGGACAGGCGTCTCGCCTGTCTCCATTGGCTCCGGAAACCATCGAGTTAGCGACAGGCGAGACGCCGGCCCTGCGCTCAAGTTGTGCCTGCGTCAGTTCGAGGAACGCCACAAACGATTCAATCCTCTCCCTTGTCCTTGCTTGAAACGTCGCCGTCACCGCCGGGTTCTTCATCGTGGCGAACACCGACGCCTTGCGCTCGTGACTCGCCGCCAGCAACCGCTCCATTGTCACGTCACTCAGGCCGCGCGCGGGCACGTTCGCGATACGCAGCAGGCTGACGTCGTCGTTCGGGTTCAGAAACACTTTCAGGTAAGCCAGAAGATCGCGCACCTCGCGCCGGTCGAAGAAACTCTGGCCGCCGATCAAATGGTAGCGCACGCCGGCCTGCCGCAACGCCGTCTCCAGCGGACGCGATTGCTGGTTCGTGCGGAAGAGAATCGCGTTGTCCCGCCACGGCAACCGGTGGGCCAGCCGGGCAAATTCAATCTGCTCGACGACACCGCGCGCCTCCTGTTCGTCATCCGTGAATGAGCGCAGCACGATCTTCGCTCCCTGCCCCTTCTGCGACCACAACTGTTTGGCCCGGCGACGGACATTGTTCCTGATGAGCGCGTTGGCCGCGTTGAGAATCGTGTTGGTCGAGCGGTAATTCTGCTCAAGTTTGATGACTTTGACTTCGGGGTAATGCTTCTCCAGGTCGAGCAGGTTGCCAATCTCCGCGCCGCGCCAGCCGTAGATGCTCTGGTCGTCGTCGCCTACCACGCACAGGTTGCGGTGTTCCTGCGTGAGCAACTGCACCAGCCGAAACTGCGACGCGTTGGTGTCCTGGTATTCGTCCACCATCACGAAGCGATACTTCGCCCGGCAGGCTTGCAGAACGTCCGCGTGCTCGGCGAACAGACGCAGCGTCAGCAGAATCAAATCGTCGAAATCCACGGCATTGCACGCGTGGAGGGCGGATTCGTAACGCTGGCGGACGTGCTCGGCCATTGCGCGAACGCTGGGGTCGGAAAACGCCGCCGCTCGCTCGCCGCCGTTCTTGAAACGACTTAGCAGGCTCAGGATCGCCGCCGGGTCGGTCTTCTCCCCCTTGGCGGAGATGTTGGCGAGGATCTTCTTGATCGCGCCCAACTGTTCCGACTCGTCATAGATCACGAAATTCCGTTTGTAGCCAAGGCGATCAATGTATTGCCGCAGGATGCGAACGCAGAGCGAATGGAAAGTGCAAACCGTCGGTTGCGCGTTGAGGGGGGAGGCCGTGGAGCCAGAAACCGGGGCGCGGGCGGGGAGCAGTTTTCTCACCCGCTCCTTCATCTCACGCGCGGCCTTGTTGGTGAACGTCACGCCGAGGACGTTTTCGGGAGCGACGCCCTTGCGAATAAGATGGGCGATGCGATGGGTGATGACGCGCGTCTTGCCCGTGCCGGCGCCGGCCAGAATCAGCACCGGGCCGTTGATGGTCTCGACGGCCAGGCGCTGCTGCGGATTCAGCGTGTTCAGGTCCCACATGCGCGCGCGGAGTGTAAGTTGGGAACGAACGATGGCAAGTGGTTTGCCCGGCCGCTTCAGAACTCCCCGTGGCGACATTTGTCAACCAGCGTGGCGAGGAGGAGCAGCGCCAGCGCAGGGGGGAACAAGCCAAATGCCGCCGGCGCCCGAGTGCCACGTGATCGCAGCAAAACATCCCAAGACACAATGAAGGTGTTAACACGGGTTTCAACACGGCTGGGCCGGTTGCCCAAGAGCTTCATCCGCGTCAGCGGCTTGGATCGGTCCTTGCCCTCAAGCGTCGCCTTGAGGCTTGCCCAGGCGCTGACTCAGTGCCGCGTCTCAGTTTTTTGGGCATCCACCGGGTCGCCAGTGAGGCGGCTACTGCTTCTTCGGTCGGCGGAACAAATCGAGCAGCCCGGGCGATTGGTTCGTGGCGGTGGCCGAGGGTTGGTTGGTGTCCGTGGAGGGTTTTCCGCCGCCCAACAGACTGCCCACGGTATCCAGCGCGCCGCCCACCTTTTCTCCCGTGGCGCCGCCAATGCCTTTCACCAACGCGCCACCGGCCTTCGTGCCAAGGACCAGCAGGGCCGTCTTGCTGATGTCGGGGTCGGGTTTGCCGACCGTGCCCTTCATCGTCAGGAATTGCGGCATGGCCACATAAGTGACATTGGTCGGCGTGTCGGTCGTGACCAAACCAATCTTGTCACCCATGTCGCGGCGGAGAAGGACTTGCACGGGGATTTGAACTGTCGAGTTCGTGAGGATGGGCGCCAGCGTGATCTGACCGCTGGCCAGGGCCTGGAAGGCGGCACTGCGAACTTCAGCCTGTTCCAGATTGACACGACCGCTGCCGGCTTTGGCGTTAACCCGCATCACGTCAATCGGCGCGGACGTAAGCTGGTCGGCCCAACCGCTGCGCGCGCCCCCGCCCCGCAGGCCCGTCACCAGATTGCCCAGCGAAGCCGCTGGGTTGCGGATCAACTCCGGCAGGCCAATGACCACGTTGATGATCGAATGGACAATGGGGTTGCGCACGTCGGCAATGGACAGGTTCATGTTGGTCGTCGCGAAATTAAATTCGCCCGCCAGGTTCTTTTGCAAGCTGGCATCCGTGATCCCCTCGCCCTTGACCTGCGCGCGGGCCGTGGTCGTGCCGCTGACCTGCCCCTTGCGCTCGGGCACGAAGGTGTTCACCAGCGGCGACAACGGCACCTCCTGGGCGTTGAAAGCCACGTCATACTTGTAACCCGGCACGCCGAGGTTCAAATCCACTGTCGCGCCGACGGGCGCACCGTTCAGCGTGAGCTGGAAGGGTTTCACCAACACCTGGCTGCCGTTGAGTTTTGCCGTCGCCTCCAGGTTGGCAATGTCCACCTCGTGCAGGTGGAAGCGGCCAATCCGGGCGTCAAAAGTGAAGTTATCGAACGGCAGATTCATTGCGTCGGGCTCCTGGTTGGCCGGAGGCGCTGCTGGTGGAGCGGGCTTGATTTCGGCGGGTTTCGTCTCGCCGGCAAACAAGTCGTAATAGCGGGTCACATCGAGCGATTCCGATTCGAGCTTCAGGCTGCCTGTGATGGCGTTGGACCGGGAATAGTCCACCGTGCCGGTGAGGCCCAGGACATTCTTCGCCCGCTCCGTGGGTGTGAGCGTAACCAGACATTGGCGAACCTGCGCCACATCCTTTGCCACTCCCGCATCCACCCGGAGGCTCGCCTCCAACGGCGAGGATGGCAGGGTGCCGGCGGGATCCTTGACCACCAGATCGGCCAGCCGCGCGTCGGCGGTGACCGCCAGGTCGCCATTCGCCTCGAGCTTCGCCGAGGCCGTCGTGTTCAGCGACACGGAAACCAGCTTGTTGTCCCCCAGCGCGGACTCGAGGAACGGCCGCAGTCCGTGCTGGTTGAAATCCGTCAGCTTCAGCGCGAACTGTCCGGCACTTGTCTCCACATCAAAACGGCCTGTCACCTCGAAACGACCGCCCGCATTCTGCGCTTCGCGCACGTCGCCCGCGAGCTTGCGCAGTTCGATCTGCTGACCCTTCATGGCCAGATCGAGGTCCGCGCCAGTGCCGAACTGGGCGAACTGGTTGTCGGCAACACGACCGGTGAAATCATTGAGCGCCAGTTGGCCGGTCACAGTCTGTTGCCCGTCCTTGCCCGTGAGGCGGCCTTTGAAGTCGAGCGCCCCGTTGGTGATCGTCACATCCGGTTGCGGCATGAGTGCCAGCAACCGGGCCAGGACCGCCTGCGCGGTGAATTGCAGGTCCGCGTCTTGCGTGGCGGTATCAAACGTGCCCGAGCCGGACACCAGCAACGCGGATTGTCCCTGCTGACCCAGGTCCAGCCGACCGGAGTCCAGCTTGATCTGTTTCAAATCCACCGCGCTCCCCCGGGCGAGTGCGCGCAGGCTCACACGGCTGACCTCGTTGCTGCCGAGCCGCGCGGCGAAATCGTCCACCGAACTCTCCAGCTCGAAGCCCAGTAGTTTGCCGCCTTGTTGGGAGAGCAGTTTGGCCCGGGCATTGACCATCCCGCGCGGCGCGAGGTCCGCGGCGAACGCCTGCCAGTCGGCCAGGTTCAGATTCGCGAGGGTGACATTCAACGCGGCATCGCCCATCGCGTCGGTCGTGCTCCCCCATCGGATCGCCATGGGACTGGTCAGTTCCGTTCGCAGCAACGGACGCCCCTCCTGCGTGCCGGTGAGGTTCAACACCTTCAGCAACGCGGACTCCGCAGCCTGGTCCACGGACAAATCGTAGTCGCAACGCAGGTCGAGCGTGGGTGTCGCCTGGTTGGCCTGCTTGAGTTGGAACCGGTCCACCTTCAATTGGCCGGCCACCGCCATCTGCTTTCCGCCCTTGGTCAGTTCGAGGTCGCTCGTCGCGTTGATGATGGTGGTCCCGAAATCCACACCGGCGGCGGCGCCCGCCAGGTTCAACACCTGCCGGTCGAGCGAAAGAACCTCCAACTTCAGCTTGCCCTCGAGCTTCCCAGCGTCGAATGGACCACTGAGGCGCATCTGACCGAGAGACGTCCCGGCCCGGCTGAAGACCAGGGCCAGTTGCCGGATTTCCGTGGGAGTGGTGTCGCAATCCAGCTTTATCGCCAGCGCGTTCAATTCCGCCAGCGCGCCGGACGCCTGCCCGACCGAGAAGGAGGCGTTGCCCTTGACGCTGCCGGGCATCAGGTCCTGGGTCAGCTCGAAGCCGAAACCGGCGTTCAACAGCGCCCGCACTGACGCCGCCGCGGCCGCTTCGGGTGCGGTCTTGTCCAGCGCCAGCGCCGCGGACAAATCCAGCTTGCCCTTGCCGCCGTTCCGCAGGTCGGCCAGCGTGAGATTGACATTGTCCAGTTCCACTTTGTCCTGACCGTCCTGGCGGTGGCGGAGATAACGCACGGTGGCGCCCTTGATGTTGACCGCCTTGATGTCCACGTCCAGCGGTTCGCTTGGCTGGGTTGCCGGTGGTGTGGCTTTCGGCTCGCTGGCGAAGGATTTCCACAAAGGGTCGAGGTTGCTCGAGCCATCCGCCTTTTCGACCAGGCTTATGACGGGCGAAATCACCGTCACCTCCTCGACAACGATCCTTCCGCCGAGGATGGCGCGGAGACTGTAACGCGCGCTCACGGAGTTGACGGTGAGCAAAGTCTCGGCGCCCTTCGGAGTGAGCTTCACATCGCGCAGGGCCACTTTCGAAAAGGGGCTGACGCTCGCGCTGGACACCGACAGGTCGGCGTTCAAGGCGGCACCCACTCTGGGGACGATCACGCCCTTGACGAAAGCATTGCTGGAAACCACGAAATACGTCACGAGCAGCAGGGCAAAAATCACTCCCGCCGCCACCACCAATCGCCGCCGCCATCGCCCGGGTTCGGGCAGTTTGGTTTTCGCTTTGTTCTCGGCCATAAATGCACTCCAGTTTGAAGGATTCTCTGGGCCAGCGCGGCGTCCAGCCGGTTTGGCTTCCGTAAGGTAACGTCCCCCACCCGCAGTTCAAACGATTATTGTTCACAGGTGAAAGTCCCCACTGACCCGCCAATTGAGGATTGAATCCGTGACAAACCCCCGTCCACACTGCGCCGCGTTGAATCTTTCCGTCATCATTCCCGCATTCAATGAGGAGCGTCTGTTGGGCCAGACGCTCCGGGAAGTGCAGGCGTCCCTGACCCCGCTCACGGCCCTGGGTTGGGCCACGGAACTGATCGTTTGCGACAACAATTCCACGGATCGCACGGCACAGATCGCCCGGGAGGCGGGAGCGACGGTGGTGTTCGAGCCGGTGAACCAGATTGCCCGCGCGCGCAACCGCGGCGCGGCAGCGGCCACCGGCGGCTGGTTGCTGTTCATTGACGCCGATTCGCATCCCCGTCCAGAGCTGATGCGGGACGTCGCCGAGGCCATCCGGTCCGGTCGTTACCTCGCCGGCGGGGCCACGATCCGGTTCAGCGAAGACCATCCCGTGGCCAACTTCCTCACGCTGTTCTGGAACGGCCTCAGCCGCACGCGCCGTCTGCTGGCCGGCTCGTTCATCTTTTGCGAGGCAACGGCCTTCCGAAAAGTGGGCGGGTTCAGCCAGGAGTTGTTCGCCGGCGAGGAGCTTGATCTCACGGTGCGGTTGAAACAATTCGGCCGGGAAACCGGCCGACAAATTGTGATCCTCCATCGGCATCCACTGGTCACGTCCGCGCGCAAGATCAAATTGTACTCGGGCCGGGAACTGGTCTGGTTTTTCCTCCGCGCGTTGTTTCGCCAGAAGGCCACGCTCACCAGTCGCGCCGCTTGCCATCCATGGTATGATGGCCGGCGGTGAGGGCAGAGGCAGACTGAGTGCCCCGGCAGCAGTGATGGTTTGGCTTTAGAACCAATGCAAGCGGTCCGCGCAAGACACTGCAAGACATCGCTTGGAAGGCGGGCGGCCTCGTGCTAGGATTCGCAACCATGCATTTTGTTCGTTTCCTGATCATCGCGCTGCTGGCGGTCGGCACCGCCCGCGCGCAGGAGTTCGAGCTGGACCCCGACGCCGTCCGGCAGGCGGTTGAAGCGGCCGGCCAATGGGCGGAGGCCAATCTCGACGAGGAAGCACTGCGCGCGTTGCGGCAGGTGGATCGGCAGAAAGTGGAGGCGTTTCTAAGCAGTTTCCAGCAGCAGCTTCAAGGTGCCCGCGTGCTCGACCTGGCAGCACTCAAGGACGCGGCGCGGGCGGTGCTGCCGTTGCTGGAGGCGCACCAGGAAACGCAGCCTTACGCGCACTGGCTCAAGTCCCGGCTGGATTATTTCGAGGTGGCGGACGAACTCCGCCGCACCGCGCCCCGACCGACCACGGCGCCAGCCCGCACGCCGCCGACCCCGGCGAATCCCGCGCCCGCCCTCGAACGCGAGGTGTGGGTGAAGAAGGTTTCTCCGCGTCCGTTGCCGAAAGGGGCGGAAGCCTTGGTGGCCACTTTGAAACCGGTGTTTGCCAGTGAGCGTGTCCCTCCCGAACTGGTCTGGCTGGCCGAGGTGGAATCCGCCTTCAACATGGGCGCCCGCAGTCCGGTGGGCGCGGCGGGGTTGTTCCAACTCATGCCGGACACGGCGCAACGTTTCGGCCTGCGCCGCTGGCCGCGGGACGAACGTTACCAGCCCGAACCCAGCGCGCGCGCCGCCGCGCAGTATTTGAGATTTCTTTACGGCGAATTCGGCGACTGGCGGTTGGCGGTGGCGGCCTACAACGCCGGGGAAGGCCGCGTGCAACGATTGCTCGCGCGCCACCGCACGCGCAGCTTCGATCGGATTGCGCCGCACCTGCCCGCCGAGACGCAGATGTTCGTGCCGAAAGTCGAGGCGACCTTGCTGCGACGCGAGGGCGTGGAACTGGCAAAGCTGGAGTCGCCGGGTGCGAAGGAGTTGTCGTCCAAATACCCAAGCACCCAAGCACCCAGCAACTGAGGGAGGAGACTGTTTGGAGACTCGGGCACTTGGTTGGGAGCTTCCCATCTCAAGACTGCTCCAAATTGCAGGCAAGTTGTGGCTTCTGGTCGAGGTCCGAAATCCGAAAGAACCCCGAAGACCGAAATCCGAACGGCCAGTCCACAATCGGATCGGCAAGCCATTCGGGTTTCGGGTTTCCGGCTTCGGATTTCAGAGCGTCACTTCATCTCGTGCGGAGTTGAACCGGACGGACCGGCAACCATCCTCGCCTTCCACCTCCCCGCTTGCCAAGGGCGTTTGCGTTTTGGTGTAATTCCCGCGTGCTACAGCAGCAAACGCTCAACCGCCCGGCCAGCTTCGCGGGCACCGGTTTGCACAGCGGCAGCCGTGTCAACCTGACCATCCTCCCGGCGCAGCCCAATACCGGCGTGCGCTTTCGCCGCGTGGACCTCGAGGGAAAACCGGAGATCGAGGCGCGCGTCGAAAACGTGTCGGAAACCAACCGGTCCACCACGCTGGCGAAGGGCAACATCAAAGTCCATACCGTGGAACATGTCCTGGCCGCGTTTGCGGGTTACGGAATTGACAACGCGGTGATCGAACTGGACGCCAACGAGCCGCCCATCGCCGACGGCAGCGCGCGGGAGTTCTGCAAGCTGATCCAATCCGCGGGCATTGTGCCGCAGAATGAAAAGCGCGAGCCTTATACCGTGCGCGAACCGATCGAACTGGAAATGGGCGAGACGTTGATGACGCTGTTTCCGGATGAAGGGTTCAAAGTCACCTGCACCAGCGCGGACAAGCAGGGACGGTTCACCCAGTTTTTCAGCACGGAGATCACGCCCAAGACGTGGGAGCACGACCTGGCCCATGCACGGACGTTTTGCTTCTACGAAGAGATCGAGTTTCTCATCAAGAACGGGCTCATCCGCGGCGGCAGCCTCGAGAACGCGGTGGTCATCCGTGACGACGCGGTGTTGACCACCGAGCCGCTGCGTTACGCCGATGAGTTCGTGCGGCACAAGATGCTCGACATCCTGGGTGATCTCTCGCTGCTGGGCCGGCCGATTCACGGGCATCTGGTGGCGGTCAAACCGAGCCACGCGGCGAACTGCGAGCTGGTCCGGCTCATCGCGGCGCAAATGCAAAAACCGTTGCGCGCGGCGCAGACCTTTGCCCCGCCGCCCACCAAGTCCGCGGCCACCGCCTCCGCCGAGGGCCAGCCGCCGGCCGCCGGTGGAGCCGTGCTCGGCGTCGAGGACGTGCTCAAGCTCCTGCCGCACCGTTATCCGTTCCTGATGGTGGACAAAGTCCTCAAGATCGAAGGCAACCACATCGTCGGCCTCAAGAACGTCTCCATCAACGAACCGTTCTTCCAGGGCCATTTTCCCGGGCATCCCATCATGCCGGGTGTGCTGCAATTGGAAGCCATCGCCCAGGTGGCCGGAATCATTCTGCTCCGCCAGGCGGAGTTGGTGAATCAGGTGGCATACTTCATGGCCGCCGAGAATGTGAAGTGGCGCAAACCGGTGGTGCCCGGCGACACCTTGTTGATCGAGGTGGAACTGATCCGGATTCGGGGCAAGATCGGCAAGGCGAAGGGGACCTGCAAGGTCGGCGGCGAAGTCGTCAGCGAAGCCGAGGTCACCTTCATGCTGCGGGACGCCTGACGCGGCCATGGCCACCATCCATCCCACTGCCATCGTCCATCCCCATGCCCGACTGGGGACGGACTGTGAAATCGGTCCTTTCTGCATCATCGGCGAGCATGTGGAATTGGGGGAGGGATGCCGGTTGCATTCACACGTCGTGGTGGGTGGCCACACCCGGCTCGGGAAGGGAAACGAAATTTATCCGTTTACCACCGTGGGTCTGAAAACCCAGGACCTCAAGTGGACCGGCGGCATCACTCGCACCGAGATCGGCGACCACAACATCATCCGCGAAACGGTGACGATCCACAGCGCCACCGGTGAGGGTGAGGCCACCGTCATCGGTTCGCACAATGCCATCCTGGCCGGCAGTCACATCGGCCACAACGTGGTGATGGGCGATCGCATCATCGTTTCGATGGCGGCGCTCGCGGGGCATGTGCTGGTCGAGGATCACGCGGTCGTCGGCGGCATGTGCGCCGTGCATCAATTCTGCCGGGTGGGTCGGATGTCGTTCATCGGCGGCTGCGCGAAGGTGGTGCAGGATGTGCCGCCGTTCATGGTCGTGGATGGCAACCCTGCCGAGACGCGCACCATCAACAAGGTCGGCCTGGAACGCAACGGCGTGTCGGATGAGGCGCAGACGGCGTTGCGGCAAGCCTACAAAATCCTGTTCCGCGAGGGGCTCACCATGCCCAACGCGCTGTCAAAGATGGAAAAAGAATTGCCGCCACTGCCGGAGATCAAACATCTCACGAGCTTCATCCGCGCCAGTGAACGCGGTGTGACGAAGTAACTCCACGCCTCGGGCGCGGCGGGCCGCCCGAGTGCTCTTAGATGCAGCGTTTTCTCCGGTTTTATTTCCCACAAACTCTCCCTCACCCCGGCCCTCTCCCGACGGGAGAGGGAGAATCATTCACCGATTATGTTGAAAACCAGAGTTGGAGTTGGTTCGGCAACCATTTGGCAAAAGCAAATCGCGCGATGGCTGTTCCCTCTCCCTCAGGGAGAGGGTTAGGGTGAGGGTGAAAGCAACCTTCTCTCCGTCGTCGTCTCCCACAAACTCTCCCTCACCCCGGCCCTCTCCCGACGGGAGAGGGAGAATCATTCACCGATGATGTTGAAAACCAGAGTTGGAGTTGGTTCGGCAACCATTTGGCAAAAACAAATCGCGCGATGGCTGTTCCCTCTCCCTCAGGGAGAGGGTTAGGGTGAGGGTGAAAGCAACCTTCTCTCCGTCGTCGTCTCTCACAAACTCTCCCTCACCCCGGCCGTCTCCCGCTGGGAGAGGGAGAATCATTCACGGATGATATTGAAAACCAGAGTTGGAGTTGGTTCGGCAACCGTTTGGCAAAAGCAAATCGCGCGATGGCTGTTCCCTCTCCCTC
>WYBW01000188.1 GCA_011525685.1 Verrucomicrobiia bacterium
CGCTGGCATTGAGGTTGATGACGGTCAGAAAGTCCGGCTGGGCTTGAGGTTTTCCGCGCATGGGTTTCAGACGCAGTTCAATCCAGCGTGTTCAAATTTCTGTGAGACTTTTTCAACAACCTGTTAACAAAAACCTCACTTGTTTTCGCGAATCTCAGCTGGGCGCGCAATCGCTCTGCAGCCGGTGCAGGGTATGCCAGAGCCGCAGGGACCACCCCATCATTGGTACGTAAGTAACATGTCGAACAATAAGCGAACCAAAGGTGAATAATGTGGTTGAAATCGAAAGGCGGAAAGGAACCGTAATCCACGGTCCCGCTTGCCGGCGGAAGAGTCGCCGAATCACGGTCGAGCACTTGCCTGAAATCCTGGGCGTACTTCTCTAAGTAATAGAGATTGGTCCCGTCGTGCCCATAGGCGATCTCCGTCAAGTGTGGCTGCGTGTACGAATCCTGAATTGCAATAACCCATTTGCATTCGTTCACTGCAACACTGAACTTTAGAACTTGGTTAATGGATTTCCCGGCTTGACTGCGGATGAAATGCAAGTCCCCTTCAGCTCTGATCGCGGCGGCGGCCTCGCCATGCAGCCCGAGAATCAATACGCCTATCAGCGCTTTAAGCAGCGCAAAATACGGCACGCTTTGCTGCACTCCAACTCTCGCGGCCCGGGAACTGGCGCCTTGCAGGGGATTGCAAGCGGTTGCCATGTCAGTCCTTTTCCTCTTTGAACTGAATTGTCATCATGGTGCCGTCAAAAAAAAAAAAAGTCAACCTCCTTTTATCAGCAATTCTCACTCATCCACTAGCCACAATTAGTCACTCTCAAGGCAAGAAAGGGTTCGTCCGAGAAGGCACTGGAGTCTAAAGGCTGTATCCGGCTCACATCCGCCCGGGGGTGTGCATTCGTGGTTGAAAGGGGTTCTGTTTGCGGGATGCCGAAACGACTCACTGCCGTCCCATGAGCGGAATCACAGTAGGACAGCGCTTCGCGTCTGTGCGATTAAACAGGCAAGATGCCTGTTCCACTATTGGGAGCTAGGAGAGGCTTAGTAAACCTTCCGCAAATTCGAAGGCAGGATGTTCAGTTCCGTCCGATACTTCGCCACGGTGCGCCTGGCAATGACGATGCCCTTTTCCTTGAGCATCTTCACCACCTCCTGGTCGGAGAGCGGCTTGCTGGCGTCCTCCGCCTTGAAAATGTCAGCGATCATGTCCTTCACGCTGGTGTTCGAAACGCCATCGCCGCTGGAGGTCTGAAGGCCGGCGGTGAAGAAGTATTTCATTTCGAAAACACCCTGCGGCGTTTCCATGTATTTGCCGGAAACCGCGCGGCTGACGGTGGTTTCATGCACGCCCACCACTTCGGCCACCTGCACCATGGTCAGCGGCTTCAGGTAAGCGACCCCTTTCTCCATGAACTCGCGCTGCCGCTTGACGATTTCCCTGGCGATGTTGGCGATGGTGGTTTGTCGTTGATGGAGACTCTTGATGAGGAACTTGCCCGCCCGGATTTTTTCGCGAATGTAGTTCTTGACCTCGGCGGAATTCTGGCCCTGCGCCATCAGGTCCTTGTACACGTTGCTGATGCGCAGGTGGGGAATGTGCTCGTTGTTGGTCGTCACCACGAAATCGTCGCCACTGCGATGGACGAAGACTTCGGGCAGGACATATTGGTCGTTGTCCGGAAGAAAAGCGCGACCGGGGCGCGGTTCGAGCCGGGCGATGCGCGCCAAGGCATCCTGGACCTCGTCCACCGTGCGACCGGTGCCGCGGGCAATCTCGGGGATGCGGCGCTTGCCGAGCGCGTCAAAGTGGTCTCGCACGATCTGATACTCGAGGGACTCCTGCTGGCCTTCGCGCTCCAACTGGAGCATGAGACATTCGCGCAGGTCGCGCGCGCCCACGCCGGGGGGATCGAAGGTTTGGATGACTTTCAGCACCTCCAGAATTGCCTCAGGAGAGATGCCCGTGGAGGCGGCGATTTCCTCCACCGAGGCTTTCAGGTAGCCGTAATCGTCTATGTTGCCGATCAACAGTTCCGCCACTGGACGGCGCTCGTCGGGCAATTCCGAATCGCGAACCTGTTCGAGCAACACCTCGGAGAGCGATGTACCGGCCACGAGTGAGTCGAACATGAACTGCCGCTTTTCCTCCTCCTCGGCCGACGCCCGCATGGGGAGATTGGTCTGGGCAAAATGGTCACGCCATTCCTGATCGAGTTGGACGAGACGGTCGAACTCGGCCTGAAAATCGTCCGCGGGGGCGGTGCCCTTTTCGGTGGCCGGATCGAAAGCAAGGTCCGCCGGCGGTTCGGCGGGATCGGCCGATTCGGCGGTTTCGTCAGTGTCGCGCTCCGGCTTGTCGCTCAGTTCGCTCTCGGTGGAGGCAATTTCCTCGAGCACGGGATTCTGCTGGAGTTCCTGCTCGACGAGAGCCTTGAGCTCCAAGGTCGGCGCTTGGAGCAGCGCCAGCGATTGTTGGAGCTGCGGTGCCAGCACCAACGATTGCGTTAAACGCTGCGACAGTTGTAGGCCATGTGCCATTGCTGCGGCAATGATAGCCCGAACCGCAGTTTGCACAAGCCAGAACTTGGCACGGCACTGGCTTGGCGAGCGCGACCTTGATTCACGCGGGCACTAATCAAAGGTCAACCAAGGCTGATCAGCTCCCGGGTCGCCAGCGGCCTGGCTCCGGCCCAATCCTGATACGGGCTTAAACCGCAGGACTGAATTGATTTCCCGGCGGCGTTTTCGCAAAATCAACGCCGGAATCAACGAATGTCCGACCCATTGTCAGGAAAAATCGCGTTCATCACCGGCGGCGCGCGCGGGATTGGCCGGGCCACGGCCTTGAAACTCGCCCAATCCGGTTGCGACGTCGCCATCGCTTATCACAACAGCCATGAGGAGGCCGAGTCGGTCTGCCAGGCCATTCGTGGCATGGGCCGCAGGGCGCTGGCCGTGCAGGCGGACGTCAGCGATGCGTCAAGTCTGGCCGAGGCGTTCGAGGAGTTTCGCAAGCAATTCGACAAGGTGGATTTCGTCATCAGCAACGCGGCCATCGGCGTGTTGCGGCCGGCCTTGGAAATGAACGTCAAGCATTGGCGGCGCTGTATGGAAACCAACGCGCTGGCGCTGAACACGCTGGCTCAACTGGCCGTGCCCATGATGCGCGACGGCGGTTGCCTCATCGGCATCTCCAGTCTTGGTTCCGTCCGAGCCATTCCAAACTATTCTTTCATCGGGGCCTCAAAGGCGGCGCTCGAATCGCTGGCGCGCGGACTGGCTCTGGAGTTGGGACACACGAAAAGGATACGGGTGAACATCGTCAGCGCGGGTGTCGTGGACACGGATGCCTTGAAGTATTTTCCCAACCGCGAGCAATTGCTGGAGGAATACGCCCGCCGCACGCCCCTCGGCCCCGCGCTCAAGACCGAGCAAGTGGCCGATGCCGTTTACTTGCTCTGTCTTCCGGAAGCCGCCATGATTACGGGCCACACCCTGGTGGTGGATGGCGGTTACTGCATCTCAGGATGAGCAGCCCAAACCTTGAAGAGTCCGGACTGGCCGGCGGCGTGGCCATCGTAACAGGCGGCAGCCGCGGCATTGGCCGTGCCATTGTGCAAGTGCTGACCGCCGCCGGGATGGAAGTGGTCTTTACCTTTCGGGAGAACTCCGCTGCCGCCCAGGAAGTCGTGTCGGCGGCGAACGGCGCGAAAATTGCCGCCGAGCCGTTGGACGTTCGCGACGCCGCGGCGTGTGGAGCGCTGGCGGAAAAGGTGTTCGATCGC
>WYBW01000189.1 GCA_011525685.1 Verrucomicrobiia bacterium
CACCCTCGCGTCTGACCCTGCCCGACTTCTACGCCCTCCCCGTCCGCGACGCGCTGGCGATGATTGATTCCGTTGCCAAGTCACGCATCACGCATCACGCATCACGCACCGACCCCATCGCCCACGCCCTAAATGAAGTCCGCGCCCGCCTGGGCTATCTCGACGAAGTCGGCCTCGGCTATCTCACGTTGGATCGCCCGACGCGCACCTTGAGCGGTGGCGAAACCGAGCGCGTCAATCTCACCACCTGCCTCGGCACGCGCTTGGTCAACACCCTCTTCGTCCTGGATGAACCCAGCGTCGGCCTGCATCCGCGCGACACCGACCGCCTCGTCCGCATCCTCCAAAAACTCCGTGACACCGGCAACACCGTCGTTGTGGTCGAACACGAGGCCAGTGTCATGCGCGCCGCCGATGAGATTGTGGACATCGGCCCCGGCCACGGCGCCACGGGGGGCGAAATCGTCTTCCAAGGCCCGTTAGGTGAGTTGGTGAAGTCCAAAACCTCGCTCACCGGCCAATATCTGAGCGGGCGAAGGCGTATTGAGATCCCAGAGCGACGGCCAGTGGGAAATCCGAAACTCGAAACTCGAATTCCGAAGGAAATCCGAAGCCGGGAGTCCGTATTCACAGCCGGGACATCTGAACTTCGGGATTCGGCTTTCGGGCTTCTTTCGGATTTCGGATCTCGGATTTCGGATTCGAAATGGCTTACCCTCACCAACGCCACCCGTCATAATCTCAAGAATCTCACCGTGGAAATTCCGTTGAACCGTTTCGTCGCCATCTCCGGCGTCAGTGGCTCGGGCAAATCCACCCTGATGCGTGATGTTCTCCTGCCGGCACTGCAATCGGCAATCGGCAATTGGCAATCGGCAATTCTCAAAGCCTCGGAGAGAATTGAGGATGAGGATCAGGAGGAGGAACAGGACGATTCTTCACGAACTCCGCATCACGCACCACGCCTCACCGGTTTCGAGTCTCTCACCCAGGTCGTCCTCGTGGACCAATCCGCGCTCGGCAAAACGCCTCGCTCCAATCCTGCTGTCTATATCGGCGCGTTCGATGACATCCGCGAAGTCTTTACCCAATCCGAGGTCGCCAAGCAACGCGGCCTGAATGCCAGCGCCTTCAGCTTCAACTCCGCCGTCGGCCAATGTGAAAAATGCCGCGGCGCGGGATTCGAGAAGATCGAGATGCAATTCCTCAGCGACATCTTCATCCGTTGCCCCGACTGCAACGGTCGCCGCTATCGCCAGCATATCCTCGAAGTCAAAATTCATTCCGCACTTCGCACCCCGCACTCCGCACTTGAATGGAGCATCGGCGACCTGCTCGAAGCCACCGTGGACGAAGTCGTTGATTTCCTCACAGGCTTCCCCGATTCCAAGCCCGCCCAACGCGCCGTCGCCAGTTTGAAACTGTTGCAGGAAGTCGGCCTGGGATATTTGCGCCTCGGCCAGCCGATCAACACGCTTTCCGGCGGCGAAAGCCAGCGGTTGAAGCTGGTGCGACACTTGGCGGAAGCCGATACCCGTGGGACAGGTCTCGCGCCTGTCTCCAACTCAAATCCATCGAATCCTGCAAACGGAAACAGGCGGGACGCCTGTCCTACTCTGTTTCTATTCGACGAACCCACCACCGGCCTGCATTTCGATGACGTCCGCGTGCTGCTCCGAGTCTTCCAGCGCCTCGTGGACGCCGGTCATTCTGTCGTTGTCATCGAACACAACCTCGACGTGATCAAGTGCGCCGACTGGGTGATTGACCTTGGCCCCGAAGCGGGCGATGGCGGTGGACAGATTGTGGCTCAGGGAACGCCGGAACAAATCGCCCAGTGTGAAGCCAGTCACACGGGCCGCTTTCTGCAATCGGTTTTGCCCCGCTCGAAAGCAAAGCGCCAACGGCTGGCAAAGAAATGTTCGTCAGAGGGATGAGGTCAAAGCTCCCATTTCCTTGCCGTTTGTTCCCCTGCCCTTATCCCTTCGTCAGCAGCTCGTTGACCTTTGCCATCACCTTGAAGGCGTCGGCCACATAAAGCACGTCCGCCTTGCCGCGGGCCCAGCCGCAGTTGGGATCAAGACTGATGGCACGCCGCTCAGCGATGAAGCGCCAGCCGACCGTGTGCGGCTCCTCGCCGTGACAACAGGTGCTCAAACCTTTGGGATGCCGGGGGGTCGAACCGGTCTGGCCGATTTGATTCAAATGCGAAAGGAACGGCAACACCGCCTGGCCCTCGCCACCGAGGTCCACCAATGACTTACTGCTGCCCAGCGAGGCGCGAGTGTGTTTCAAGAATTCCAGAATAATCTTCTCCGCCTCCGGCACGTGCGTGTGGCCGTCGGCTTGTTTCTTGGTCCAACCCGCGCCCGTGACGAAAAGCAACTGCGCGTCAGGCCGGATGGTTTGCGCGTCGGCTTTCGGTTCGCGCACTCCCACCACCGTCGTGCGCTTGCACGCCTCGGGCAAACTGACCGTCACCATTTCCACGCTGGCCGTTCCGGCGCCGCATTCGCACGCCGGCTGACTGCCGGGATCAATCAGCATGAACCACGGCCGCTGTGTGCGGGAAATCGTCGCTTCCATCCGTTGGCGATAATACCAGCGATTGATCGCCGGCTGGCCACCGACCTCGGCCACATCAGTCACATGCGTGTCCACCCGCCCGCCGAGTCGCTGCGCCACGCCGGGCAGCACGCGATTCCAGCGCGATGTCGCGGGCGCAACAATGATGGTCGCCTGGGCCGCTCTGCAAATCGCTTCCGCCGCGGTGGCATCAGTGGCATAGCGAGCCTGGGTGAACTCCGCGCCTGTCACGCCAAAATACCTGGTTGCCGGGCACGCCGCGATGGAATCCGCCGCCGCCTGGACATTTTCCCCGACCAGACCGACGACCAGATTTGATCCGGCAAGGGTCTTGTTCAGCATCCGCGCCGCGTGCAGTGCCTCCCGTGCCGACCTGGCCAGCACGCCGTCAGCTTCCGTGTGAGCGATCAAAAGAACTGTTTCCATTTGGTTGATCCCTTTCGCGTGTTTCGTGTATTTCGCGGTTCTATTTCTTGATCCACTCCACAATCTCCGCTGCGATTTCGTCCGGCAATTTGTCCTTCACGACTTTCGTTTCCCGCATCTGCTTCGGCAACGTCACGCTGGCAAAGGTCAGGCCTTCGCCCGCGAGTTTCACCGCCTTCGCCTTCTGCAACGCTGGCATCACGGCCCGCATGTTGGTCATACCCACCTGTGGATTGTTCTTCGGCTCGGGCAAATTGCCTGTGGCCCAACCCAGCAGAGCCGGCGGACCGACGCATTTCGAGACTTGATGCTTGCCGCCTTCGATGCGCTCCAGAATGTCCAGCGAACCATCAGGGTTCACTTTGAGTTCATCCACGCCCTGGAACTGATCCACGATGCCAAGCCGTTCACCGACCATCTGCATCGTCGCGCCCGCGCCGCGCGAGGCGGATTCCCAGCCGCCGAAGACGAGCAGCCTGGATCTGTCGAGACCGGGAATCGTCTGGATGACTTCGGCCAAAGCGGCGGCGACTTCGGCGGCTTCGGTGAAACCGCTGGCTGGACCGTCGAGCGCCACGAGTTCGAACGGCACGCGTTGCGCGACGGTCATCATCACCTGTTGGAGCTTGGCCTTCGGGCCGAGGCTCACGAGCCAGACCTTGCTGCCAGGCGCGTTCTTCGCGAGATTCGCCGCCTCGTAAAGCGCGTGGCTCGCCCACGGATCGAGGACGGCGGGCAGCATCATTTCATTCTTCAACGCCGGCCCGGTCGGCGACGCGACAGGTTCCAGCGTCTGCAACGGATCCGGCACGATCCCGGCGCAAACGACGATTTGGTATGCGGTGCTCATAAATCAGGTTGGCCGTGCGCCGCGTTCTGGCACGATCCCGGTCCAAACGACCCGCCATTCGGGCTCGAGGTCGCAGCGTAACAATTCTAGCGGTAAGACTATTAGCGCCATTTTGTGATAAACTTTTTTAACCTCTCGATGAAACCAATCCTGAGCCATAGGCCGCGTCTTCCTATCGGACTGAAGCACGGCATTCTTTGGAGCCGGGTTAAGAACACCGCTTTCCCGCGTGTCTCGTGTCGGCCGTATCCCGTTTCGCCTGTCGTGCGCAATGCGTCGGCGACACCCCTGCCGAGGTAATAACCTTGGGCCAACTCAGAATCAGTCAGCGTCTCTTTGATGAGTTCCTCCAAAAGTTCACAAATGTACAGGTAGAACAACTCGCGTCCGTCGGCGATGGAAACGCCTTCCAAACCAACGTCTGATAGGTCTCCCCAGACTAGTGCCAAAACCATCTCTTTGGCCATAGGGTCGGAGGTGCGGAAAAGATTGCTGAAATGCCAGAGCAAACTTGCTGTGCTGGAGGACGAAACCGCTTTGAGTAAAGAATCGCTTTGAGGCGGACCGACTACTGTTTGGCTTCGCTGTCTTTTGCCAGTCGCATCCGCTAATTCAACTGTGACGACCATGCCTCTGAGATCTTTGGATAGCCGTGCCCCACCCAAGATGATTTTGTCGGGGTCGAAGATAAGATCGTATCCTTCGAAGCCGAGACCTTGCGCGAATCCATAGATGAATCTTTCCCGTGGCGAGAAGGAGGTGATGCCAGGAATTGATGCAAGGCTCGAAGTCATCTTTGCATCAGACGGCATCATGCAGGCCATCTCCATCGTAGGTCGGACTGTGAAAAACGCCGGGGAAGACGTGCCTGGCCACATAGCGACACGTTTATCGCCTGTGGTCAGCGCACCGAATTTGAAGGCGGTATTCTGCCGTGGCCCTGCAATGAGAGTCAACTCGGTCGGCGTCTCATCGACTGGTAGCGCGATGCAGTACAGCATCAACTCGCCTCCGCTTTCCCCGCTGACGAATTTTGGGCCTTCAACAATTGTTGGCTCATCGACACCTTCGTCGTCCTCCTCGTCGTCAAATTCACTGTCGTAGGGAAACGCGAAGCAAGCTGCCCATAGCGAGAATCCATCAAACCCATAGACCTTGTCGCAAGCGGCAATTCGGAATGTATTGTTACCGCTTGAGACGGCGAGCGCCTTCGCTGTGAAATTGAATCGGCCATCAAATGGGTGAGGACGTGCGAGGCTATCTCCGACGCACTTGCTTTCCGTCACAGCAAAAGTGCCGACAGGCTGATCGCTGTCGTTATGATAAAATCGGATTTGCTCGATGACTCCACGCTCGGCAGGCATTAAATCGCACAAACTTGATGTGACCTCCCCGATAGCAGTGACATCACAGATGTAACTGTATTTCTGATTTGGGTCATTTCTCAAATTCTCAATCTTGAATTCGGTGACCTTGATTACCGGGGAAGGCATTGAAGCAAACAGCGCATCGGCAGTCACCAATTTGCCGTCCGGCAGGCGCTGAAGAACGGAGATTTTCATGTTTGGGACGACAAGACCCTGGGAGCTTTACGTGTTGAAGTCAATTCTCCGCCGAGTGCAACCCGCCCGTGCCGGCGCGGAAAGCGACGGCCATGCGCTCTGGATTTTCCGGCGAGGCGGAGGCGCAGTTCCAGAGGCAGGCGCCGCAGTGAACACATTTCTCGCGATCAAAGTTCGGCACACCGTTTTCGCCGGGGGTGATGGCCTGACCGGAGCAAACCTCGACGCAAAGTTTCGTGCCGCATTTCTGGCAAAGCTCCGGGTAGAGGAAAACAACGTGGTCAGCGTAACCGGGCGGGGCTTGCACCTTGCCGCCGAGCAGGAGCGCGTCCTGGTGCGAGACGAGCAGTTGGCCGTCGTAGGGAATCGTCGGCCAGCCGGCGCGTTCCATAAGCGCGGCGTGCGCGGAAACGCCGCGGGCGTAACAGTCGTCGCGAATCGCGCGCACTTCGTCGGGCGGGATGCGGCCGCGAAAATAATCTTCGAGCGACGGAATGCGTTCCCACGGGCGCAGGGGTTTGCCTGGGATTGCGAGGCGGCCTCCGCTCAATCCGGCCAGCGCCATGCCGACCATGCCGGTGACGACGCCGCGTTGGAAACCGTCGCGGGATTGTTCGGCAACGCGCGCTTCCGATTCCACCCAGCTCGCGCGGCGGCGTTGCACGTAGGTGGCTTCCAGGTTTTCCTTCGTGAACGGTTTCCTGGCCTTGAGCAATTCGAGCACGGCTTCGGCGAGTTGCGCGCCGGTGGCCCAGGCTTCGTCCACGCCCGAGCCGGTGAGGACGTTGGTGCTGCCGCTGCCCTCGCCGATACGCGCGTAGCCGTCGCCGACGAGATGCGGTTCGCCGCGCCGGCCGGATTCGCCGAGCGTCTTCGCGCCCCACGAGCGGAGTTTGCCGCCCTTGAGGTAGCGCCAGAGATACGGGTGCAGCATCCAGTGCTGCAGGTAGCGATAGGTCGTGCGCACCGGGCTGTCGAACCACGATGGCACGAAAATGCCGAGCGACGCGACGCGGTCGGGATGCACGTAGAGGAAACCGAAAATCTCCGGCTCGGGATAACCGAATGTGTGGAGCACCGTGCCGGGCTTAAGCGGCGTGTCGGCTGGGAGGTCCACGACGAACTTCATGCCCACGGCCCAGTCGCGGGTGTGGTGGTCGGGTGGAAGGCCAAACAATTCGTCCAACTGTTGTCCGACGGGTCCGACGGGGCCGTCTCCCACGACGGTGAGCGCAGCGTGGATGTCCATGCCGGGGCTGAAGCCGTCGGCGGGAGCGCCGCTTTTGGTCACGCCTTGATCGAGCAGGCGGACGCCAACGACTCTCGGCTTGTAGCAGCCGACGTGAGTCGGCTCTGGCTTCCCGGAATTCAGATAGAGCGGACTCACGTCCGCTGCTACAGAGTTTGAGGCGGACGTTACGCAGTTCTCAAGCAACGCCTCCTTCACCGGCGTACCGGGCCAGATTTGGACCGTGCCGGTGCTCTGCACCTGCGCACCGACCCATTGCATGAACTGCCCCATCGAAAGCACCATGCCGCCGTGCTTGTGGAGAAAATCGGGCGTCCAAGGCAGCTTCAGTGCATGATCCTCGACCGGCAAGGCCCACTTGAAGGCTTGAATCATCTCATCGGCCAACTTGAGCAACGTCGAACGCCGGCTCGCGCCGATGGGATCGAGCAAATATAAAACCTTCTCCACGCTGACGGGCGCAGCCATCGGGATGTCGGCTTTGTCCAGTTCGGGAAAACTTTCCCGGAGCGCCCGCGCTTTGGTGACAACACCAGACACGCCAAACCCGATGTCATCCGCACGCTCATAGCAAAGCACCTGCGGCGGCAAGCCCGGCATAACGGCACTTTCCACTACGGGTGTGCCGTCGGCGTTGGTAAGCTGTTTGGAGAGCGTCGTGAGAAATCCCGCCGTTGCCGGGCCGAAGCCGACGCAGACGATGTCGGCGTCCATGCGGGGACGTTCGATCGTCGGCGCGTCAGTCTGGAAGCCTGGCTCAATCATTGCTTGGCACCGCGAGAGTTCACGGCTCGACAGACGGGCCACAGTAACCACAGACCCCGGTGCGCGGGGAATTGACGATGGGGAGGAACATCTCCTCGCCACACTCGTGGTCGGCGGCACAAGCCTTGCAAAGTGCATCGTCGCCCTGACATTCACACTCCGTGCAAATCGTCGTGGCCGGTTTCCCGCAAACCGTGCAGCGGATCTCCGGCGGTTCGTTGCGCGCCAGCAAGCGAATCCTGGGCTTGGGCAAAGAGCAGGGCCGTTCCCCCAGCACTCGGATCACCAACTCGGTTGTCGAGCCAAAGTCGTATTCGTATTCGAGCTTCGCGCCGGGTTGCAGCCGTTTCCCGACGGGCACGCCCATGAGCCGTTGTTCGTCATCCATTTCGTCCTCGAAGCTGTGCGCCGCCGCCGCCGCGAGCAACTGCGCAAAATTGCCGGACGCCCGAAAGGGAACACGTGGGCGCGGAAACCGGAACGCGCTCATGTGCCCACAACATTCCAACCAGATGTCGCGCAGCAGCCGGTCCAAGTCTCCAAACCTGGCTGTGGCCGGGACTTCCAGGTGCAGCCAGTAATGCGGGCTGTATCGGGCCTCGACGACGAGATGGAAGGAGCGCGCGCTCCGGGGCGTGGGTGATGCGGAGGCGCCGGCGAGTTTGGCGCAGGTCTTGAGATGGGTGCTCATCCGACTCTTGTCGAACGACTCGCCGCAGCAGCGGCATTTTCCGCGGGATGCGATCTTGGGCATGGGCTGTGATTTGGTTTTCGGTTCAGACTGGTCACCGGCAAATCGGCGGTCAACTGATGTCGCGGTGATATTGTTGCAGCGACTTCACCCCCGCCTTCCCCGCCCGACATTCGGCAATGCCCTGCACCGAGGCGCGGGCGGCGGCAGGAGTTGTGACATAAGGCACTTTGTATTTGATCGCCGCCTTGCGGATGTAAGCGTCGTCCAGCGCGCCCAGCTTGCCGGTGGGCGTGTTGATGATGAGGTCAATCTCCCGGCTCTTGATTTCGTCGGCGATGTTCGGCCGCTGATGTTCGTGGATCTTGTAGCTCAACTCCGCCTTCACGCCGTGCTCGTTCAAAAACTTGTGCGTACCGTTGGTCGCCTTGATGCGGAAGCCCAGTTCCTGGAACTTGCGGGCGGTCTCGAGAATCGCCGGTTTGTCCTTGTCGGTCACGGAAATGAACACCGTGCCCTTCTGCGGCAACGCGGCGAGCGCGGCTTCCTGCGATTTGAAATACGCCAGACCGAAACTCGGCGCCATGCCCAGCACCTCACCCGTCGAGCGCATCTCCGGCCCCAGCACCGGGTCCACTTCCGGGAACATGTTGAACGGCAGCACGACTTCTTTCACGCCCACGTGCGGGATCTTTTTCCGCCGGAGGCCGAGGTCCTTGAGCTTTGCGCCGAGCATGAGTTGTGTGGCGATGCGCGCCATCGGGACGTTGCAGACTTTGCTCACCAGCGGCACCGTGCGCGACGCGCGCGGGTTGGCTTCCAGCACATAGACTTTGTCCTGACAAATGGCGTATTGAATGTTCATCACGCCGCAAACCTGCAATTCGCGGCCGATGCGCAGCGTGTAGTCCTCAATGGTCTTGAGGTGTTTCTCCGGCAACGTCACCGGCGGAATGGCGCACGCGGAATCACCGGAATGAATGCCCGCCTGCTCGATGTGTTCCATGACGGCCGGCACAAAAGCGTCGGTGCCATCGGCCAGTGCGTCCGCCTCGGCTTCAACGGCGTTGTCGAGAAACCGGTCAATCAGAATGGGCCGCTCGGGCGTCACATCCACGGCGGCATTGACGTACTGACGCAACATTTCCTCGTCATGGACGATCTCCATGCCGCGTCCGCCAAGCACAAATGACGGGCGCACCATCACCGGATAACCGATCCTTGCGGCGACCTGTTTCGCTTCGTCGAAGCTGCTGGCCATGCCGGATTCGGGCATCGGAATGCCCATGCGTTCCATCATTTGCCGGAAGCGGTCCCGGTCTTCGGCCAGGTCAATGACATCGGGCGTGGTGCCCAGCACCTTGACGCCGGCGGCTTCAAGCTCCCGCGCAATGTTGAGCGGCGTCTGGCCACCGAATTGCACCACCACGCCTTCGGGTTTTTCCTTCTCGTAGATGCTCAACACGTCCTCGACGGTGAGTGGCTCGAAGTAAAGTTTGTCCGAGGTGTCATAGTCGGTGGAAACCGTCTCGGGATTGCAATTCACCATGATGGTTTCATAACCCGCCTCCCGCAGGGCAAAGGCGGCATGGACGCAGCAGTAGTCGAACTCGATGCCCTGCCCGATGCGGTTCGGCCCGCCGCCCAGCACCATGACTTTCTTGCGCGAACTGGTTGGGACTTTATTCGGGCCGTTATAGGTCGAGTAGTAATAAGCCGCGTTCTCGACGCCGCTGACGGGCAGCGCGTCCCAGGCCTCAACCACACCGAGTTTCTTGCGCTGCTCGCGGATCCGCGCCTCGGACACACCCAAAATCTTCGCGAGATACTTGTCGGCGAAACCGTCTTTCTTCGCCTGCACGAGCAGGTCGTCCGGCAGCGGTTTGCCCTTGAACTGCAGAATCTTCTCCTCCAGTTGGACGAGTTCCTTCATCTGCTGAATAAACCACGGCTTGATGTAGGTCTTGGCGTAAAGCTCCTCGACTGTCGCTCCTTTGCGTAGCGCCTCGTACATGATCCACTGTCGTTCGCTGGACGGCTCGTTAAGCATCGTCATCAATTCGGCGAGCCGACGCTGGTGGAAGTCCTTCGCAAAGCCGAGGCCGTGCCGGCCGTTTTCGAGCGAGCGGATGGCTTTTTGGAACGCCTCCTTGTAGGTCTTGCCGATGCTCATGACTTCGCCCACGGCGCGCATCTGCGTGCCGAGTCTGTCTTGTGCGCCTTTGAACTTCTCGAAGGCCCAGCGGGCAAACTTGACCACCACATAGTCGCCGGAGGGCGTGTATTGCTCCAGCGTGCCGTCGCGCCAGTAGGGAATTTCGTCGAGCGTCAACCCGCCGGCGAGTTTGGCCGAGATGAGCGCGATCGGAAAACCCGTCGCCTTGGACGCCAGCGCCGAGGAACGCGACGTGCGCGGATTGATTTCAATGATGACCACCCGACCCGTCTTGGGGTCGTGGGCGAACTGAATGTTGCAACCGCCGATCACGCCGATGGCCTCGAGGATGCGATACGAATACTCCTGCAACTTCACCTGGAGTTTCGGCTCAATCGTCAGCATCGGCGCGACGCAATACGAGTCGCCCGTGTGGATCCCCATCGCGTCCACGTTCTCGATGAAACAGACGGTGATCTTCTGGTTCTTGGCATCCCGGACGACCTCCAGTTCCAACTCCTCCCAGCCGAGGACGGATTCCTCGACCAACACCTGCCCGACCATGCTGGCGGCCAGCCCGCGGCTGACCACGACGCGCAGTTCCTCGATGTTGTAAACCAACCCGCCGCCCGTGCCGCCCAGCGTGTAGGCGGGGCGAATGACCACCGGATACCCCAGGTCGGCGGCGATCTTCTCGGCTTCCTCAACGCTGAACGCGGGCGCGCTCTGCGGCAAATCAATGCCCAGGCGTTTCATGGTTTCCTTGAAGACAATCCGGTCCTCGCCACGCTCGATGGCATCCAGGTTAACCCCGATGACGCGCACGCCGTATTTGGCCAGCACGCCCGCTTTGGCCAGTTGCGAGGAAAGGTTCAGCCCGGTCTGGCCCCCGAGGTTGGGCAGCAACGCGTCGGGGCGCTCCTTTTCGATGATCTCCGTGAGGGTGGGCACAGTCAGCGGCTCGATGTAAGTCACGTCCGCCATGCCGGGATCGGTCATGATCGTGGCGGGATTCGAGTTCACCAGCACGATTTGATAACCCAGAGCGCGCAATGCCTTGCAAGCTTGCGTGCCGGAGTAATCAAATTCGCAGGCCTGACCGATGATGATGGGGCCGGAGCCGATGATGAGGACTTTTTTGATGTCGTTGCGTCCAGGCATAGATCTGAATTTGAAGGTGGTGGAGGCTGGTGTGGTTCGTAAACGGGTCATGCTGGATAATCGAGCGCCTCGCGCGTCATCACCGTCTTCAACGATTCGGCGGCGCGATCTTTCGCGAGCCGGCAACCCGTGATGCAAGTGTCCAGCTTGGCCCGGAGGGCCATGAACGGTTCGAGGCCGACGGATTTGACACACGGCCCCGCTTTCGGCGGATGCGTTTCGCCAGCCTCCGCCACGTCCGCGTAGGCGCGGGCCGAGCCATCAATCCCGGGCATGATGCCTTCCAGCGAGGTGAGTTCCTCGGCGCAATAGCAGGCGTGACAACTCGCATCGTCCCACGCGGGATGGCGGTTGTAGCCGTGAACAATCTCGGCGCAAACCCGGCCAACTTCGCCGGCGGCCCGCGCGGCTTGCACGTGGCAAAGGTCGGTGAAGAACGCCACCGTGCCGGCCAATCCATCGGCGAGCGCCGGATTGAGCGCGCCCTTCGTCTCCAATTCGATCACATCGAGGATGAACTGTCGCGCGGCCAACAGCCAGCAAAGCGCGTCGGCGAGCGGAAAGGTCACGCCTTGACGCGTCTTGTGATAAAGCTTCGCGCCGTCGGCGTCGGTGGCGGTTTGCACGTGCTGCAACGTCCAGAGCCAGAGCTTCATCGCCGTGCCCAACGCGCAGGCGCCCGTGCCAGGACGCTCGGACGCGACCTGTTTCATCTCGACGATCCACTGCTTGAACTGCGCGAGGAACAGCTCGTTGGTCATCGTGATCGAGAGTTGCAGGCGCTGCACGGCCTCCGGGCCTTCGTAGGTGGCTTCGAGTTGCGCATCCATCCACTTTTGCCCGAGGAAGCCGGGGCAATCCTCCGTAACGCCGTAGCCGCCCATGAGGCTGACGGCCTCGCGCATCATGTTCGCGCCGTGGCCAGTGTTCCAGAGCTTGCAGGCGGGGCAGAGGACGTTGGCGAGGGAGTCCAACTGCGCGAACTTCACCAGCGGCACTTCGATTGGAAGATGCTTGTGAATCGCTTGTAGGGCTTCGTCAGCGGCTTTGCTCAATTCCTTGAACGCCGCACGGCCCGTCAGCTTTTTCTCGGCGAGGATGCGGTCCTTTGCCTTTTCGAGCGGGTCGAGTTCGTCGAACAAGCGCGCGGCCTCGAAGCCGAGCGAGGCGCTGGCTTCGCCCGTGGCCCAAATGTCCACCAGACGGTGGAGCGCGTCTTCCTTCTGTTGGATGCCGAGTTCGTAACGCGGCGTGCCGGGCGCGCCCTGACCGCCGCGGAAGCGGCGTCGTTGATAAAGTATCACCGGCTCGATGGCGGACAGCAGTTTCGCACTCGTCATCAGCCCGACCGTCACGCGCGTGCGGCGGAACACGGCTTCGATGATTTCGGCGTGGGAGTAGTTCGGAATGATGACGCCGTCTTTGATCGTGTAACCGCCAACGATGCGGCTCGCGGGAACTTTCAGGTTGAACACCGGATCGTTCGTCGAGGAAAGCTGGTGAACGAGCTTCTTGGTGGGCGTGCCACGATCCCAGATGCCGGGATCGCCTTCCTCAAGAATCACCATGCAACTACCCTTGAGCTTCGGATCGTCGGACTCGACGGCGGCGGTGACGACGTTGGCGAAACCCATGTTGGTGATGAACCGTCCGCGTTTGTCCACATGCAGCAGTGGCTCCTGACCATCCTTCCATTCGGCGACGCGGACTTTGCCGGCCAACATCCCTGTCTCGACCCCGACGAATGGAATCGGTTCAGTCAACGCAAAGGCGGCGCGGACCTGTTTTCGATTCTCGCCCGGCTTGACCGGCGCGGCGTTGGCGACGTACTTGGCCCGTTGCTCGGGTGTGCCGCGTTCGTGTATCGGCGCGAGACCGAGATTGCCGGCGAGGCTGCACGTGGCCGCGCCCGCGTCCACCCAGGACAGTTCGAATGCAATCAGCGCTAGTGCCAGGTTTTTCGGTCCGGCAATGAACCCGCCGTGTTCCGGATCGAGAAACGCCGCGGTGATGCCACTTTCATCGAAGTGCGGCAGGAGGCTGGCCTTGGCGTCGGTCCAGTCGTGGGAGTTGCGTCCGCCCTCGGCCACGAGCCGGGCGACCGGTCCGCGCGCAACGCCACGGGCGCCCTGCACCAGCATGTGCAGGTCGTAGCGGTCAGCGAAGCGCCAGAGGATCTGGCGGACTTCGTCGGAGGGCAAAGTTTTGAGGCTCTCGGTGGGCGGACTGGTCAAGGTCGCAGGCATAGTGTCACCAATCGGTTGGGTGCGGCCCCCGGCGCGGGCGGAAAAGCCGCGCGAACACGGGACAACACGCAGTTTAGATTGGAGGATAGAGCGGCAGAACCTCGTCTCACCACCCGTCTATTGCGATTCTTGAGTCAGTTTTTGGCGTGCATCTGGCCGGCTTTCCGACGAACCGCGCAGCGGGTTGAATCGCGGCGAAAGATGAGAGCTTCGGCATAGCATCCACACGCCGATTCGGCTTTGCAGTCGCAAAACTTTCTTCCCATGCTGCCTCATGCGGTTCGCTGAAAAGTCCAAACCGAATGTCCTCGAGCGCTACGGAATGGACCAGTTGCGGCGCTGGAATCGCCGCGAGGCTCCGGCCATTCATGCCTTGGATGCCGCCGAGTTGGCATCCCTGCGCCGCTTGCAGCGGGGGACGCTGATCGGTGCCGCGGCGGCTGGCGCCCTCTCCGGCGCGATCCTGGGCGGCGCGGAAGTAATCTGGAGCGGACGCATGGGCGACCTGGCCTGGGATATGTCACGCGAGCAGTGGCGGTACTGGGCGTTTTATCTGGTGCTGGTGGTCATCGTCAGTGGATTGGAAATCCTCTTCCTCTACTGGAATGCCATTCGCGGCGCCGGAAACATCAGTTCCCTTGCCGGACTACAACTGTCGCGGGAGGGAACGGGCGATGCGACTGCCCGCGCCCTGGTGCGGGCGGCGTTGGAACTGCCCAATCTGCGGGAGCGGGTTTATTGGGTGGACCCGTATGCCCGGACCTCGCGCTGGAAACTGATGCTGCTGGCTGTGGGCTACAAGTTGAAGGTTGGCGCGACCAGCTTCCTGATGCGAATCCTGTTGCGCCGGATCGTGGGGCGCGCCGCCGTGCGCTTCTTCATTCCGCTCGCGGCCATTCCCGTGTATGCGATCTGGAACACGGTCGTCACCGGCTGGGTGCTGCGCCAGGCGCGCGTTCGGGCGTTCGGTCCGCTGGCCATTCGCGAACTGGCGGACCATGTAACGGCCAGGCGCGACCAACTGCGTCCGGAGTGCCGCCGGCTCATCGCGCAGGGCGTCGGCGAGGCCATCGTGCGCACCGGCACGGCGCATCCCAATTACCACCTGCTGCTGGGTCGGCTCGTCGAGGTGCTGCAACTTTCACCGCAGGAGGTCAATGTCGAGTGGGACTCCGTGCGGGACACCGTGCGTCAGTTGATGCCGGAGGAACAACAAACCTTCCTGACCGTCCTGACGGTCGCGGTGATCATTGACGGCACCGTGCGCAAAGCCGAGGCCGCGCTGTTGGAGGAAGCGCACCAGCTTTGCCGTCGCCCGCTGGACTGGCAGAAGATCAACCAGATGCGGACAGCGTTGTTGGATGGCCATGGCATCAGGGTGGAATAAGATGAAATAGTCACCACAAGGCATCCGTCTCAAGCCCGGTGGGTTGGCGATGCAGACACCATGATGAAGGCGCTTCTCGCGATTGTGATTCCTCACTTCCAGAATCCGGGCTCGCTCACAGAAGAACGCCCGGCTCGACATTGAAGCGACGGGCCAGTGTGCGGATGTGGTCCACGGTCAGGCGGCGTTCGCCACGCAACAATTTCGCTCCAAGGGAACGGTCGCTCCCGAGGATTCGCGAGAGATCGGCGGCAGACATGGCATGTTGTTCAAGCAGGAACTTGAGTGTGTCCAGCGGCCTGCCTTTCGGCCACTTCACCCGCGTCTGGTCGTAAGCCTCGATGAAGCGACTGACCGCTTCGAGGTAGTCCGCCTGATCCGTGTTGAGCTGGTCTTCAAAGCCGACGAGCGGTTCAATGGCCTGTCGCGCGGCCGCGTAGTCTGAGGCATCGTGCAATGGCCGTGGAACGTAACGCCGGCACAGGCCGAGGTAATCCGTGGGCAGGGTCGCGAAGGATTCCGCGCTGCCACGGCTGCGAGTCGTCGTCTTCATAATTTGTTCTTCCAAGCGTCCTTGCTGTAATCCGCGTGCGTCAGGAACCGCAACGCAAACACCATTCCCGTGTTGAAGTGGACGGCACAAACGAGGCGGAATTCATTGCCACCGACGTTGAACACCACCACTTTGCGACCACTGCTCACCGCAACCAGGTCGGCCGAAAGAAATGTCCGGCGCAGTTCCGCGAACGAACCCCAACGGACGAGGCGCACCACCTTGACCCATTGACGCAGCGACTAAGCGGCGCGCGCGTGATCCGACGCCCACTGCCGGATGGCGCTTTCGGCGATAATTCGCACGGGGACAAATTGTCCTCGCCCGATCCGCCTGTCAACCTTTGGAACTGAGGCTCAAACCGCCGTAACCCGCCTGCCACCTCCCCGGAAACCCCATTTCACTTTTGCGCCACCAAGTGGTTTTGCCCATATTCGGGTGTGCTTGATGACCGTTATCCCACCCCGGACGCCGCCGCTTCGTGCATTGCGATTCACGGCGCGCGCGAGCACAACCTCAAGAACCTTTCGCTGGAGATTCCGCGCAACCAGTTCGTCGTCATCACGGGCGTGAGCGGTTCGGGCAAGAGCACGCTGGCCTTCGATCTTCTGTTTGCCGAGGGACAACGGCGTTTTCTCGACTCGATGAACCTCTATGCGCGGCAGTTCGTGGAGCAGATGTCGCGGCCGGACGTGGATTTGATCACCGGCATCCCGCCCACGGTCAGCATCGAACAACGGACCAGCCGGGGCGGCGGCAAGAGCACCGTGGCGACGGTCACGGAAGTTTATCACTTCATCCGGCTGTTGTTCGCGCGGCTGGGAACGCAATACTGTCCCGACTGTCAGATCGCCGTCGCGCCCCAGACGCATGATGAACTCGAGCGGACGTTGCGGGCCGAGTTGAAACGGCGTGGCGACCTGCTGCTGCTCGCCCCGGTGGTCAAGAACCGGAAAGGGTTTCACAGCGACGTGGCCGACTGGGCGGCCAAGCACGGTTACAAGGAAATCCGCGCGGATGGGAAACTTTACGACACGAGTCAACCGTTCCGTCTCGATCGCTTTCGGGAGCATGATGTGGAGATTGTGGTGGGACACGCGTCCCGCCGGTCTGGCAGGTCGCTTGTGCGCAAGCGAACTCAACCTGAGAGGGAGGACACGCACGCAACAAGGACAGGCAGGATGCCAGTCCCACTACTGATCGAAGAAGCCCTTAAGCTCGGTCACGGCACGCTCTACGCGTTGGACAATCGCAAACATCTCACCGTCCACTCAACCGAGCGGGCTTGTCCCGGGTGCGGGAAGTCCTTCGCCCCGCTGGACCCCAAAAACTTCTCCTACAACTCGGCCCAAGGCTGGTGTCCCAAGTGCCGCGGGTTCGGTGAACTGTTCTACCTTCCCGATGTAGAGCGCGGCGCGAACGCGGACGCCATTGAGGAAAGCTGGTATGGCTGGGCACAGGATAGGGAGGTTTGTCCGGAATGTAACGGCTCGCGACTCAATCCGCTGGCCAGGGCAGTGCGACTCAACGTAGGACAGGCGTCGCGCCTGTCTCCATCTTCGAGGGCCAATAGAGTCAGAGACAGGCAGGACGCCTGTCCTACGATTGATGACTTCTCCGCCCTCGACGTGGCAGCGGCATTTCAATTCGTGCGCAAACTGAAGTTCGCCGGACGCGAAGCGGAAATCGCCCGCGACATCCTCCCGGAAATCCGCGAACGCTTGAAGTTTCTGAACGAAGTCGGCCTGGGTTACCTGCAACTGGGCCGTGGCGTGCCGACCTTGTCTGGCGGTGAAGCTCAACGCATCCGGCTTGCGGCGCAGCTCGGTTCGACCCTCAGCGGGGTGCTCTACGTGCTGGACGAGCCTACCATCGGCCTGCACGCGCGCGACAATGAACAGTTGCTGGCCGTGCTCGAGAAGCTGAAGGCCCGGGGCAACTCGATCATCGTGGTGGAACATGACGAGGCCACGATGCGGCGGGCGGATCACATCATTGATCTGGGACCGGGCGCCGGCGTGCATGGCGGGCAGGTGGTCGCTGCGGGAACGTTGCACGAACTGGCCCGGCATCCGGAGTCCATCACCGGCCAATGTCTGCGGGCTGCGAGGAGTTATCCCGCGCGGGGCATGCGACGGTTGGTGGTAACTCCGAAGGCCGAAACCCGAAATCTGAAAGAAATCCGGAGACAGAAATCCGAAAAAACCCTGCCGGCGCGCACCCTTCGGGTCTCGGATTTCGGGCTTCTTGCGGATTGCGGAACTCGGATCTCGGATTCGAAGTGGCTCACTCTGACGGGCGCTTCCGCCAACAACCTCAAGAATCTCACGGTCAACTTTCCCCTGGGTCGGCTGGTGCTCATCACCGGCGTCAGCGGTTCGGGCAAGAGCACGCTGGTCCGGGAATGTTTGTTGCCGGCATTACAAGCGGCGCTCAAAGGCAAATCACGCCTCACGCCTCACGCCTCACGCTCCGAGCACGAGGACGAAGGACGAGGACGATTGACCGGCTTTGAAACCCTGAAAGCCGTCTATGAAGTGGACCAATCCCCCATCGGCCGCACGCCCCGCTCCGTGCCGGCGACCTACGTCGGCTTTTTCGATGACATCCGCCAGTTGTTTGCGCAAGTGCCCGAGGCGCGAATGCGCGGTTACTCGGCCAGCCGGTTTTCGTTCAACAGCGCGCAAGGCCGCTGCCCGGAGTGCGAAGGCGCGGGTCAGATCAAACTGGAGATGAATTTCCTCCCGCCCGCCTTCGTGCGTTGTGAAACCTGCAATGGCTCCCGGTTCAATCGCGAGACGCTCGACATCGAATACGGCGGCAAGAACATCGCGCAGGTCCTCGATCTGTCCGTGGAGGAGGCGCTGGAGTTCTTCGCGGGCGTGCCGAAGATCAAACGCGCCCTCGAGGCGCTGCACGACACGGGCCTCGATTACCTGAAACTCGGCCAGACGAGCCCCACGCTGAGCGGCGGCGAAGCGCAACGGGTGAAACTCGTCACGCATCTGCTGACCGGGCTGAAGGACGCAAAGCAAATCCCCTTGCCTCTCGCCAAGTCAGCCAACGAACCGGGTTCACGCTTCACGTCTCACGCATCACGTTCCACGAATCTCTTCATCCTCGAAGAGCCCACCATCGGCCTGCACATCGCGGACGTTCAGCGGTTGGTGGAGGTCTTGCAGCGGCTTGTGGACGCGGGCCATTCGGTCATTGTCATCGAACACAACCTGGACCTCATCGCCGAGGCGGACTGGATCATTGACCTCGGGCCCGAAGGCGGCGACGGCGGCGGGCGCATTGTGTGCGAGGGTCCACCAGAACAGGTCGCGCGCAACAAACACTCGCACACGGGCCGTTTCCTTCGTAAGGTCCTGGCCGGTTCATGAGCCTGCCCTACGAGGAAATCCTGGACGGCGCGGTCACCGCGCGGCTCGCTCCCGGTCCGCGGCACGAGTTGATTTGCGCCCGGCTCCACGCCGTCATCAAAGCCAGCGTCGCCAACATGTCCAGCACCCGTTTGTTGGCGGCGCGCGCCGAGGTGGCGGTGAACGCGAGCACCACCCTGCGGCCCGACCTCGCGCTGGTGACGTTGGCCACCGGCAAGCTCTGGCTCGCCGCCGAAATCGTCAGTTCCAACGACCATCGCGCCGACACCGTGGTCAAGAAACAGATTTACGAGGACATCAAAGTTCCGCGCCTTTGGATGATTGACCCGCGTTACGACAACGTGGAAGTGTATCATGCCAGCCCGTTTGGGCTGCGACTGCAGGGAATCCTGGCCGGGCGCGAGGTGTTGACCGAAAAACTTCTGCCGGAGTTTCAACTCGCCGTTGCGGAATTGTTCGCCGACCAGTCACCGAGTTGAACGCGGCTTGAACCAGCCATGGTTGCGCCTCGAAGCAAAGTCCTCGATCCAACCCGCTCACGGAGAAGTTCCACGATTTCGCCGCCGCAGGCTGAATGCCCGGTGTCCGGAGCGCGCACCGCCTTGCCCGGGAGTTTTGGGCGGCGGGTTTGCGCGGACATGGCTGTCCGCGCTCCAAGGGTTGGGTCACTGGCGACCGCCTTGGTGTGCGGCCTGTTGCTCTGCGCCTGTCAGAGCGTTCATCGCGGCGCGCAACCACTGGATTGGATAACAGTTTCGGCCGAAAGTCAGCACTTCATCCTCGTCTCCTCCGGGAGGCGGTTCATTCCGTGGGGCTTCAACTACGACCACGACCACAAGATGCGGCTGATTGAGGAGTATTGGGTTGCGGAGTGGCCGACGGTCGTCGAGGACTTTCGCGAAATGAAAGACCTCGGCGCGAATGTGGTGCGGGTCCATCTCCAGTTCGCAAAGTTCATGGACGCGGCGGACCAGCCAAACGAGCGTTCGCTGAAACAACTTGCCCGCCTGCTCAAGCTCGCCGAACAGACCGGCCTTTACCTCGACCTGACCGGACTGGGCTGTTACCGCAAAGCGGACGCGCCGCGCTGGTATGATGAAATGAACGAAGCGGATCGCTGGCGCGCGCAGGCCCGGTTCTGGGAGGCCGTCGCTGAAACGTGCAAAGACAGCCCGGCGGTTTTTTGTTACGACCTGATGAACGAACCGTTTGTGCCCGTTCGACCGCGCGACCCCGGCGACTGGCTGACGGGGCATCTTGGAGACTTCCATTTCGTTCAGGCCCTCACTCTCGATGCGGCGGGCCGAACGCCACCGCAGGTTGCTCAACAATGGGTGGCGCAACTGACCGCTGCGATTCGCCGACACGACCGGCGGCACTTGATCACTGGCGGCCTGTTGCCCATCAGCGGGCCGGATGTTGTCAAAGCCATCGCACCGCACCTGGATTTCATCGCCGTTCACGAATACCCCAAGAGCGGCGAGTTGGAAAAGAGCCTGGAGCGATTGAAAGTTTTCAACGTCGGCAAGCCGCTGCTGATCGAGGAAATGTTTCCGCTGGCCTGCACCGCCGAGGAACTGGGGCAGTTCATCCAGCGCTCCTCGCCGCCCGCCTCGGGTTGGATGGGATTTTATTGGGGGCAAACGCCGGAGCAATTGCGGCAGGCCGGAGGCATCGCCGAGGCGATGGTGCTTGGGTGGCTCAAGCTGTTTCAGGAGTTGAATCCGAATCGGCAGGCGGAGGGCAGGCAGTGAAGTGATTCGGGCGTGGAGAGGCCGACGGGGGAGTGAGTGAGTCAGCGGGAGGGTGGGTGAGTGGGAAGATGAAGGCGCACCCTCTCACTCAGCCACTGACTCACTTACCCATCCACCCCGCGACCAAAGCCCGCGTCATCAATCTCGCAAAAGCCAGTCAGCCGACCGCCGCCGTCACCGCCTGCGCGTGAATCTCGAACGCGTTGCGGCCAAAGCACACGAGCAGGACCTTTTCCACGGATGCGTTGCGCTCCAGAAAAGTCACTGTCTCCCTCACGGCAATTCGGGCCGCCCGGTCCATCGGAAATCCGTACGCGCCGGTGCTGATGGAAGGGAACGCCACGGTGCGAATGTGATGCTGCTCCACCAAGGCAAAGCAACGGCGATAACAACCGGCCAGTAGTTCGTCCTCGCCGTGCTTGCCATCCCGCCATACCGGGCCAACGGTGTGAATCACCCATTTCGCCGGCAGCCGATAGCCTTTGGTGATCTTCGCCTGACCCGTCGCGCAACCGCCCAGCGTGCGACACTCGGCCAGCAGTTCCGGGCCGGCGGCGCGATGAATCGCCCCGTCCACGCCCCCGCCGCCCAGCAGGGTCGTGTTGGCGGCATTGACGATCGCCTCCACGGGCTGCCGGGTGATGTCGCCCTCAACGACGGTGAGGCGGCCTGAGAGCGATCTGGTCTTCATGCTTGGCGAGTCTGGCAAATTGCGGTACCGGTTCAAGCGGTGGCGCACCGGGCGCGTCTTGGCTTGTTGCCAGCGAACCTGCCGGCAAGTGGCCGCGTGGCCGGGTTGGATGCTGGAGGGGCGGCTCACCAGTCGCCCAACTCACTGGGCGGCTGGTGAGCCGCGACGCTCGGGCGACCGGCGAGCTTGCAAAAATGAGGTGCGGCGAGTGGAGTCGAATCTCGAATTTGCCGGTTGCCATGCGGCCCGGCGCATTTAGCATCGGCGACACAACAACGTGCGCCGACGGGTGTGGTTGGTTGTGCGCAACCGCGTCGTCGCCCAATGCCACACGCATGACCCAGGAAGAATCGCTCGTGCTCAACTTTCTCCAAGTGCGCCCGGAAGAGGTCTTCAGCCGGGGCGAAATCGCCCGCCGCGCGGCCAAGCGCAAGATGTTCGAGGAGAACCCGCATTGGGTGGACGTACCACTGGCTTCCTTGGTGGCCCGCAACCTCGTGAAGGTGGATCAGAATGGAGACTACCAACTCAACAAACCTGACGTGCTCGATCTCTGATAACAGGCCGTGCTCGTTGAAAAGTGAAACGCGCCCGGCGGACAAAGCCATGCTCCTTATCATGAACCGCCGGTCTGTCACGCCGACTTTCCAGTCGGCTCGACCCGTGGAGTATTTCGCCGAGAGTCCGCGGCCCTCGGTACGGGCTTTACTCCGTGGGGCAGGTGCGCCGGTTGGAAAACCGGCGTTACGCCCTTCCCGACTGGTTCAGGGGTTTAACGTGCAAACTTTGGCTTGGGGACTTCTCAGCCCATGGAACTGAACATTCATCCGCCCCTGCCGCAGCGGAAGGATTTCCGTATCGGTATCCTCGGCAGCGGGTTCATTGTCAACGACTGCCACCTGGTCGCGTATCGCAAGGCGGGATTCAACCCCGTCGCCATCGCATCGCGCAACAAGGAGAACGCCGAACCCGTCGCGCAGCGACATTGCATCGCGAAGGTTTACGACCATTACGAGCAGTTGCTGGATGATCCCACAATCGAGGTGCTCGACATTGCAGTTCCACCGAACGCGCAGCTTGGTTTGATCAAAGCCGCCTGCGCGCGCAAGACCCTCAAAGGCATCCTCGCGCAGAAGCCGCTCGGGATGAGTTACGCCCAAGCGCTCGAAGCCGTCCAAGTCTGCGAAGCCGCCGGCATCACGCTCGCGGTGAATCAAAACATGCGCTACGACCAATCCGTGCGCGCCGCGAAGACGCTGCTCGACAATGGCACGCTGGGCGAGCCGGTGTTTGCCACCATCGAGATGCGCGCCATTCCGCATTGGATGCCGTGGCAGAAAGACCTGGGCTGGCTCACGCTGCGCATCATGTCCATTCACCACCTCGACACGTTCCGATACTGGTTCGGCGATCCCGAGGGAATTTATTGCAGCGTCCGCACCGATCCGCGCACGAAGTTTCCGCACACCGACGGCATCTGCGCGTACATCCTCGAATACGCCAACGGCCTGCGCTGCGTGGCGATTGACGACACCTGGACCGGCCCGGCGAAGGAAGGTTGCCCGAAGGACAACTACATCCGCTGGCGAATTGAAGGCATGGACGGCCTGGCCATCGGCGACATCGGCTGGTGCAAAGACCCTTACACCACGCCCTCGACGATTCGTTACGCGCGCAAAGGGCAGGAACATTTTGAAGCGCCAGTCTGGACCGAAAGCTGGTTTCCCGACGCCTTCATCGGCACGATGGCGCAACTGCTCATCGCGCTGGAAACCGGGAAGGAGCCCGCCATCGGCGGACGGGACAATCTGAAGACGATGGCGTTGGTGGAAGCGGCGTATCAGAGTGCGGCCCAATTCCGATCGGTGCCGCTGAATCTGACCGACGACGCCTCACCCAGAGGCCATCCAAAGCCCGAAAAGCCAAAAGGCTTTTTCGCCAAACTTTTCTCAACGCCGTTGGTTCTGGCCGGTGCCTCTGCTGGCGGGGCCGGCGCGGCGGATACTGGTTCAGGTAGTTTCACCCCTCGCGTTCAGCAAGCCCTCGCCCTGGCGCGAAAGGAAGCCGACCGCTTCAATCACAACTTTGTCGGCACCGAACATCTGTTGCTGGGTATCATTAAACTGGGCCAGGGAGTCGCGGTCAACGTTCTCCAGAAGATGGGAGTTGTTCTCGAAAACGTCCGCATGGAGGTGGAGAAGCAGGTTGGCGCGGGGCCGGACCAGAAGATGATCGGCAACATTCCTTACACGCCGCGCGTTAAAAAAGTCCTGGCTCTTGCCTGCAAGGAATCCAGGTCGCTGAACCACACTTACGTCGGGACCGAACACATTTTGTTGGGCTTGATTCGCGAAGGCGATTGCGTGGCTGCACGCGTTTTGACCGAGTTGGGTGTGGAAGTTGAAAAAACACGAAAAGAAATCCTCAAGGAACTTGATCCGAGTTTAGGACAATGAAGTACAGCAGCAACACGCGAAACTGCAAACCTTGCCAGCCCCCGCCTCAACCTGTATGGTTCTACTGACGCTTGCATAATATAGTGATACCTTCTACCCTGTCGCTGTCTAAAACGATATGGGTAATCCAAAAGGTGTGAAACGAGACTTCGCCGCACTGGAACGGCGGCGGATGAAGGCGGTTAGA
>WYBW01000023.1 GCA_011525685.1 Verrucomicrobiia bacterium
AAATCTTCCTCGAGCCGCGCGCGCTCTTCGCTGCGTTGCGCCGTCTCCGTTTGCGCGCGCTCGAACTCGGCCTTGCTTCGCTGCAACTCGTTCTCCAGCTCCTGAATGCGCCGGTTGGCATCGGTGGTGACCTGGGACTCCTGTGCCTGCCGGGCGGTGAGATCTTCGCGGTCCTGGCGCAAAGTGGCTAGTTCTTGTTCCAACTGGCGGTGGCGTGCTTCCGATTCTTTGCGGACCGCCTCGAGTTGCTGGGTGGCCGACATGGTGGCGGCGAGCTGCTGGCGCAATTCGCTTTCGAGCCGTGTGCGTTCGCTGGTTTGCTTCTCGCATTCGGCTTTTGTCTGCTCCAGCGCGGTTTGACTGCGGCGGAGTTCGCTTTCCAGTTCGTTGACCCGTTTGCCGGATTCAGCGGCGGCCTTGAGTTCCTGCTCGAACTTGTGGTTGAGCTCCTCACGCGCCTGGCGCAAGTCCACGACATCGTTTTCCAGGCGGACACAGCGGTCTTTTGCTTCCTTTTGAAGAGCTTCGACTTGCTGGGCGGTCAAGGCTGCCGCCGCTTGATGTTGGCGCAGGTCCTCATCGAGTTGGGCGCGTTCGGCGGCCTGCCTGGCGAGTTCCGCTTGCGCCTCGGCCAAGGCGGTTTTGTTCCGGCTCAGTTCGTCTTCGAGTTCCTTGATCCGCCTGGCCATCTCGGTTGCGGCCTGGCGAGCTTGTTCATCAGCTTTTTGCGACGGTTCCGAGTTCTTCGCCTTTTCCGTCAACTGTTTCTCGAGCTCCTGCTTTGCGGCGGTCAGGTCGTCCAGTTGCTTCTGGAGTTGCTGGAGGGCCTCGTCCCGCCGAGTTACGCGCTCCCGGGTGTGGTCGAGTTGCACTTGCGCGTCATAGAGGCGTGCCGCCAGTTCCGCGCGCTCCTTTCTATATTTTTCAAGTTCTTCGTGCGGGGGGCGCGAGGCGGTTTGCGAAAGTGGCAGTTGCGCTTCGGCGATGTCGGCTTCGGAGTCGGTGGATTTCCCGCCTCTTGAAACTCCATCCACCGATGACTGTTCCGCGGCGACTTCTCCGCCCGGGGGGCGCGCCGCGGCCTCGGCGGCGGGAGCTACTTCGGTTTGTGAGGCTTGTGAGTCGCCATCGGTGCTGGCTTCGACGGAGACCACCGGTTGGAGCGTCCGGTTGGCCAAGACCTCGGCGTGCGGTCGAGCTTCCGGCGATGCTTCGGCCGTGACTTTGCGGGAGTCCTGCACCCGGACTTCGTTTCGGCCATTGGTGGCCGAATCTGGCGAGGCAACGGCAGGAGCATCAGCAACCGCAGCGGGCCGCGTGGTGCGTTGTTTGCTCGGGTCAAGCAGCAGCATGGTTGACTTGAGGGTCAACTCCAGCGGCGACACGGGTTTGGTAATGAGGTCATTGCCGCCCGCTAGAATACTGCGAGCGCGATCCTGAAACTCAGTGCTGATGGTGACAAAAATCACCGGCGTGGTTTTGTAGTCCGGCAGCTTGCGCAACTCCTCGCAGACTTGGAACCCATTCATTCCGGGCATGTTGATGTCCAGCAACACGAGGTCGAAGTGCGTCGTCTGCATCCGGCTCAACGCAAATTTCGGATCCTGCACTCCGCAAGCCTCGAAGTTGGCGCGTTTGAGGGCGGCCACCGTTGCCGTGGTGCAGACGGCATCATCGTCCACGACCAGCACTTTGGGTTTCTGATTGGTCGGCGCGCGCAACGCGACGGGATTTTGGAACATGCGGCCCAGACAATCCACCGCTTGAGCGATGCTTTGCAAGGCCGATGGCGTGGCTGGGGAGTAGTTGAACCCGATCTCGAAGAGTAACGCTTCGAGGGCGCTGGCGGCCATCGCCACACTGGCAAAGCCGCTCAGGCTGGCGCGCGCGCCCAGAAAACGCACGTTTCGATAGAGGCTGTTCAAATGGTCCAGATGCACTTCTGAACCGGAGGTGCGGACGAGGTTCAAGCAATCTTGCCGGAGTTGTGCAATCAGTTGCGGCGCATCCTTGAGCAGGTCGTGCTGCATGCTCTCGTGCGTGGTGTCTTCGGCACGGACCGGCTCGGCGGACGCTTGAGGTTCGGGCTCGGCGGCGGCGGAGGGTTGCGCTTCGCAGGCGGCCGAAGTCCCGAGCAATTCGCGGGCGGCGGAGATGAGTTTCCCCGGGGTGCATTGCGTCTTGAGCATTCCCAGGTTCGCGCCACACTTGATGGCTCGGGTGGCCATGCCCTCCATGTAAACATTCGAGAGGACAATCACCGGTGTGGCTTTGAGGTTGACGTCCGCCCGGATGAATTTAAGAACTTCGAGGCCGTGCAACTTGGGCAGCATCAGGTCCAACACCACCAGGTCGGGCCGCACCGTAGGCAGCATTTCCAGCGCGATCAACCCATCCTCGGCGCTTTTAACACGAAAGCCTTCGCGCTCCAACCGGGTCTTGTAAACCTTTCGCATGACCGGGTCGTCTTCGATGAAGAGGATGGATTTCCCTTCCTCGCGCGAAGAGTTGGCGTCTTTGCTGGATTTTTTGGCAACGGTCTTTTGCGCCGCGGAAACTGGCGCGGCCGCTTGTGCGGGGGCCATGCTCGTCGCGGGCCGCTTCTGCACGAGGCTCAGAGCCTTCAGCACGAGGTCGGTCAGTGCAATCGGGTTTGCGTCCATTCGCGCGGCGCTCATGGGCGGCGTGTCCGGAGGCTGGTTCAGGTCGGAGGGGCTGGGAACTTGAATCACTGTGGTGGTGGAGTGCCCTGGCAGGGCGCGTATTGCTTTTGGATCAAGCCCGTGCATTTCCGGCACGCGCACGTTCAGAACCAGGAGATGGGCGGAATGAGTCGCCAGGTGCTTGATCGCTTCGGCTGGTTCCTGGAAGGACGCCGGCTTGAAGCCCGCGTCGTGGAACGCCTCCTCCAAAGCCGTGCAGGAGGCAGGGGACTGGTCCACAATGACGGCCGAGTATTCCGTGATTTCTCCCCCTTCCTCGACCGGACAGCGCGACAACACATCGAGCATCTCGACGGCAATGGAAACGGTTTGCAGACAGGAATGGTTCAGCAATTTCGGTTCGTGGCAGAGCTGATTCAGATAGGTTTCGAGCACTTGGGCCTGGCGGGCCAGATTGCTGATTCTGGCCACCGCGGCGAAACTCAACAGGCCATAAACCTTGCGGCGCAGTTCGTCACAATTCGTCAGCCATTCCTCGGGCGTTGCCGATTTGGCCAGCGCCTGTAAAGCGTCGTGAATTTCCGTGAGGTTTTCCTTCAGATTATCCCGTGTCTTGAGTGAGGCTTGAAATTCTTTTTTGTCCGTGGACATGGCCTCGTGTTGCTCCTCGTTCAGCCTCACCCCCTTCAAGTCGGAGGCAATCTGGATGACCATCTTTTCCGGCGGAAACGACAGTTTATCAAAAAGCTTGATCTTTTCTCCGGCGACCAGTTCGCGGGCTGTCCGGCTCATAAAGTCGGCGCAGGTGAAAATGTAGATTGGTTTCGTGCCGAACCGCGGATCCCTGCGCGCTTCGCAGATGAATTCGCTTCCTTGGATGCCCGGGATATTGAACTCCATGAGGATCGCGTCCGGGTTCTTGCGAAGCCGCTTCAACGCAATACCAGCGTTGGAAGCAAAGTCCACTTCAAATCCCACTGACCGCAACAAGTGCAGCAGGATCAGGCGGGTTGTGACGTCACTTTCGACCAGGAGGACGCGCTTCAGTTTTGTGCCGTTGGAGCGCACGACGGCACTCCCGGTGTCATTCCTCGGAGTTTGAATGGTTGGTTTCATTTTGGCGGGATCTCCTGATTCATCACAGGACACGTTGCCCAAACACAGGGCTCCGGCGCTGTTCGGGATGGCGGTTCGCGAGGGGCGGGCAAATGGCAGGCGGTAGTCCCGCCGCCTCCGGCGCCAACTGCCGGTGGCGAGATTCAAGTTGGACCGAAGCTGCTGTTTTCAAATGGGCCCTTTCCAGCACGGACTGATTCCCAAGCTGACAATGACGGAAGTAGCTGAAAGTCTGAGACCACCATTGCGGTTGCGATTGCAAATCCAGCTACCAATACACGGTTTTGGGAGCAAAACGGCTGCCACGAGCGACGGGAGGTCGGTAAGGGGGATCGGACTTTTGGTGTTGCAAATCAACGAGTTGCCCGGAATCCGACGCGCTCCGAGTGCGGACAGAGGCTGGACGGCATCCTGATTACCGTGGAGAGAAAAGGTCCAAGAGGACACTTGGACGTGTGCAGACGCTGCGGCGGAGTAGCGCGCGAAAAGAGGCCAGTCAGGCGACTGAACGAGACGCAAGCCGCCGTCGGCTCAAGGAATTCTGATCTCGAATCGGTTGGCGTTTCCGCGCTGCCAGTGTGCCTCGGAGCTCACGGTGCGACCACCGGACAATTCCACCTCGATGCGATGCTGGCCATGGAACACGCGTGCGCGGAACTGGCCGCTCGCGTCCGATCGGCCCGATAACCTGGTCCACCAAGCATCTCGGATCAGAGACCTCATCCGTTCGTAAACCGGCTTGGGTGACATGTCGCGGCGCAGCCAGCCGGCCGGCGCCCGTTGCCACGCGCCGTGATCGGAGAAATCCCACCACGTGATCGCCTGCACCGCCGGGTGCGCGAACAATGCTGTGTAGAACCTGGCCGTTTCTTCGGCCTGCCGGGCTTCACCTTCCACGGTAGTTTCACCCCAGTTTTCACCCGGACCAAGGCGGGGGCCGCTGAGAATGGTGGTTTCCGTGAAATGAAGGGGCAGACCGAGCTTTGCGTAGGTATCGCAAACCTCCCACACTTTGCGCAGCGGCCAGACCTTTCCGTGCATGTGGCTCTGGATGCCGACCACGTCGAAAAGACTCTCAGACTTGGCCCGCAGGCTTTCGAGAATCCTCAGGTAGGCCGGTTCGGTGCGGTAATCGTTGACGACCAGGGTTGCCGCCGGATTCGCCTCGCGGGCGATGCCCAGGTGCCTTTCCACGTAATCCACCGGACCGAGACTCTTGCCCCAGCGCGCCATCCGGGTGTTGTTGATGTCCTCGGGCAGATGCGTGGCTTCATTGACCACGTCCCACACATCAATGCGACCCTTGAATCGCGCCACGATCTCCCGCACCCGCGCTGCGGAGAGTCGCTCAATTTCCGCCGTGTCCTCCGGCAACCAGCGTGGCGAGCCTGCCGGATGATCCCAGACCAGCGGGTGGCCTTTGCAGACGACACCGTGCGCTTTGCACCATTCGGTGACCTGGTCGGTATATTTGTAATTGGGTTTGCCGCGCTGCGATTCGTAGCTTGCCCAATAGAACCCGAGAGTGGCGAAATTCAACAAGGCGGCAAACTGCCGGCGATACTGCTCCTCGCGTTCCGGATCGCCCGTGCGGTTGAACATGAAAAAATTGCAGCCAAACAGAAACTCATGCCGCAATTGTTCTACGCGAATTGCGGCATTGGTCACCGGTTTGCCGGTTGCGTCCCGCAACACGATGACACCATCACTCTTGCGATGTCGCTCGATGCCCGCCTGACATTGCGCGAGAATTTCGTCGTCGCCCGGCTGGTCCTTCGTGGTCTGCGCGCTCCAAGCGGTGCTTGCGAGGGAAAGTGTGGCGGCGGATGTGGATTTGAGAAAGTCCCGGCGTGTCATGCTCATGGCGGAACTCATTTTGCCAGACGGATGAAGTCCAAGTCCACTTCGACGTTCGGGCGCGTGCCGGGATCGAGTCGCAGCCGGGTGATGACCCCGCGCCAACGAGGATTCTGACCGAGCGAGACGCGGTATTCGTGCCACTGGCCGTCCACATGAACGGAGAACCGTTCGCTGGTGCTTTCGCTTTCGGCCATCCGGCTCGTGCGCCAGAAAAGTTGGGCGACGTCTCGGGGTGCCCCAACGGCGGATTGACTCAATCGCATCCGGACGACGACGGCGCTGAACTCAGCGGCCTTCGCCTGCATCGGCGGACCGAAGAAGGCTGGATCGTTGCCGGTTGTTCGCGCACGCAAGCGACCGTCCACTGCAGCCACCGCGCTCAACTGCATGGTGTTGTTCCACCCCTCGTCGTCGCGCTCAAATTCCCAGGCCGTCCGTGGCGGCTCCGGTGGCGGCACATCGTAAGGTCCCAGACCCGCGTCGGCGGGCGTGAGGTCGTCGTGCTCCGCGGGTGCATCGGTGAAAACCTCGCGGATGGCATCCAGGTAGCCAAAGCCAAATTCGCTGTGTGGTTCGATGTAACTGCCCTCGCCCCATTCGTTCCAGGCTTCGATCAGGATGGCCTTTTGACTTTTGGATTCGGGCCTTTGATGGTGTAAAACCTCGCGCGCGTCGAGCAGATGCCGCCGAAACAATTCCGGTGTTCGGCCAAAGCGCACGAGATTGTTTTCGCCGTGCCAGGGGCGGCTGTCCCAACCGCCGCAGATCGGCAGTGGCGTCAGGGGAATCGGGCTTTCGGCCAGCAGATGCTCCCATTGACGGCGAAAGGCGGGCACCAGCGTCTCGAAGGGCGCGAACATGCCTTCGCCCGTCATGCCCAGGTGCGGCCAGTTGTAAGCGGTGACGGCGTCGTAGCCTTCGGCGGCGGCTGTGCGCGCGCCGCCGAGGTCGCCGATACACGCGATCAGATGCAGGCCTTTCAATCCGGCCCTGCGACATTCCTCCCGCATCGCCTCGAACGCGCGCTTCACGCCCTCGCTGCCGAGATCTTCGGTCAGGCGATGCGGGCTGAAGAGGATCATCACCGGTTGGCCGTCAAAGGTCAGGTGTTCGGGACGGCGAAAATAATGCTCAATCCAGTAGCGTGTCACGGTGAGGCAATCCTCGTATGACGAAGTGCCCGGCGCGTTGTGATTGGCCCAGAGGAGGCAGAACTTGAGCAGATGCCGGTAGCGCGCTTTGAAGTAACCATCGTGCAACGCGTGCTCCAGTTGCCTTGCGCCCTGCGACCAATACCAGTCGTACACGAAAAACGTGATGCCGTGCTCGACCGCCCACTTGATGTGCCAGTCGGCGACCTCGGGATCGCCCTCGCGATACCAACCGAGAACCGGCTTGCGCTCGGGAAATCTTTGAATGGGCTGCCACTGGCTCGCGTGTTTCCAGCCGGGGAAATAGTAAGCGCCGACTTCAACCGGGCCGCGCACGGGTTTGGGTTCGGGAACGTGGCCGAGCTTGGGAACATGTGGCCGCGGCGTGAAGCGCGCCGGCGCAAAGGCGGTCACGGACTCCGCGTTGGTCGCGGCGATGACGAGCTGGATGGTGTTGGTCAGTGGGCGTTCCGCCAGGATTCGCCAGGTCATCTTCAGTTCGTCATCGAAGCCCAGAGGACGTTCATGCGCCGCGTCGTCGGGGGCAGTCAATTCCGTCAGGCCGGCTGGAAGCCGCAAGCCCGGGACAATGCCGCGGGCTGGCTCACCACCACTGCTGGCAACCGTTGCCTGCAAGGTCACCGGCAGTCCGCATCGTGGCAGCGCCTCGTCCACGGCGAACGAAACGATCTTCAACTGCGCCGGTCCCTGCGGGGCCTCAGCAACTTTAAGCCAGCGCAGATGCACTTTCGCGTTGGTGGCGTCGCTCGGTCGCAAGCCCAAAGCAACCACCTGACCGCGCCAGTCCGCGGCCGGCAGCAGGTCGAGATTGTAGGTGTGCTCGCGGCCATCGGATTCGATGGGAAAGGAAGAGCTGTGAAGACCCGGCTTCTGAGTGCTGCCGAAAAACAGGGTCGCCCGCCGGCCGCGGTCCACCGCCATCCGCACCGCGACGTAGTTCAAGTTGGTCGTGTCAATCTGGACCGGCGGACTCAAAAGCAGGCCGCCGGGACTTGAGTGAAACGCGCCTCCGGTCCAAGCAAACCGAGACGGATCGTCCAGCGTGTCCAACCACTGCCAGCCCTGCGTTCCTTGGTTGAACTCAAAATCCGCTCTGATTGCGGCAGAGTTTGTCGTCAGTTGCAGTACCTGAAACGAATCCAACTCGAACTTCGCGCCGTCATACAGATCGAAGCGCAGCCGCACGATCCGGCCTTCCGTCTGCCAGCAGGGGAGCAGGCGATAGGTATGCCACTGGCCGTCGCCCGTGACATTGAAGCGGGTGGATTTCTCCTGCGAAAACCCGCCGTAACGGCCAGTCGAGGAATTGCTCCAGAAAAGTTCCGCGGTGCCGTCGCGGTCCGCCGTGAGCCGGACTTCAACAACCTGAAACGCGGAAGCCGCGAAATCGAGCAGCGGTTTCAATTCGAGAATCGGATCGCTCCCCACCGCGCGAAAGTTGAGCGAACCATCCGTGACGACCAGCTCGGTGAGATGACCATTGGGCTGCCAGCCCTGCAAATCGCCGGGCTGGTCAAAGTTCCATGCGGCCAGCGGTTGCCCGACGACCGGACACGCCGCGCCGGCGAGCAACGCGGCCACCGCCGCGACCAGGCAGAATCTTCTCACGTCCAATTGCTCCCGCTTGCCTTTGGCCTTCAAGTTGCCAGCCGTTGAATCAGGGACGGAATCGAATCGAATACACATCAGCATCCTTCATCACAAATCGAAGCCGTACCGGCTGGCCTGAGAGCTTTGACAAATCGGCGTTGGGGTTCCATCGAACGACACGCTCGATTTCATCGCCGATCTGTTCGCGGGCGTCGGCCAGCGCGAAGCCGGGCAATGGGTTTCCGTCGGCGTCCTGTAACTCCACCTTGACACCGCCCGCGGCACTGGTGGCGAAGTTGATGACGAGTTCGCGTCCGGAGAACTTCAGCGGTTTGGTAAGCATCTCGCCGCCGCGATACGGCGCGTTCACCGAGGCGAAACCATCTGTGCGCAGCGTGTAGCGTGCGAGATGAGCGCTGGGTTGGGCGTAGTGGGCTTGTTTGTAGAGTGACATCTCGGTCGGACCAGTCGGCACAACGCCCTGCGCAGTCATGCCGGCGCGTGAAGCCCAATTGCCCAGGTCCGGTCCGGGCCGGATGAAGGCCTCCATGAAGGTGCGGGTGTAGCGGTTTCCACCTCGGCTGCTCATGAACACGGCGTCGGCGCAATCGCTAGCATAGCCTGCATTCACGCCCAAGCTCGCAGCCTGTTCGTCCGTCAGAGCTTTTCGGCCCGGCAAGAAGCGCATCGGTGTGGCGATGTAGATGTGAGGCGCACGGTAGTAAGGATGCGTCTGGCTGGTGTAAAGGTGTTCACGTGGAGTGTCACCAAAGCTCATCTCCACCGGCGCTGACCAGTCGAGAAAATTGGTCGAGGTGGCGCGGCTGACAGTGCGAAATCCCTGGAACTCACCGCTGGTCCAGGTACGAAAGTAAGCGACGTAGCATTGCTCGACCTCAGACCAGAACGCAACGTTTTGTGAATCGAACGCGCCTTTGGTCAGCACCGGCGCGTTGCGCATTTTTCGCCAGCGCAAGCCATCGCCGGAGGCGAACGCGACCAACCCGCTCCCCGAAGTTCCGGCGAGCGCCTTGAACTTTTCGGATGAGGGAATTCCAGGTCGGGTATCGAGGAACGGCGCGAAGTTGTGGGAGAACGGCGCGGCGTGGGCGAGCACGATGTTGTTGCTGCGCGAGCCGAGGAGGTCAAACTGCCCGAGGTCCGGCTTGGTCCATCGGATGCCATCCGCGCTCTCCGCGTAGCACGTACACTCATTGGTCGAGCCATCCTTGCCCGCGGTGGCCAGGCCGCGGTAATACATGCGAAAGCGATCCTCATCTTTGATGACGGTGATGTAACCGCTGAAACTTCCCTCCCATGGCCGGTCAAACCGCAAAGCAATGCCAGCCGGTTGGGCTTCATGAAGCTTGAGCTGCGTGCCGTCCATCCGCTCAATGAGGAAATCGTCCACGAACAATTCCAGTCGTGAGCCGATGTCAATCGTCACGGGTGGCGAAAGCGCCGGCGCTGCATTCCGCGCGGCGAGGCTGGCAACTGTTGGGAAGAGCGCGGCCACGACCAGCGCGTAGTGAAGCGTCAAACGCATGAGCAAGGTTTAGCAGGCGCGGAGGGGCGGGCAAGTCCAACTGCGTAGCGCAGGCTGGAGAGCCATCAATCGCGGATTTTTCTAGTTCATCGGTCTTTCCCCGCCTAAGCTGCCGTCGGGTTATGAAAGCGGAACAACTCTACGAGGAGCGACTCAAGCGATACGTCACCGCCATGCGCAATGAAAAGCCGGACATGATTCCGATCCGGCCCTTCGTGGCGGAGTTCACCGCCAAATATGCGGGCTTCACCTGCCAGGAGGTGGCCCACGACTACAACAAGGCCTTCGAGGCCGCCATCAAAACCGCGAAGGATTTTCAGTGGGACGCCATCGTCCCCAACATGGTCTATGTCTGGACCGGGCTCGCCCAGGCGGTGGGACTGCGCTACTACGGCATCCCCGGCATCGGCATTCCTCACACGACCGGCTTCAATTACATCGAGCCGCCCGAGGATCAGGCGTGGATGCGCGCGGACGAATATGATGCGCTGATTGATGACCCGACGGCCTTCCTTTACAACGTCTGGCTGCCGCGCGTGTCCACCGAGGTCAGCAGGATTGGCGAACCCTCCACCTATCGAAACAACCTCTCCTTCGTCAAAGGCGCGATGGCGATGCTGTCGTATTTCTACGCGTTTGGCCCGCAGATTGCCCGGATGCGCACCGAGTGCGGCACGGTGTCGGCCATCGCCGGCATCTTCAAAGCGCCGTTTGACATCATCGCGGACAAACTGCGCGGTTATGTCGGTCTTACGATGGACATGCACACGCAACCGAACAAGGTCTTGAAAGCGTGTGAGGCGCTGGCTCCGCATCTGTGCCACGTGGGACTGACCACTGCCGACCCCGCGAAACTGGTGCCCATCGGCTTCTGGATGCATCGTGGCTGCGTGCCTTTCATCAATCCGAAAACGTTCCATTCGCACAACTGGCCCACGCTTAAACCGATAATCGAGGAATTCTGGAAGCACGGACACCAAACCTTGTTCTACGCCGAGGGCAAGTGGAAGCACCACCTCGATTCCTTCCGCGAACTGCCGGACCGCAGCATCGTCTTCCACTGCGACCAGGACGACATTTTCCACGTTCACGGGAAACTGCACGACAAGTTCGCCCTCAGCGGTGGCGTGCCGAACATCCTGTTGAACTTCGGCAAGCCGGAGGAGGTTCGTGCCTTCTGCCAACGTGTCATCGAGGAAGTGGCGCGGGACGGCGGTTACATCATGGACGCCGGCGCGATCATGCAGGACGACACGAGCATCGAGAACCTGCGGGTGCTGACCGAGACCACGCGCGAACTGGGCGTGTATGCAAGCGGCACCTACCAGATGCCGACGTCAACGCCGCCGTGTGATCTTCCGGCATCGGTGGCGGACCGCGAACGCATTGCGGGCATGACGGGCAGACCGCAACCGCGGCGCGTTCGTCCTGGTGTTTGTTTCCCTTGGGAAGAGCGCGTCAAAGACCTGCCCGAGATCACCGGCAGTCCGGAACTGATCCGCAAGATTTGGGAGGACATTGACGCCTTCGGCAACATGTACATCTGGCAGTTGCTGCTGAGCTTCTGAGCCGAAGCCATTCCGCAGGATCGCAACGGGGACGCAACCCACCCACAAATTCCAGCAAGTTAGCGATTTGGCTTGGCACGGATTAGCTGGAAGGTAGAGTCGCGCCCAATCAGCCCGGAAAAACTGTAACCCTTTGCCTGCTGCTGGCGGAAAAGCATGGTGGGCACCGAACGCACAACGTCATGACGTTACCAATCAACTTCATCTCACGGTCAATCTGCTCGCCCAGTTGTCGCCTTGCAGCGACCGCAAGTTCCATGCTTCGGCTGGCCTGTGTTGCCATCATCGTCAACTACGCGTCCGCGACTTACTCTCAAACCAACTTCACACGTATCGCCGGCGGTAACTGGACTGCGTCAAGCGGTTGGTCGCCTGCTGGTGTGCCCGGCCCGGCGGACTCGGCCACCGTCGGCGCTTTTGACGTCATTCTGGACACCAGCGCGACCGTCAGCAACCTCACCCTGAATCTGAATGCGAACACGCTTTCCGGCGACGGCACGCGCGTAATCACGGTCCTCAGTTCAGGCGGTTGGTCGGGAGGCACAATTTCGAACGTGAAGCTCAAACTCGAACCTTCATGCACCTTCACTTTCGCTGGCGGGCCCAAGACCTTTTGGGCCGGAGCCGTCACCAACGCGGGCACGATCACTTGGATAGGCGGGCAATTGAACCTGGAAAACAACGGTACTTTTCACAACCTTCCCGGCGCGCGTTTTGATGTGCAATACGACGGCACGTTGACCCAGACCACCGCCGGCACTTCGACCTTCAGGAATGACGGGAGCTACAACAAGTCAGGCGGCACCGGTACCAACAACATTCAAATTGTCAGTTTCATCAACAACGGGATTTCAAGTGTCTCCAATGGAGTCATTCGATTCGGCACCACTTCTTTGCTGGCAACCGGCGCTGGCAACACCTTTGAAGCGGCCAGCGGAACAAGCATGTTTTTCAATCAAGCCAACAGTTTCAGTAACACCACCTTCAGCGGGCCAGGATTGAAAAGCATTTCCACAGGTGCCGGCGAGGCAACCGTAAGTGGAAACATCGCCGCCACGAATCTGGTCTTCTCTGCCGGCATTTGGCGTGGCACGGCAACGCTTGTGGGCGCGCTCGAATGGACGGGCGGAACGATGTCGCCGCAATTGGCCATTGCTTCAGGCAGCGTACTCAGGCTGAACGGCAATGGTGCGAAATCCCTGGCGAACAGCGGGATCATTAACAACGGGGGAACGACCTCGTGGACTGCTGGACAATTCAATTTGGACAACAACGTGACATTCCACAATCAGCCCGGCGCACTCTTCGACGTGCAATTCGATGGCATGTTGATTCAGAATGTCGGTGGCACTTCCACCTTCAGAAACGACGGCACGTATCGCAAGTCCGCCGGCACTGGTACCAACACCATCTCGATCGTCAGCTTCATCCAGTCAGGCAATCTGGAATTGCTCTCAGGAGTCATTCGTGTTGTCGGCAATTATTCACCCGGCGGCTTGAGCACACTGAAGACACTCATCGGTGGGACGACCGCAGGCACGCAATTCGGCCAGCTCCAAGTCAGCGGCAGCGCCACGCTGGCTGGTATGCTCAGCCTTGGACTGACCAATGGCTTTGTTCCAACCACCAATCAGGCTTTCCAAATTCTCATGGCCGGTTCGCGTGGTGGAGTGTTCGCCGGCACTGCCGGAAGTGCGCTGGGAAACGGACTCTATTTCACGCCTGCCTATCTTGCCAATGGCGTCAGGCTCGACGTCGTTGATGGCACCGCGAGGATGACCAACGCCGCTTTGGCTAATGGTCAGTTCCAACTCACGCTCCTGGGCACGGTGGGCGGCAGGTATCAAATTGATGCGAGCACAAACTTGGCGAATTGGGCGTCCATTTCCACGAACCTGATTCCTGGCAGTGGCTTTACCAACTTCATTGATTCGGACTCTGCGATCTTCCCGCGCCGGTTTTATCGAGCGCTTTTTCTGCCCTGACCAAAACGACGCGTGAAGTCGGTGTGTATGCGGGCAACACTTACAAAACGCCCACCGCCACGCCGCCCTGCGATCTGCCTGAATCGCAGGCCAACCGGCAACGAGTGACCGGCATGGCGGGACGACCGCAACCCCGGCGCGTGCGGCCCGGTGTCTGTTTCCCATGGGAGGATCGCGTCAAGGATTTGCCCGAGATCACGGGCAGTCCGGAACTGATCCGCAAGGTTTGGGAGGACATTGACGCCTTCGGCAACATGTACATCTGGCAGTTGCTGTTGAGCTTCTAACCTTACAAGTCCCTCTCACTGGCTCGCCATAGCTCGAACATCTTCCGCTGCTTTGTAACGGCCGAGTTCCGATACGATTCGAGTTTCGCCTCGAGGCCGTCACAGAGTCTGAACACGGTCTCGTCGAACAACCTGTCCGCCGCGGTCTGCGAGGGTTCGGGCAGAAGTGTCAACTTTCCCGCGCGCCGCAGTTCATCTCTGTCTGCAACCGCCCGCGCGCAATCCAGGATCAACCCCGCGTGAGCGGCTTCGTAGGTCTCCTCAAGCCGCTCTTTGAAAAGTTTTCCTTGAAACGCCAGGACCCGAGCCAGTCGTCGGGTCTGGGCCGGGTCGAAACTTTTCGAAATGACCAGGAAAGTAACTGGTTCAGTTGCTCGGGTGATCTCGAGTTCGTCCGGCCGCACCGACTTCGCACCACCGAGCAGGATCTTCACTCGGGCATTCTTGGGCGTCTTCTCGAACTGCAGGAAGACTCTATCAGCATCAAAGCTCTTCCATTTCTTGCCATTGACCGTAACGCCCGTGACCGGTCCGCTGCCTTTCACGCTGAGGAAGACTTTCTTTGAACCGAAGCGGACAGGGTCAAGTTGTTCCAGTGCGGTGATGGACGGCGGAATGTGCGGCACGAGTATGAGGCCATCGGCGCGATAGAGATATTCAAAGAGCCCACGCATAAACGCCGCGGGCGGTCCGAAGGCATCATAGGTAAGGTTGATGGGCTGATTCGGCTGGTAAACGTCGCTGCCTTGTTTCACGAGCGGATTGTCGAGGCGGAAACTCTCCGCGAACGTCAGCAGGCGCTGCATCGAGCGGCGCGCGTCCTCGAAGCGCCCGAGCCGATAGTAGGCCAGCATCATCCGCGCTTCGCAGGTGGACCAATGCCCGCCATTCACCCAGGTACCGAAAGCCCACAAACCCTCCGGCTTCTCATACATGTCGTCGTAGCTCGGGTAGTTGGGCAAAATGAAATCGTGCGGACGCAATTCCGGAATCGAAGCGATTTTGCGGAAAATCCTTTCGGCTTGTGCGTTGTCCACAACCCGAAACGCGATGGCATCGTGATTGGGCGAAGCCTCGAAGTAGCCATGCTTGGCCGCTCCAAACACACCGTGGCGCGCGCCATCCGGATCAAGCGAACGAATGAAATAACCTTCCTCAGTGGTCAGCGCGGCCAATCCCTGCCGCGCCGAGGTGCGCAAAGCGGAATAGCGTTCGGCCATTGCCGTGCGACCGGCCAGCTTTTCCAATTCAATCAGCCGATCCAGCGCAGCGATATAAGTGATCGAAAGGCCGGTCAGGTAAGCCTTGTCGTAAGTTCCGTCGGGCCGCTTCCAGCCGGCGTAACTGGGCGCAAGAAGATTTCCCGCCGGCCCGGCCAAAAACAGATTGTTCGTCGGATCACGGCGCGTTTCGATGAACGCCGCGCACCGTTCCAGCTTGGGCAGGTAATGCGCGATGGCTTGCGGATCACGAGTGGTCAGCAGCAATTCACTTTGCATCACCATGCCCGCCGCCGTGAACTCCATTCCCCAATCATGGATGCCAATGCGACCGTCACCCTGTTTGTACACAATCCAACCCGGGCGGGCGGCATCACCCAGCGCGCCGTCGGGAGCGACCCAATCATGCGGCGGCGTTGCACCCACGCGTTTGCCGTCGCCCATCTGATCGAACCACAAGTCCTGCGAGTTTTGCAGGAACGTCAGGAACGGCTCGCGCAGGAGCGGCAGGATGCCGTACGTCGTGCCGTAACTGTTTTGAATCCACCACGCATCCCAGGTCGGCCCTTCGACCAAGCCATTCCAGTTGGTAACGTAAAGCATGGCGAGGTTTTGCCGCTCGGCGTCCGGCTCGAACATGCGCCGCGCGGTTTCCAACAACTGGAGATACTCGATATCACCGGCGCCGCGGTAATGGCGGCCTTCAAGGCGCGATAAACTTGAATCTGCTGCATACGTGGATGCGGTCCAGATGACACCAGCGGCAACTGCAACCAGAAGAAGTTTCTTGAGCCCAAACATGCCGACAGAATCTCCTTGTAGCAGCTCCTCAGTCAATCAAGGTTTGACCAGCCGCGCGAAGGTGAGGCGCGAGGCAGACTCTTCCCGGCGACGACTATCGAATAGCGCCAAAGGACTGGCGCAGTCCACGATGCTTCGCGAATTCGAGTCGAGGTCGGCCAACGCTTCGCGTCCTGGGCTGCGGTAGTCCTCTATCGCTTTCGCTTCCATCGGCGGGCGGCCAAGGCCCAGAGACATTTTATTGCGCCACCTCAAGTCGCTCAAAACTCTCCTCGATGAAGGTCGTTCCCTGAATCCGCGCGAGCCGGGCGTAAAGGCCGTCGAGGGCCAGCAATTCTTCGTGCGTCCCGCGTTCGATGATTCTGCCCTGTCGCAGCACGAGAATCTGGTCGGCCCGGCGAATGGTGCTCAAGCGGTGGGCGATGACGAAGCTCGTGCGGTTGGCCATGAGCCGTTCCAAAGCCTCCTGAATCAGCCGCTCCGTAGCCGTATCCACGCTCGCCGTCGCTTCGTCGAGGATGAGGATGGGCGCGTTTTTGAGCAACGCCCGCGCAATGCTGACGCGTTGCTTTTCACCCACGCTGAGTTTCACGCCGCGTTCGCCGACGCGCGTGTCGTAGCCCTGCGGCAACCGCGAGATGAACTCGTGACAATTCGCCGCGCGCGATGCCGTCAATAATTCCTCTTCGGTAGCTTCAAGTTTGCCGTAGAGAATGTTCTCGCGAATCGTCCCGTTGAAAAGAAACGGTTCCTGGCTCACGACGCTGATCTGCGAGCGCAGTGATTCGAGCGACACGCCGCTCGTATCCTGTCCATCAATGAGGATGCGGCCGGAAGTCGGCTCATAGAACGCGGGGAGCAGATTGACGACGGTGGATTTGCCGGCTCCGGTCGGGCCGACGAGAGCGATCATCTCGCCGGGTTCGGCGTGGAGGTTGATGTCCCGCAAGGCACTTTTACCCTCGCCGTAGCTGAAGCTGACGTTCTCGTAAGTCACCTGGCCGCGGATGGGCAGGCGCAGCCGGCCGCTACGGTCTGGCCGTTCCGCCGGGGCATCGAGGATGTCGAATACCCGCGCGGCGGCGGCGCGGGCCGCCTGCAACATCTGGTTCAAGCCATGCAACCTGCCGATCGGCTCATAGAAGAACATGCCGGCGTAGAGCATGAAGGCGACGAGTTGACCCACGTCCATGCGCCCTTGCATGACTTGACGTCCGCCAATCCACAGCACGAGACCAATGCCGGCCGCGCCGATAAATTGCATTGCCGGCCCGTACCAACTCCACGCGCGCATCACAACGAGTGTGCCCTCACGCAAATCATCCGCGCGGCTGGTGAAACGCTGGTCCTCGTGGTCCTGCCGGCCGAAGGCCTTGATCTGCCGCACGCCCTGGAGATTGTCCATGAGCAGCGCGTTCATGGCGCTGGCCGCCTCGCGTTGCACCCGATAACGCTTGTGCGCCGTGAGTGTGTACCACAGCGCGCCGCCGACCAGGAAGGGCAGGGGAAGGAGCGCCACGCCCGCGAGCAGGGGACTGGCGACAAACATGAACACCAGCGCGCCCACGATGCTCAACAGCGCCACCGTGCCCTGTTCGACCCCGTCAATCAGCAGCCTCTCCACCGCGTTCACATCCTCGATGACGCGCGTGATGAGATCGCCGGACGCGCGTTGATCAAACCAGCCGATGGGCAGGCGTTGCAGCCGGGCATAAACCTGTCGGCGCATGTCGAAGATGACGTTTTGTTCGAGGCGGTTGTTGATGCGGATGCGGACGGTGTTGAAGGCCTCGCGCAACAGGAACGCGAACAGCAAGCCCAGAGCGGCCCAGGTCAGCAGGTCGGCGCGATTGCCTTGGATCACGTTGTTGAGGATGACCTTGGTTAACAGCGGATAGGCCATGCCCGCCGCCAGCGAGAGGATCGCGCAACCCACGGTGGCCACGGCCAGCCATTTGTAGGGTCGGAGATATACCGCCACGCGGCGGACCACCTCCCGCGTGGAGCGCGGCTTGGACGAGAAGGTGGGGTCGGCAGAAGCCTTTGCGCCGTGCGCCATTCAGCAACGCCCTCCTCGGCTCGGTTCTGCCTTCAGAAAGTCCACCATCGTTTTCGCGAACGCCGCCAGATCCGCCGGTGTCCGGCTGGAAACCAAGTTGCCATCCACCACGACCGGCTCGTTCACCCAGATCGCGCCGGCGTTCTCCAGGTCGTCCTTGATGCCCAGCGAACCGGTGGCGCGTTTGCCCGCGAGGATTCTCGCCGAGATGGGAATCCAACCGCCGTGACAGATGAAGGCAACCAGTTTGCCCTGATCAAAGAACTTACGGGTCAGGGACAGCACCTTCGCCTCGCGGCGCAGCTTGTCCGGCATGAACCCGCCCGGGATGAGCAGCCCGCAAAAGTCGTCGCTCCGTGCGTCCTTCAACAACAAGTCGGCCATGGCCGGATAGCCGTGCTTGCCCTTGTAGGTACTGAGTTCGAGCGCGGCCAGGCGCATGGCATAACCGGCCTCCTCAAGACGAAGCTTCGGATACCACAATTCCAGATCCTCATACAGGTCGTCCACGAAGGTGAGCAAAGTTTTGCGCATGGCCAACCTTATCCGCCAGCGGCGCGATGGGGCAAGTTCCGCGCACGCTGGGCGCATCTCATTTTCTTGCAGGGGGCGCCGAGGCGATGCCGTAGCGCGGACTTCCAGTCTGCCGGGTCGCGGATTTCCAATCCGCAAACGCGGCGAATTCCTGGCCTGCCACGCCGTGCCTGG
>WYBW01000190.1 GCA_011525685.1 Verrucomicrobiia bacterium
TCACCAACGCGATGACCGAGGGGCTGAACTCGAAAATCCAACTGATCAAATACAATGCACGCGGCTTCCGCAGCTTTGAAAACTTCCGCAACCGTATCCTGTTCTTCTGCGGCAAACTCGACCTTTAGCCACAATAATCCCGGAAGACCGCTTTACTCTTGTTCACCGTTTCCTGAAATTCCGCTTCCGGTTCGGAGTCGTTGACCCAGCCGCCGCCGGCTTGCACGTAGGCTTTGCCGTCAGCGATAGACCTCGCGGCGATGGCGCACGCGGTTGACCCGCACGACGCGAATCTGGTCGGCAATTTCGTATATCACGCGGTAGTCGCCAACGCGGATACGCCAGTCGTTCTTGCTGCCGGCGAGTTTGCGGCAGCCGGGCGGGCGCGGGTTGTTTGCGAGCGCTTGAATTGCCGCGATGACGCGGTCGTGAATCGCGGACGAGAGGCGCGACAGGTCTTTCTCCGCAGCGCGTTCAAGCAGGACGCGATACATGGCAGGTTACTTGCGCTTGCGCTCGGCCAGGTAGTCTTCCAGCGGACGGTATTGAAGCGGAGTCTTGCGGGCGCGCTTGAGCCAGGCGACATCCTCGGCGTCCTCGACGCGCTCCAAAAGCTCCTCGTAGTCCTTGATGGGAATGATGACGGAGACGGGCTTGCCTTTGCGCGTCACGATTTCGGGTTCCGCTAGTGTTGCTTTCATGGGTGGGAGTTTATCACAATTCACGTTGCCCGCGCAAACGTCTCCGCCAGCGCCACGGCTTTGAGCACCCGTCCTCCGTAGCAGACTGCGGAGGGTGGATGGCTTTGCTGAGATTGATTCATGCCGTCAGGTCTTTGCGAATGTTTCTGCCAAGGCAACCGCTTTCAGCATTGCCTTTGACTTGTTAACCGTTTCCTGAAATTCGCTCTCCGGCTCTGAGTCATTGACCCAGCCCCCTCCAGCCTGGACATACGCTTTGCCGTCCTTCAGCAGCGCGGTGCGGATGGTGATGCAGGTGTCCAGATTGCCGTTGAAGCTGAAGTAGCCCACGCAGCCGGCATACGGCCCGCGCGTCGTGCCTTCGAGTTCGGAGATGATTTGCATGGCGCGAATCTTCGGCGCACCGCTCACCGTGCCCGCCGGAAACGTCGCGCGCATCAGGTCGTAGGGCGTCTTGCCGACGGAAAGCTTTCCCTCCACGCTCGACACGATGTGCATGACGTGGCTGTAACGCTCAATGATCATCAGGTCCTTGACCTGCACGCTGCCGAAATCGCACACGCGCCCGATGTCGTTGCGCGCCAGGTCCACGAGCATGACGTGTTCGGCGCGTTCTTTCGGGTCGGCGAGGAGTTCTTTTTCCAACGCGGTGTCCTCGTCTGCCGTCTTGCCGCGCCGGCGCGTGCCGGCAATGGGCCGAATTTCAACCCTATGGTCCTCGCAACGCACGTGAATTTCCGGCGACGCGCCGACGAGGGAAAAGCCGTCGAGTTCGAGCAGGAACATGTAGGGCGAGGGATTCACCGAACGCGCCGCGCGGTAGACGTCCACAGGCGACGCCTTGGTCTCGACGCTGAAGCGTTGCGAACCGACGACCTGGATGATGTCGCCGGCGGTGATGAACTTCTTGGAGGCTTGGACGTTCGCGAGGAATTTGTCTTTGGGCTGGTTTGATGAAAATGGGACGGATGGGACTTCCGATGGGACGGATACGGGATGATGTTCGCTGGGTTGTTCGAGCAACGAGAGCAGGCGCTCGATTTCTTCGACAGCGTTTTCGTAGGCGTCGGTCGGGCTGGCGGCTTCGTCAATGGCGGCATTTACCAGCACGGTAATGGTCTGTGCGACGCGGTCAAAAATCAGCAATTGGTCAGCGACCAGGAAATACATGACTGGCGTGTTCAATTCGTCATGCGTCGGGCGCGGGACGACGGCTTCAACGTCGTGGATGAATTCGTAGCCGATGAACCCAATTGCGCCGCCGGTGAAGCGCGGCAAGCCCGGCAGGGTGACCGGGCGGTAATTCTTCATCACGCGCTCGACGACTTCGAGGCCGTCCTGAACCGTAGGACAGGCGTCACGCCTGTCTCCACTGTTCTGTTCCGCTTGGGCAGCTTGGACTTGATTTGAGACAGGCGCGACGCCTGTCCTGCGCGCGACGGTGAAGCTTTCCACCACGTTTCCACCCTCCATCACCTCCACACGGTTGCCCGTCTGCTTGATGACGGCGCGGGGGTTGCAGCCGACGAACGAGTAGCGCCCGAGATGTTCACCGCCTTCCACGGACTCGAAGAGGAACGATTCGCCCTGGCCGCGGATCTTGCGATAGGCCGAGAGCGGCGTTTCGATGTCGGCCAGAATACGGCAGGTGACGGGGATCAGGTTGCCCTGTTCCGCCAGTTTCAGGAATTGATCCAGAGAAGGTGAATACATGGTGCGCGGAGATCCGGTCGGCTAAGGTGACGGCGGTTTGGTTTCATCGTGGACGAGGACCTCAGCCAATTCACGCGGGCCGTTGCCACCACCGTTGCCGTATAGGTTGCGCATTGGCTGCCGCCCCATCGTCCGCCGCAGGCGCCAGATGGCCAGCAGCGTGTAGAAGACGACCGCCACCGCGTAGGACACAATGCCCATCCCGATGGCCACGGGAATCAACGCCACCTCTCCGGACTCCGTCCGGCTGAAAAAGATGACACCGAGGCCGACGCCCGCCGTCAACAGGGTGTTGCCAAACAGACAAAACAGGTAAACCGAGATGCGCGTTTCCTGCACGCGTTCGATGTGCCAGTCGCGATAGGAGTCCTCACCCAGCGTGCGCATGAGCCAGGCGGATTGAAAATTGCGCGCCGCCACCATGACGCTGGCGGTGCTCACGACGATGGCCGCGACCGGCCACAAGGAAAGCAGCAACACCACCGCCACGTTGACGATCAATCCCCACGTCCAGCCGAGTTTCTTGGCGATGGGATTTCCCTCGAGCACGAGGTTGGGCGTGGCCACCCACGTGCTCAGAAAGTCCATGCCGCGCGAGAACACGAGCAGCGCAAACATCAGGAAATACCACTTGCTGGCGAAGGGAACGGTTTCTTCCATGGGCTAATCTCAAATGTCCAACGACGAATGTCGAACGCGGAAACCGGGCGGCGCCGGCAAAGAGTCAAGCCTGGGGCGAATCGTCATTCGTCATTTCTTCCCGTAAATCTGCTCCGGCGTTTCCAGTTGCGGCTCGGTCACTTTGAAAGACGCGCCGCCGGCTTCGACCGACCGGTAGAAGCACGACCGGTAACCTTCGTGACACGCCGCGCCGCTTTGCTCGACCTGAATGAGCAGGGTGTCACCGTCGCAATCGAAGGCAACGTCCTTCACCTGCTGGGTGTGCCCGCTGGTTTCACCTTTCATCCAGAACTTCTGGCGCGAGCGGCTCCAGAAATGGGTCTTGCCGGTTTCAAGGGTCTTCTCCAGCGAGGCGCGGTTCATCCACGCCATCATCAGCACGCGACCGGTTTTCTGTTCCTGGACAATGGCGGGAATCAACCCGTTGGCGTCAAATTTCAACTTGTCGTAAAAGCTCATGTGCGGCTCAGGGTGTACGATTTACAATTCGCGATTGCAAGCCAAGTGGTAACGTCGCGCCAGCCCGGCAATCCCGCCTGCCGTACGCATTGGCTCAAAGGCGAACCGGAATATTCCTGTCAGCCAAGAACCGCTTCACCTCACCGACAGTGTATTCACCGAAATGGAATATGCTCGCCGCCAGCACGGCGTCGGCTTTGCCTTCGAGCAAAACGTCCGCCATGTGCCCGAGCGTGCCCGCGCCGCCGCTGGCCACCACCGGCACGCCGACTGATTCGCTGATGCGCCGCGTGATCACGAGATCGAAGCCGGCTTTCGTACCGTCGGCGTCAATCGAGTTCAACACGATCTCGCCCGCGCCGAGAGACACGGCGCGCCTGGCCCATTCAATGGCATCGAGGCCCGTCGGCTTGCGGCCGCCGTGCGAGAACACCACCCATTGGTCCGGGCCGGTCTTCTTCGCGTCAATCGAGACCACGATGCACTGGCTGCCGAATTTTTGAGCGCCTTCGCGAATGAGTTCCGGTCGGGCCAGCGCCGACGAGTTGATGCTGATCTTGTCCGCGCCCGCGCGGAGCATCGTGTACATGTCTTCCACCGACTTGATGCCGCCGCCGACCGTGAGCGGCATGAAGCACTGGTCCGCGGCGCGTTCAATCACGTTGACCATGGTCGCGCGGCCATGCGCGCTGGCAGTGATGTCAAAGAACACCATTTCGTCCGCGCCCTGTTCGTTGTAGCGCAAAGCGAGCTCGACGGGATCGCCCACGTTGCGGAGTTCGCCGGCTTCGGCGCGACCGAACTGGACGCCGCGCGTGACTTTGCCGTCATGCACGTCGAGACAGGGAATGACACGTTTGGCCATCATTGCGAACATTGAAAGCGCGCGACCGGCGTGACGCAATCCTTTTGGGTGGTGCCAAAGACTTGCTTCGCAACAATGCCCGTAGCGCAGACTTCCAGTCCGCTGGATCGCGGATTTCCAATCCGCGGACGCCAGCCAGCGTCGGCGTCCCCGGGCGTTTGGCCAATCTGCCGAATGGAATTCGCCATCGCGGTGGCTCGCCGGAAACGCAAAAGGGTTGCCCTGTCGAAGTGACGGCCTCTAACCTCGCGGCATGAAACATTCAGGGTCGGCTTGGTTCATGGGTTTGATGGTGTTCCTGTTGGGGCTTCAACTTCAAACGAGTCACGCCCGGGTGAAACTGGGCAACGAGGTTTTGGTGGAGCAAAAGTTCAAGCCCCTGGCCGGGAAGCGCGTCGGGCTGATCACCAATCCGTCCGGCGTCAATCGCAACCTCGAGAGCACGATCGAGGTCCTGCGCCGCGCGCCGAACGTGAAGCTCGTGGCGTTGTTTGGGCCGGAGCACGGCATTTACGGCGACGTGCCGGCCGGCGACAAAATCGAGAGTCGCACCGACCCGCGCACCGGCCTTCCCGTTCACTCGCTGTATGGCGCGACGCGCAAGCCGGCGCCCGAAATGCTCAAAGGGCTTGACGCGCTGGTCTATGATTTGCAGGACACCGGTTGCCGTTCCTACACCTACATCAGCACGATGGGCGTGGCGATGGCGGCCTGTGGCGAGAACGGCGTGGAGTTTGTTGTGCTGGACCGGCCGAATCCGCTGGGCGGCGTGCGCATCGAAGGCCCGATGCTGGAGGAGAAGTATCGCTCGTTCGTCAGCCAGTGGGACGTGCCTTACGTCTATGGCCTGACGTGCGGCGAACTCGCGCAAATGATCAACGACCAGGGCTGGCTCAAAAAGTCCTGCAAGCTCACCGTCGTGCCGATGAAAGGCTGGAAACGCACGATGGTCTGGCGCGACACCGGGTTGCCGTGGGTGCCGACCTCGCCGCACGTGCCGCACGGCGAATCGCCGCTCTTCCAGGTGGCGACGGGCATGATTGGCGAAATCGGCGGAGCGAGCACGGGTATCGGGTACACGCTGCCGTTCCAGTGCGTCGCCGCGCCGGGGGTGGACATGCACAAATTCGCCGAGACGCTGAATGGCTACCAACTGCCGGGCGTGCGGTTCGTACCCGTGACTTACAAGCCGTATTACTTCGCGTTCAAGGACCAGATCATCGGCGGCGCGCAGATTCATTTCACCGACGCCGCGCACGCGCCGCTCACCGCGATCAATTACTACGCGATGGAGGCGCTGAGGAAAGTGGCCGGGCGCGATCTGTTTGAGGAAGCCGTCAAAGCCGGCAAGAAGTTTGACATGTTCGACAAGGTGAACGGCACGGACGCGACGCGCCGGGCGCTGCAATCCGGCAAATCGGCGTCGGAGATCGTGGCGTCGTGGAAGGCGGGCGAGGACCAATTCCGACGCGAGCGCCGGAAGTATTTGCTGTATTAAGCCGGTGGCTGGCCGGGGATAAAAACGGTCGTTTGCGCCGCCGGGGCGGCGAGAACGCGCCAACCGGACGCGCTTGCCTCGCTGGTCTCCCCCCGTTGCATTGCCAAATTCGCGCTTGTCAGGTCGCCGGCCCGTGCTATTTTTTGCGCCCTTTTATGAAAGCAGACATTCATCCGAAGTATGTGGACGCGGAAATCCGTTGCGCCTGCGGCAACGTGATCAAGACCCGCTCCACCAAGCCCGTGATCATTGTCGGCATCTGCAACGTCTGCCATCCCTTCTACACGGGCCAGCAGAAATTCGTGGACACCGCCGGCCGCGTGGACAAATTCCAGCAACGCGCCGCCAAGACCCAGGCCGCCCAGGCGGCCTTTGCGGCGACCAAGCGCAAGAAGAAGTAGCTGCTGCCCGCCTTCCCGCCCGCCTTCCCGTGTCCGGGAAAGCGGGCGGTATCTTTTTCCCCGTTAATGACCAGTCGCCGGCTCCATTCATGAGGCAAGGACCGCCATCGAGGCCGGGCGGTTTCCGAACTCGAGGCGGCCCCATCGTCAATCTCCGTTAACGAAATGGATTTCCGTCCGCACCTCGAAAAATTCCGCCGCCGCTTTGCGGAGGTCGAGAGCGCGTTGAGCGATCCCAAGGCTTTCGACAACCCGCAGCGCGCGCAGGAGTTGTCCCGCGAGTACGCCCGGCTCAAGGAGCTGGTGGCCACAGGCGACACCTATCTCAAGACGCTTGAGCACCTCGAGGAGAACCGCGTGTTGCTCCGGAGCGAACCGGCGGATTCGGAACTCGCCGTGATGGCGAAGGAGGAAATCACCCGGCTGGAAGCGGAAGAAAAACGGCTCGGTCAGCAGGTGCAATCTGGCATCGTGCCGCCTGACCCGAACGACTCGCGCAACACCATCATGGAAATCCGAGCCGGCGCGGGCGGCCAGGAATCCGCCCTGTTCGCCGCCGACCTGCACCGCATGTACACCCGTTACGCCGAGGCGCGCGGCTGGAAGGTCGAGACCATGGATTCCAGCCCGTCCGACCTGGGCGGACTCAAGGAAGTGATTTTCCAGATCACCGGCCAGGACGTGTTCAAGCGATTGAAGTACGAGAGCGGCGTCCACCGCGTCCAGCGCGTGCCGGCGACCGAGGCCCAGGGCCGCATTCACACCAGCACCTGCACCGTGGCCGTGCTGCCCGAGGCCGAGGAGGTGGACATCGAAATCAAGCCGGAGGAACTGGACATCACCGTCTGCCGCGCTTCCGGTCCGGGCGGGCAGGGTGTCAACACCACCGACTCGGCGGTGCAAATCATCCACAAACCGACCGGCCTCATCGTGCGCTGTGCCGACGAGCGGTCGCAGCAAAAGAACAAGGCCAAGGCCATGCGCGTGCTGCGCTCACGCCTGCTGGACGCGCGGGTCGCCGAGGAAAACGCGAAATACGCGGCGAAACGCAAGGCCCAGGTCGGCACCGGCGAACGCAACGAACGCATCCGCACGTACAACTTCCCGCAGAACCGCGTCACGGATCATCGCATCGAACTGACGCTCTACAACCTTCCGGCAGTGATGGAGGGCGACTTGGACCCGGTGATCGAACCGCTGATGGCGCATGATGTGGAGGAAAAGCTGGCGGCGTTGAAGACGTGATCATTCGCACAAGAACAAGATGACTCCCAAAGGACTGATTTTTGATTGTGACGGCACATTGGCCGACACGATGCCCTTGCACTGGCGCGCGTGGCAGATGATCACGCAACGCCACAGCCTGCATTTCCCCGAAGACCGTTTTTATTCACTCGGCGGCGTGCCGTCGCGCGACATCCTCAAGATATTGGCCGAGGAACAGGGCCGGTCGCTGGACCACATCGCCATTGCGCACGAAAAGGAGGAGGCGTATCTGCCCCTGATGGCGCAGGTGGAACCGATTCATGGCGTCGTGGAAATCGCGAAAGCGCACCACGGCAAGATTCCATTGGCGGTCGCCTCCGGCGGCACGCAAAAAGTCATCTGCCAGGTTCTGGAGCACTTGAAAATCCGACACCTGTTCGACGCCGTGGTGACCAGTGAAATGGTGAAGCGCCAGAAGCCGGCACCCGATATTTTTCTCGAAGCCGCCCGCCGCATTGGCGTGGAGCCGAGATACTGCCGTGCCTACGAAGACACCGACCTGGGGTTGCAGGCGATTCGCGCCGCCGGGATGGAAGCGGTGGATGTCAGGAAGGAACTCGCGAAACGTCAGGTTTCAGGAACCTGAGCACCGGCGGTTTTGCGACGAGGATTCGCCACACTTTCGGATCGCAAGTCCCGGGACGGAGAGGCAGACGAGGGGAGAACAGTCACCTCCGCCGTAATCCAATCCCGGTCCTCACATCCCCATGATCTGATACCCGCAATCCACGTACAAGACCTGACCGGTGATGGCCGCAGCCCCGTCGCTGGCGAGGAAGACTCCGGTAGCGCCCAACTCGTCCGGGGTGACGTTGCGCTTGAGTGGAGCGTGTGCTTCGTAGTGTTTCAACATCGAGGTGAACCCGCTGATGCCGCGGGCCGCCAGCGTGTTGACCGGGCCGGCACTGATGCAGTTGACCCGGATTCTCTTCGGGCCGAGGTCGTAAGCCAGATAACGCGTGCTGGCTTCGAGCGACGCCTTGGCCACGCCCATCACGTTGTAGTGCGGCACGACCTTTTCCGCGCCGTAGTAGCTCATGGCCACAATGCTGCCGCCCTCGGTCATCAAGGGCGCGGCGGCGCGCGACAGGGCCACGAGGGAATAGGCGCTCACGTCGTGGGCCACGCGAAAGGCTTCGCGGCTGGTGTTGACAAATTCACCCTCCAGCGCGTCCTTGGGCGCGAAGGCCACCGAGTGCAACAACAGGTGCAGCCTGCCAAATTTCGCGCCCGCCTCGGCAAACACGCGGGTGATGTCCTCGTCCTGGGTCACGTCGCAAGGGGTGATGAGCGTGTCCGCGCCAAACGTGCCGGCCAGCTCCTCGACGTTCTCCTTGAGACGCTCTCCCTGATAGGTGAAGGCAAGCTTCGCGCCGGCATTCGACCAGGCCTGCGCGATGGCCCAGGCGATGGAGCGCTTGTTGGCCACGCCAAAGACGATGCCGAATTTGCCTGCGAGTAATGACATGATGGTTAAACGGTTTAAGCGTTCAATGGCTGCACTGTCGCAACGTGAACGCGCGCCAGCATGGACGGCGGAGCTCCGATTATCAAGTTTTCGTCTTGCGCCAGATGGCCAGCAAGCCGGCCAGGCCGCACAGCAACAAGGCGCTCACGGCCACCGTGCCGCTGTTGGGCGACTGCGCCAGGAAGTGCAGCGAGGCCGCGCCCGCGGCCGGCCCGGCGAAATTGCCCAGACCGATCGCGGCCTCATGGATGCCGCCGTGTTCGCCTTTGGTTTCGCCCACGTCCATCGAGTAATAAAGCGACGAGTAGTAAATCAGCCCCAATGCCGATCCGAAGACCAGTTGCGCCAGGATCAACGTGGTCAGGCTCGCAACCGTGAGCATGACCACGAACGACACGATCAGCGCCAGATACGCGCCGAGCAACCACCGGAAGCGGTAATGCCAGCCGGGCCAGAACCACAGCGCGCAGAACGCCCCCAACCGGGCGAAGAACCACACCGAAGCGCAGACGCCCGCCAGCGTCGTGGACAGTCCCAAGCGCGTCGCCACGCCCGGCATCACCGCGATGAGCGTGTTGACGGCGATGTAAGCAAACGGATTGGCCCACCAGGCCAGCCGCAGGAAAGTCTTCGCCCGGCCAATCGGCCGCGGATTCAGGGTGGCCGGCTCGAAGGACACTGACTCCAGGCTGGCACCGGGGGCAAGGCGGTTGATCCGTTCCAGCCAGAAGACCCCGGCGAGTTGGGTCAGGAAGAACGCGGCCGGCACGTAGAACATGCTCCGCAGCCCGAGCGCGTCGAGCATGGCGCCGCCCGTGAAATACGCCAGCGCCCCGGTCCCGGCCCAGACCACGTTGTAGATGCCGATGTTCTGCGGCAGGCGATCGGGCCGCTCGCCGTCACTGACCAGCGCTTCCAATGTGGCCCAGGTCAGACTCATGCCCGCCACGGCGACGACCATCACGACAATGTGCGCCGACGGCGATGCCAGCCCGGCGCCGATCAGCAACACCACTCCCATGATGCCTAACCCCAGCTTCAGCGCGGTGAAATACCCGGCGCGTTGCGCAAAACGGCCGCCCCACCACGCCGCGATCATGCAAACGAAACCGTTGAGCGCGGCCAGCATCAGGTTGGCCTTGTCGCCAAAGCCAAACTGCTTCTGCATGAAGAAATAGAAGTAGTAGAAGTAGAACGTCGTCGCGAAGGAGTTCAGGCCCTCGAGAATGAACACGCCGGTCTTGAACGGGCGATGCAGCATGAGAAAGCAGCGCGGACCCAACGAAGCCACCCGCTCGGCCTTCTCCGGAATCAACCCGTGAAAGGCACTGGCAGGTCGCCTGCGGGGCGGAGCTACACGCGAGTCACCTCCTCGATCGCCTTCCGGCTGTACCACTTCACGGCGTCGGACATGGGCGGTTGCAGCGTGTCGAGTTCCGCGCTGGAACACCAGCGGATGTCGTGATGCTCGTCGGCGGCCAGTGCCAGCTTCCCGTTCTTTGGCCGCGCCCAATAAATCATCCCAATGTGTTCGTGGGTGTTCGTGATGCGGTGAATGTCGAGGAAGCGCGGCGCAATCAAAGCGCGCGTGCCCGGGCCGGTGGTGGGCGGACGTTTTCCGAGCAATTCCACCTCCAAGCCGCTTTCCTCCTTCGCCTCGCGCAACGCGGCCTGCTCCGGGTCTTCGTCCAGTTCGATATGCCCGCCCAAGGGCAGCCACTTGTTCAGGTTGCGATGATGCACCAGCAGCACCTTGCCCGCGTGAACCACGAAGATGGCCACCGTGAAATCTATCTTCTCGTGAATGTGCGCCATGCGCGGAGCGGCTCTGCCGGAGCTTCCACCCTCACCGGGCGGCGGCGGCCACCGCGCGGGCGCGCCTGGCCAGCTCGGCGTTCTGGGTGACTTGGGCGGCCTTCTCCAAACCGGCAATCTGCTCCGCCGTCAGTTTTCGGGGCGTTCGGCCTTGTCCCATTCTCTCGGCCACCGTCACCGCGGCCACGCAGGCCTCTTCGCGAACCGCTCCATCGTCCAGGTAATCCAGAATGAGCGACAGCGCACCGGGTTGGTTGATCCCGCCCAACGCGGCCAGCAGCATCCGCTTTTCCTCGGTGCGTTCCACCAGGCCGGCGGCTTCGCGGCACATCTCGAGTCGGCGCGGCGGCGGCACTTCACCATCAGCCGCCCAACGCAAATAGCCGCGCAGGCCCAGTTGCTTCTCCGACGGACTTCCTGCGGTTTTCGCCAGAGCCAGCAGGTCGGGTGCGGCTTCAGGAGTGGTCCACGAGTTGAGCGCTTCCACGGCCGCGGCGCGAACTTCGGGCTTCGGGTCCTTTATCGAGGAGCGAACCGCCTCCAGGGACTTCGGGCCTCCCGCAGTCACCAGCACACGCAACAACGCGGCCTTCTGAGCCGGTTTCGCCGGGGACAGTTGCGCGATCAACTGGCTGCTGGTCGCCTCGGCATCCGCCACCCGGGCGCACAGGGCACTGAGCGAATCCTCGATCGCGCTCAAGTCGTCAGGCGAGGAAGCTTTGGACAGCAAACCGAGCAGTGCCGGCAACTCGGACAAACCACCCAGTTCACCCAGTCGCTTGAGCGCCGCCGCGCGAATGCGCGCATCCTCGTCGCTGGCCGCCTGGCGCAAGGTGGGGATTGATTCGTTCATGCGGCGGCGCGAGACAAGTTCCATTGCCACGAGCCGCTGCTCGACGGTGCCCTTCGTGAGCAGAGCGGCCACGGCGGAACTGGCCTCCGGGCCGGGGAAGCCCGCGAGACAAGTCCGGGCGGTTTCGGCGACCGCGCGGTCAGCGTTCCACAGCAACTCCACAAGCACCGGCACGGCGGAGGCGTGGCCGATTTCCGGCAAGTCACGAATGGCTGCGATCCGGACCGGCCCTGCGGCAGTTCGTCCGAGGTTGAAGAGCGCGGGGAGGGCGCCGGCATCGGCACGCTTGCCGAGGGTTTGGATCAACAGGATTTGCTTGTCGGCGGTTTGCTTGGGCAATTCGTCCGCCAGCGCTTTCGTCAGGGCTGCGCCGGGAATCTCCATCGCCGTCCGCGCGGCGGCGGCCACCAGCACGAAATCACTGCCGCGAATGGCGTCCACCAGCAGCGACACACCGTCGTTGCCACGGGCGAGCACGGCACCGCGCAGGGCGCCGGCCCGCACTTGCTGCGGGGCGGAGGGCAACGCCCGCAGCTTGTCGTAAATGCCCATCGCTTGCTTGCGCTCTCCCCGGGCTTCGAGCGATTCCGCGCAGCGAAACAAGCCTTCGCAAAACGCGACCTGGTTTGCGGCCGGGACATTTGCCAGCGCATCGTTCAACGCCTTGGCGGCCTCCGCATTGCCGATGCTGCCCAAGGCACGGGCGGTGGCTTGGGCCACCTCGGCGTCGGCGTTGCGAAGCAACCCGGACAGCGGCTGCACCGCTTTGGCGTCGCGGCGCACGCCAATGCTGCCAATCACGCCCACCAACGGGCGGCCTTGGAGCGTGCCCAACGCGGCCCGGAAAGCGTCGTCCACCGCCGAGCCGGGAATCGTCTCCATGGCGTAGCGCGCCATGTGGGTGAGTTGTTCATCCGCCAACATTCCGGCGAGAACCGGCACGGCGTCCGCCGAGGCAATCAGCGCCAGTTCGCGGCAGGCGTCGGCCTTTTCCTTGCGCGAGGCGTCCGATTTCAACACCGCGATCAGTTTGGCTTCCTGTGCTTTCGCCGACGCATTGCCTTGCCCGAACGAAACCATCGTTCCGGCGAGCAGCAGCGCGAACCCCAGGGTGAATTTTGCTGTTAACATGGCGTTTCCCTTTCTCCAGTTGAGTTTCAAATGATCCAAGGCTCGCGCATGGCCCGCGAGCGCAGCCGGTTGGCCTCGACGTCGCCAACGAATTCCTCCTTCACCGGGTCGTACTTCATGTCGCGCTTGAGCCACATGCAGATGTTGGCGGCGTGGACGGTGGACATCGAGCGGTGCATGACCACCGGGTTGGCGACAGGTTGGCGGCGCGATTTCACGCAGTCGAAGAAATCCCGCACGTGACTCATCGGGCGCTGCGTGCGCGCCATGTAATCCGCGACGATTTTGCGGAAGTCGGCCAGCAACTTGGGCGAGGAAACGTCGGGTCTTGAGTAGCCGTCCGCCGCGGCGACCCAGCCTTCGGGGCCGTCGAACCGCATCCCGCACGAGCCGCGCCACCACTTGTCGCCCCGCGAGAGGATCATCTTCACCCCGTTGGGAAACACCGTGACCATTTCGTCGCCGGTGGGGTTGTTGACGTAATGATATTCAGTGGCGGAGGTGTTGAGGCAATCAATGCCCGCCTGCGCCTGGGCGAAGGTGTGCGCGCCCCATTCGCCGATGCAACTGGTGTGAAAATCGTAGTAACCGCGCCAGCCGCCGCGCGCGTAAGCCTGGTTGTACGGCCGCCACGGACAGGGGCCGAGCCATTGATCCCAATCCACTTCATCCTTGGGCGGTTCGGGCTCGGCAGGCAGCCAGTCGTGCTTCATCTCGGCGGCGTCCCACGGGGCGATGTGCGCGTACGTCGTATGCACCTTGCCCAACCGGCCCTGGCGCGCCATCTCGATGCAAAACACGAAGTTCTCCTCGCTCAACCGCTGCGTCCCCGTCTGGTAAACGCGCCCGTAACGCTTCGCCGTGGCCACGACCGCCTGACCTTCCGCGATGGTCATGGACGACGGTTTCTCGGAATAAACATCCTTGCCCGCGCGCATGGCCAGAATGGAGGCCAGCGCGTGCCAGCGGTCACCCGTGGCGATCAGCACCGCGTCAATGTCCGTCCTCAGCGCGAGGAACTCGCGGATGTCGCGGTAGGTCTTGCAGTCCTGATTGCCGTAATGGTTGTCCGCGACCTTCTTCACGGCCTCGCGCGCGGACTTCTTGGCGTCGCAGACGGCCACGAATTGAATGTCGCGTTCGGGCAGCATCCACCGGAGCACACCGGTGCCGCGACCGCCGATGCCGATGCCGCCAAACACGATGCGTTCGCTGGGCGGCACGGCGCCATTCAAGCCCAGCGCCGAACCGGGAATGATGCATGGCATGGCCAGCGCGGCACCCGCCACGGAGGCTCGCTTGAGGAATTGTCGCCGGGTCAGTGAGGTCTTCGCCAAGGATCCCTTGACCCCCAGGGGAGAAGTTTGCTTTCGCATGTCGGCATCCTACGCGGCCGGGTTTGGAAGTCGAGAACGGAAGCGAATTCCGCGTCAACCGACTCGACAACATCCAGGCTCACTGATGGGTTGCTTTCCAAATGAAACTCCCAAGTCCTCAGTGTATCCGACCCGCCCGGTCCAGAGGCCAGTAAAGCTTGGAGACCCGCCCGAGGAGGTTGCTCTTCGGAACTGTTCCCCAAATCAGGCTGTCAAAACTGTTGGCGGTGTTGTCGCCCATGACGAAGTAGTGTCCCGGCGGCACCATGGTGCCGGAGGCGGAATCCGCCGCGCGCGGCGCGTCAGGCGTCCGAAGCAGCACGGGATTCACACCTGGAGGATTCGTGATGACCAACTCCGCAACCACGGCTGGCTCGGCAACCGGCTTTCCGTGGTTGAGAAGCCGGCGCTCTCGAATCGTCAACACATCGCCGGGGATGCCCACGACCCGTTTGACGTAATACTGATCAGCCGGCAGCGAGGCAGAAATGCCTGTGGAGGTGAAGACAACGATGTCTCCGCGTCGAGCTTCGGCGAGCCAATAGGCATATTTCTCAACCCACAACCGGTCGCCGCCAGACTCCTTGCCATCCTCCCTTGTCACTCTGCCCTGGATCGTCGGGGCCATACCCCCGGTTGGCACAACGAAGGTTTGGATGAAGGCACGGACCAGTCTTCTCTCGGCAAGGGGAAGCATCAGAGCGAGAATGATGAAGATCAGCCATGCCCGCGGCGCGAGTCGTTGCACTGGCCGGCAGGACTTCACCAGCATGACGATCCACAAGACAAAAGCCGCCGCGCCGATCATGAATCCGGGAACGATTCCGGGAAACCACCTCGAAGCCAGCCAGAAAGCGCCAAACACCTGCAGGAGAAAAATCCCCAGAAACCAAGCCAGGCCAATCCTCCTTTGGCCTGTCAGGAACTGCGCCGCACCGGTGATGAACAGCGACAACGCCACACCCACCCACGGCCGACAAGCCCGTTTCTCTTGCGTCGGAACTGTTTGGGGATCGCCCACCCCATTTCCCAACAATCTGTCATTCCAGCCCGCTCGCCTTGCGCGCCCGGTCCAGAACCTCGCGGGCTTTCGCGCGCGCTTTGGCGGCGCCGTCACGCAACACGCCGTGGACATAGTCCAGGTTCGCGAGCAACTCGGCGCGCTTCTTCCGCGCTTCGGCAAAGTAATTCCAGTAGTGCTCGAACAACGCCTTCTTCAGATCGCCGTAGCCCAGACCACCGAGGCGGAGCCGATCTTCAAAGTCCTTTGCCACCTCGGGCGGCGCGACGAGTTTCAAGATTTGAATGGCGAGATTTTGTTCGGCGTCCGGCTTCGGCTCGGCGGGCGGGCGGCTGTCCATCTTGATGGCCATGACCTTTTTGCGCAGCGCCTTTTCGTCGCCGAAGATCTCGATGGTGTTGCCGTAGCTCTTGCTCATCTTCTCGCCGTCAATGCCGGGCACCTTGGCCACCGAGTCGCGGATCTGCGGCTCGGGAATCACGAACGTCTCGCCGTATTGCTCGTTGAACTTGATGGCGATGTCGCGCGTCATCTCGACGTGCTGCTTCTGGTCCTGACCGACCGGCACGACGTTCGAGTCGTAGATCAAAATGTCCGCCGCCATCAGCACCGGATAGGCGAACAAGCCGTGGCTCGCTGCGATGCCCTTGGCCGTCTTGTCCTTGTAACTGTGCGCGCGTTCGAGCAGGCCCATCGGCGTAACGGTTGAGAGCAGCCACGTCAGTTCGGTGACTTCCGGCACGTCGGATTGCTTGAAGAACACGGCGCGTTTCGGGTCCAGCCCGCACGCCAGAAAGTCCAGTGCCACGTCCAGCGTGTTCTTTCGGCGTTCGACGGGATCGAACAGCGACGTCATCGAGTGATAGTCCGCGATGAAATAATACGCCTCGCCCTTTTCCTGAAGCTCGATGGCCGGGCGCATCATCCCGAAGTAATTCCCGAGATGCAATGCGCCCGAAGGCTGGATGCCGGACAAAATTCGCATGAGCCAAGATTAAGAGGAAAGCATCAAACATCCAACAATCAATCAAGCTCCGATCCGCCCCGATTTGGGTGTTGGGCGATGGAGGCAGACACCGGTGAGCGATTCCGCCTCAACCCTGAACCGTTGCGCACCCCGGCCCGGTTCGCCGGCCTCAACGCTTGTTTCGTCGGAATCGCAGCGCCCCAAGCGCGCCCAATCCCAACAAGGCGAGTGCGAAGCTGGAAGGTTCGGGAACGGGCTGGGTGTTTGGAAACACCCCGGAATCCGAAAACACTTCCACGCTCGGCTCCACATCGAAGAACAAGGAGCCGGTGTTGAAGAAGTCGAGGATCGCCGTTTGCGGCGTGCTGCTGCTGACGACCAGGTTGAGACTGACGAAGATCTGGAATTGCTCATAATCCGACACCCGCGTCGTGAGAAAACTGAAGTAGTCAGAGGCCGCCTCACTGACGTCGTTCAAGGGATTCTGGATGGAGTAGGAGAACGTTTCAAAATGCAACTCCTGACTGGTGTTCGCGGCCAACGCATACCAATCGCTCCACGTTGCCACACCCGGACGAAAGACGGCGATCGCACTGTCAATCTGGAGCAGGTAGTTGCCCGGATCCTCCGGGATGGACTTGGCATCGGCTGCAATTGTCCCGTCAAATTCATAGGCAAACCGAAAGTCTGTGCCCATTCCCGACCTGAGCGTGAACGTTTCACCCATCACCGCCGACGCTATGACAAATCCGCCATCAAAGTTCACGAACTCCGCCAGGGACTTGAGTGTGCCGGTTTGAAGACTCACCGACGCACTGCCGGTCCTTGAAGCATCACTGAAAAACTGGGAGCTGGATGTGTTCCCATTCAGGATCAGTCCGTCAATGGTGGCACCGCCGGAGAAATTCAGATAGGGCCGAACAAAATACTGGGCCTGGCTTGGCTGCGTTGCAGCAGCCAACAGTGCAACCAGCGCCGGAATCAACATGGATTTCATCAGAATGGGCCTGGACGTTTGGGTTCTTATGGTTCGGGCTCAAGCAAGAGACAATTGGCTGCCGGACGAATGGGTCAAGGTCTAATTTCCAGCAAATCAAGGCCTTCCACCGGATACGCTCACTCTCGCATGCTGAAGCGTCCCTGCATTGACTTCCCAGCGCTGCAACTCGCGTCCCAACTCGCGCGGCCAGTTGGCCTCGGTGGCGGTCATGAAAACCTGACCGCTGGTTTCGCGGGTGCGCTCCAGCAACGGCAGAAATCCCGCGCGCCGTTTCGCGTCCAGTTCGCCCATCACGTCGTCAATCAACAGCACCGGGGCGCTGCCGTGGATGCCGGTGAGGTATTCGGCCTGGGCCATCTTCAGCGCGATGGCCAGCGTGCGCTTCTGGCCCTCGCTGCCGAATTGCGCGGCGGATTTTTCATTGAGCAGCAACAGCAGGTCATCGCGATGCGGGCCGACGAGCGTGAGGCGATAACTTTGTTCGCGCGCCCGGGACTGCGCGAGTTCAACGGTAAAATCCGACTTCACGGTAGGTTGGTATTCCATGCGCAGTTCCTCGGCGTCGTGGGAAATGCGGCGATACGCCAGTCGCGCGAGCGGGGAGAGTTTGGGGATCAGCTCACGGCGCGCCTGGATGAGTTCGTTGCCGAGTTTGATGAGTTGCTCGGAGAAACTGTCGAGCAGCGCCGGATCGGGGGCGCGTTGTCGGAGGAGCGCGTTGCGCGAGCGCACCGCCTGCATGTAGCGCTGGAGCAGCGGCAGGTAGCCCGGCCTGGTTTGCGATAGCAGCAGGTCGAGAAAACGCCGCCGCACGCGGCCCGTGCCTTTGACGAGCTGCAAATCCTCGGTGCAGAAAACCACCGTGCGCAACGTGCCGAGATAATCGGTCAGCTTCTTCACGGGCCGGCCGTCGAGCGACAGGTTTCGTTCGCGGGCCGACCAATACATCTTGATTTCGTGCTCACCCTGGCCGACCACTTTCCCGCCGGCGAAATAGCCCTTCTGCCCGTGCCGGATCATCTGCGCGCCGCCCACGCCACGGAACGAGCGGAGCGTGGCCATCAGATAAATCGCCTCGAGAATGTTGGTCTTGCCCTGGGCGTTGTCCCCGAGCAGCAGATGGAAGCCGGGTGCAAAGTCCACATCCAGCCGCGGGTAATTGCGGAAGTCTCGCAGTCTCAGATGCGCCAGATGCACGGGCCAAGCTTGCGGGGCCGCGCGCAGGGCGGCGAGAGTTTTTGTGAAGTTGGACTTTGCCGGAACACGCGCTACTCTCCCGCTGTCGCGACTCCCGGAGGGAGTATTACCTGAGTGACTGGCGACCGATCAATGACCCTTAACCGAACATGAAAACGATCAAAATCCTCGGCCTCTGTGCCGCGCTGGTTTGCACGCTGACCCTGGCCACCGGCTGCGCCTGCTGCAAGAAATCCTCCGTTCAGACGGCCGCCTGTGGCATGAAGTGTTGTGCGGACAACAAAGCCACCTGCGCAACCTGTCCCACGTGCAGCGCCGGGAAATAGCCCGACCGACGCTGGCTGGCGAGCACGCGGAGCACGTTTTCACGGCCTGCATGGTTCTTCGTCCGCCGTGTTGCTGGCGCGCCTTGGTGGCTGGCCCGGTTTTCCGCTGAAACAAATCCAAGCCCGGATTGTCAATTCCCCGGCGATTGGCATATCAAGACCGGGCAGACATGCGCTTTTTATCCGTAGCGGAACGGGAACTGCGCGCCGCGGCGCGGCGGCGCGGCACGCACCGGCTGCGCTGGCTCACGGCGGCGGCGTTCTTCGTCCTGCTGCTGTGGTTGGGCTGGGTGTTTGACCTCTATCAGAATCGCGGGGCCGGCCGGCAGGTCTTTCAAGCCTTCTCGTTCGTCACGCTCGTTTATTGTCTGCTCGTGGGAGCGACCGGCACGGCGGACTCCCTCAGCCGCGAGAGGCGCGAGGGCACGCTTGGGTTGCTGTTCCTCACCAACGTGAACAGCGCCGAAATCGTGGCGGGCAAACTTTGCTCCCACGCGCTGGCCGGGTTTTACTCGTTGCTGGCGATCTTTCCGGTGCTGGCGTTGCCGGTGTTGGTGGGCGGCGTCACGTTCGGCCATTTTTGGCGCACGGTGCTCGCCCTGGCGGCGGCGCTGTTCATGGCCATCGCCGCCGGTTTTGTCGCTTCGGTGGTGAGTGTCCGGCAATTCCCGGCCATCTCCCTGGCCGCGGTGCTGTCGCTCGTCTTTGGCCTGGCCTTGCTGGGAGCGGCCCAATCCATGCGCCGATCCGGGTTCCCGCCAGTCCTCACGGAGACAGTCGCCGCGCTTTGTCCGCTGCAAACACTCTTCTCGGCGGAGGCGGGAATCCGGTTCGCCCGGTCACCGCCCTTTTGGGTTTCGCTGGTGGCGGTGGGCGGGATGTCCTGGGTCTGGCTGGCGCTGGTCGCGTGGCGGTTGCGCCACAGTTGGCGGGACCGGCCCGGAAGTGTTCGCGCGCGATGGGGCGTCGGACTGGGGGAGCGTTTGCGCGAGCGCGGTCGTGCGTCACGACTCACGCTGCGCCGCCGGCTGCTGGCGATCAATCCCTTCTTTTGGCTGGCGGGCCGGCAACGGGTCAGTGCCCCGGTCTTCATGTTGATGACGGTGCTGCTGGTGCTCGCCACCGTGATGGTGACGGGACCGTTTTTTGCGAAAGTAATCGGCGCCGGGACGTTAAGCCCGGTGGTCGGGCAACTGTTCGCGTGGTTCTGGACGGGTCTGGCGTTGCACGTGTTGGTGCTGTACTACGGCGCGACGGTGGCCTCACAGCGTCTGGCCGAGGACAAACAAACGGGCGCGCTGGAGTTGATCCTCAGCACGCCGGCCACGGAACGGAGCCTGTCCCGCGGCTTGTGGCTGGCCTACGGTCGCCGGATGTTGTTTCCGGCGCTGGCGGCCGTGCTGGTTCACCTTTACTTCCTCTGGATTGGTGCTTCCGCGTTTGTGCTCGAACCTCCCTTCCGGCTGGCAGCCGATTTGACGCCGGGAGAGTTGCTGTGGAGCGCGCTGCTGAACCTGCCGGTTCAGGGTCGCCGTCTGGATTGGCACATCGGTTTCATGTTCCGAGTGGTGATGTTGGCGCTGGTGGTGTTCGGCACGACGTGGGTGGCGGCAGGATGGGTGGGTCGCTGGCTGGGGTTGCGCATGAAACATCCCGGTTTTGCCCCGCTGGCAACCGTGGCTCTGGTGCTGGTGCCGCCGGTGCTCCTGTTCAGCTTCCTCTGTTACCTGTTGGACCAGCTTGGACTGGACCGTCTGCCCGAGCAGCAGTTCTTGCCGGTAATGAAGTGGATTGCCTTTGGGATGGGAGTCGGTCATTGCCTGCTGCTTTCCGCCTGGGCGGCCGGGCGGTTGCGCCGCGATTTGCGCACCACGGTGACCAGCCGATTTCAGCCAACCACCCCGCGCCGCTGGCGATGGCCGGACGCACGAACGTGCCTGCGCTTCGCAGTGAAGACGGCGGCCCTGCTGCTTGCCCTCGCTTTGATCAGCCTGCTTTGGTACGGCTACCAGAATCTCAGCAGCCGGCAACGCTGGGCGGCGTTTCAAGCGCAATTGCAACAGCGCGGTGAGTCGCTGGATTTATCGGCACTCCTGCCCGAGCGGGTGGCGCCGGGACAAAACCTCGCCGAGACGCCGGCGTTTCGGCATTTCGCGGATCAGAAACTCGCCAATCCCGAGGCGAACGGATTGCTCGCCCGGCTCGGAGCGCACGTACCGGTGGATTTCAATAGCGGCATGCCCAACCACCCGCTGACGGCGTGGATTCAACGCGGCTTCCTGGACCTCGACCATGAATTGAACTTGCTCATTCCCAAGTTCACGCCGCCCGCCGTCAAGGACCGCACGAACTCGGCGGCCAGCCTCCTCAAGAACCTGAAGTCTCTCGAGGCCGACCTAGCCGCGGCCGCGACGGCCACCCGCCGGCCGTACTTTCAAATCAGCACAAACCGAGGCGCCGAGGCGGTCCTGCAATCGAATCTCAAGGAACTGTCCGCGTTGGAACAGTTGCACTTTCTTTTTCAACTGCGCGCGACGGCGCTGATCACGCTCGATCGGCCGCGGGAGGCTGCGGAGGATGTCATGACCGGCCTGCGTCTGGTTCACCTGGCGCGGCAATCTCCGGACTTGAGAAGCTCCTTGAGGGCGCAGGTGCTGCTGGCGCGCTCGCTGCAACCCATCTGGGAGGGCTTGGTGCAACATCGCTGGCGGGAGGCGGAACTGGCGGCGTTCCAGCGCGAGTTGGTCCGCTTCGATCTGTTGGCGGACCACACGAACGCGGTCCGCCGTGTCGTGCTGGCCCATATCGAGACGTGGCGGACCTTGCCGGAAGCGCGAGCGATGGCGGGAAAGATTCCAGTCGGGGACGGCGCACATTTACTGCGTGAGGGATGGATCCGGCAACCACGAGTCTGGTGGTATGACAACTGTATCCAGCTTTACGAAGCCGGCCACAACGCCCTCGAGGGCGTGGACGCGGGCGCGGGCCGGATGACCGTTGAGTACGATTGGATTGATTTGAGCGGCCTGCCGATGCACGCCGTGGCGCACCAGTTGTTGCAACAATACCAATGGTGGGGCGCCAATCCGTTGTTTGTGGCGTTCGCCCAGACCGCGGTGAACCAAGCCGTCACCGCGTGTGCGGTGGAACGATATCGCCTCGCCCATGGTGATTACCCGGAGTCACTTGATCAACTTCTGCCTGAATTCATTGACCGGCTTCCGACTGACACCGTCCGCGGCCGGCCCCTCCACTATCAGCGCCTGGATAAAGACAGCTTCACCCTGCGCGGGGCCGGTCCCAACAGCCAGATCGAGCCGGCGCAGAGTGTTTCGGATGACTGGCTGTGGGCGTTCCCGGTGGTGACCAATGCGCCGTCAGGTCAGCCAGGAAATCGGAACTGAATCCAACACCAAGCGTCAATAAACGCCTTCGACGATGTTCTTCTCCATCGCGCCGAAGGGACGCACTTCGGCCACGCCATCCCAGGCGTAGGGGGCGCGGGGCTTGCGGCGCAGGGCCTCGTCGCGTTCGAGAAAGCGCGGCATGAAGAATTCCTTGGTCATGGTGGTGAGTTCCACGCGGCCCCAGGAGTCGTATGGGACCAGAGTGGACGTGTTTTGGGGATCCACGACGCGGAGGACGGCACGGGGTTGCGGGGCGTAATACGTGATCGAAAACTTGTCCTCGGGCGTGAGCGGCACGCTGGCGGCAAGGCCCATCAGTGTGTTGCCGTAAGTGGGATAAAAGCCGATACGACCTTCGAGCACTTCCTCGACGATGAAACGCACGTACTGCGGCGCCATGGTCGTGCCGCCGCAGAACACCCCGCGGATGCCAGCCTCGTAGAGATCAATTTTCTCCGCCAGTGCTTCGAGCAGTTTTGGTGTGGTAAACAGGCCGGAAACTCTGCGGTGCTTGAGAATCGTCACCGCCTGGTCCACGACGTGGTCCATGTAGGCGCGGGCCTGGTCAAATTGCTTGTTGGAAATGACTTTCTTCACCCAGCGCGGGTCGAGGTCAATGAAGTAGCACGAACTGCCGCGCACATTGGCGAGGTGTTCGATGGCCAACCGCAGCCGGCGCGGGCCGGTCGGGCCCATCATCAGCCAGTAATGATTGCGCGGGAAATGCTCATCCGAGATTTTGTCGCTGAACTCGGAGTAATCCACCTTGTAATCGTTCCAGCCGATGCGTTGCTTGGGCATGCCGGTGGTGCCGCCGGTTTCAAAGATGTTGAACGGTTTGCCCTTGAACTGCGCCGGCACCCAAACTTCGGGCTGCATGTCCCGCAGGGCTTCGTCCTGAAAGTGCGGGAACTTCGCGATGAGGTCGGCGAAAGACTTTACTTCCTGGCGCGGATCGAAGTTCTTCTTCGCCCAGTCCAGCCAGTAAGGGCAGCCGGTTTCCGGCGAGAAATGCCAGGTGATGATTTCGCGCAGGTGCGCGTCGAGTTGTTGCTGGGCGGATTGGAGGTCGGATTCGGTAATGAACATAGAGCTCAACTGGGTAGTCCTTTGAGTGCTTCCGGGAAGAACTTGTTAATCGTGTTTCGGGAGGGCGGTTGCGTGAGCAGTGAAACCACCACCAGCGTCAGCACCGACGCGCCGAAGATGATGGCCACCGGCATCATGCCGAACACGAGCAGTTCATCCTCCCCGCCGGATTTGCCCTTGGCCGACATGTCCCGCGTAAACAAAACCACCCACACGCCGACGGTTACAAGCAGCGAGGAGATTGCGCCGGCTTTGGTCACCCGCCGCCAGTAAACCGCCGCGAACGCCAGCGGAAACAGGCTGGCAAAACCGCTGAAACACCAGACGCCGAGATCGAACACATGCGGCGGTGGAAAGAGCGACAGCACGTAAGTCACCGCCACGATGAAAACGATGAATCCGCGTGCCAGCCAGATGGTTTGCTGGTCGTTGAAGCGGTTTTCGCCGAAGTGATGCTGGACCACGTCGCGGGTGAACATGGTGCCGAGACACATGAATTGCGAGTCAAGCGAACTCATGATGGCGGCCAGCACGCCGGCGATGAGCAGGCCGGTAAGATAGGGGCTATGCACCAGTTCGGACACCATCCGGCCCAACACGGCGTTCGGCGGGGCTTTGATGCCGTTGCCGGCGGCCCAGATGCCGATGAGGATGCAGGGAATCCAGACGATCATGATGCAGATGGGATGCGCCACGCACGTGAGACGGAAGGACTTGGCCGACTTGGCCGTGAGCCAATGCTGAAACAGGTGCGGGAACATGCCGACCGACAGCGGCACGAAGCAGTAGGTGAGGAATTGCAGGTGACCAATCTTGCCCTCGCGCGCCAGCAACTCGGGCGCGACCTCGAGCGCCTTCTGGCTTGCCGCCCCGGCGCCGCCCAGGGCCTTGGCGATCATATAGAAAGCAATGATGCCCGTGCCCATGAACACCAGCGTCTGAAAGGTATTCGCCCACACCGCCCCGCGCACACCGCCCCAGAACACGTAGGTCAGCACCACCGCGCAAATCACCGCGCCGGTCAGCCACGGCGGAATGGCGCCGTTGGTGGCCGGAAAGGCCTCCGCAAAGGTGCCGACGGTCAATCCGCGCATCACCGACCCGGCACCAATGATGCCGATGAGCAGATACGGAATGACCAGCAGCACCAGCACGGGAAACAGGATGCGCCCGAGCATTTCCGACTCGAACCGCTCGCGGAAGAACTGCACCTGGGTCACGTAGCCGTAACGTTTGCCGATGGCCCAGAGCTTGATGCCGATCAGAAAGAAGCACGCCGAGTGAATCAATCCGGACCAAGAGGCCATCAGCCCATAAACGCCGATGCCTGTGGTGTACGCCTTGCCGGTGCTGCCCACCAAGGCGAATGCCGTCATGGTGGTGCCGAAGATGGACATCAGCAGCATGAACGGGCCGATGGAATGGCTGGCGACAAAATAGTCCTTCGCCGTGCCGCGGAAGAAATGGTTGCTGGCCAGCCCCAATCCCAGCAACAGCAGGAGATAGCCGCAGATGATGTAGATGGGAATCATGGTTTCGGTGAGGGCGCTTTCACGTCGGGTGTCTTGCCATCGGCGAATTCCTCGACGTGACTGGGCCAGGCGAATTTCACCATGGCGAACCAGACGCAGCCAGCGGCGACAGAAAACAGAAGATGATAAGCCAACCCGATCGGCAGGAAGCCGAGGATCAGTGTGGTGGTTCCCCACCACCAGAAATCATGGTGCAGGACAAAAAGCAGGCCGACAGCCAGCCAGACGAGTCTGCGGTTGCGGGCGGAGGAATCGTGCATGGGTGGCTTACTGCTCCAATTTGATCTCGACTTTCCGCGGTTCATCCTTGAGCGCCCCGGTTTTGCTGGGATCGGAGAACGCGAACAGGTGCGTGTTGGATTGAATGTAAACCGTGCCATTGGCCACGATGGGCGTACCATACACTGCCGCGCCCACGTTGGTTTCGCTGATCAGTCTCTTTTCCTTGCCCGCCGCCAGAACCACCAAATCGCCGTCTTCGTCGCCCACGTACACCTTGCCGTCGGCCACGAACGTCGAACCCCACATGTGCGCTTTCATGTCGTGCGTCCAATACAGTTTGCCGGTTTCGGCGTCGAGGCAATGAACGAAGCCGGAAAAGTCACCCACAAACAGCAGACCACTCTCTGGGTCAATGGACACCGTGGAGATGCTGCGATGAATGCCCTTGTAGGACCAGAGCGTGGCGGTCTTGGTCACGTCACCGGTCTTGGTGGCGTCAATGCAGACCAGGTGGCCCACGCCCTCGCCGTGCTCGGGGTCCTGGCCAATCGCGACATAGATGCGGTTTTTCCAAAACACCGGTGTCGAATTGATTTCGCTCGGGCCTTCGGCGGCGGGGTACTTGATGGGCCTGCCGTCCTTGTCCGCTTTGTATTCGGGCGGGTTGCAATCGTACTTCCAAATGGTCTTGAGAAACGGCCCGTCGGGCGTCTCCACGGGAATCGGGTCGAAGGAATAACACCAGCCGTCGCCGCCACCGAAAACAATCTGTTTCTTGCCGTTCACCACGGCGAGCGTGGGCGATCCCCACTGCCCGTGATAAATGTGCGGGCCGATGTTGGCGTCGTCCTCGCCGGCGAACTCGCCGGTGTGCTTGTTCACGGCTATGAAACTGGGCGCGTTGGGCGCGGGGATGTTGGTGTGCGTCCAGTCCTGCCCGTTGGAGGTGCAGGTGTAAACGAGGTCGTCCACGATGAGCACCGAGCAGTTCGAGGCGTTATGCGGGAACACCCCGAGTTCATCCATCATGTCATAGACCCAGATGATGTCGGCGTCCTTGGGGCCGGGCTCAATGGGTGGCGCGGGACGTTCGGTGGGCCGACCGCGGTCCAACACCACGTCTTTGACCACGTATTTCGCCTCGTCTTTGAACGGGCCGTCGTTGCCGTTGGCCATGCCATTGACATCGAGGCACATCACTTCGCAGCGGCTCGTAACGATGTAAACGCGGTCGCCCTCGACCGTGGGCGACGCCAGCAGGCCGAGGCTTTCCCAGTCGTTGACCTTGCCGGACGCGAGCTTGGGCACGACCAGTTGCCAGAGGAATTCGCCGGTCTTTTCATCGAAGCACTTGAGGATGCTGCGGTCGCCCTGGTGGCGCGGATCGCGGGGCGGCTCGTTGTTCGTGCCCACGAAGACCTTGCCGCCGGCCACGGTGACGTTGCCGTAGCTTTGCGAACCGAGCTTGGCAATCCACTTGAGGTTCTTGATGGCGTTGGTGTTGATCTGGTCCGAGCCGGGTCTGAAGTCAATCTTGCCGAAGGCATCGGGCAGGCCGCGCGCCGGAGAGTACATGTTGCGGATGTTGCTTCCGCCCCATTGGGGCCAGTCGGAGGCGTTCGCTGAAAGTGTGATGCAGCCAGCCGCGATGGCTCTTAACGCAAAGGCGCAAAGGCGCGAAGGCGCAGCGCAAAGGCGCCTGCCTCGCGCCTTCGCCTCTGCGTGTCTTCGCGTTGAGCGCGTGGGATTGATGCCATGGAATCTGGACATGAAGAAATTGCGGGAAATCATTTTGGGATCCTTAGTTAGAACTCACTTTGATGTTATCAATGTAAACCCGTTCATCCTGCGGGGAGAAACCGAACAGGCCGGGCGAACCTTCCTGATGCGCGGTCCGGTGCTTGACCTCGATGGTCCAGGCGTCCGGCTCGGGATCACCCTTCTTCCACGCCTTGCCGCGGACGACGCCGCTGCCGTCTTCGGCGATGTCCACGCGGGTCTTGAGGTGGTACCACACCTTGGGTTGCCAGCGAAACTCCACCTGCTCGCGCAACCGCTCGAGGTTGGAACTCACCTCGAGCTTCTGGTCATTGCCCTTCAGCACAATCGCGTAGCGCTGGTTGATCAGGCCGACCTCGGACATCTTGCGCCGGTTGCCGTCGCTCATCACATCGGCTTCGACGGTGTAATTTTTCGCGGTCGAGGAGCCCAGAAACACGAAGGCGCGCTGGAAGAACTTGTTGTCAATCGTCTTGGCCAGCACCTTGTTGCCGTCCAGCTCGCGGACCTCGAATTTGAATCGCGCGCCGATCCACGGCAGCGGTGGAAACGCAAAGGCCGCTCCCTCGAACAGGTTGGTTTCGCCGAGGCTGAAGGACTCGAAGTCCTCGTTGAGCGGCAGGTACGGCAACACCCGTCCGCGGATGTAACCCTTCAAATTGCCCAAGGACGCCTCAAACGCGCCCGCCGACGGCGTCGGTGTGGAATCCGACACCAGCCGGCCTTGCGCATCGAAATGGCCCTTCATCGTGGAGCGCACCCGGGCGGTCGCCGGAATGTAGCTGGCCCACTTCAAGGCGCTCATGTCCCTGACCTCCTCGACGACGAAACCGTTCGCATCGAGTTTGCGCGCACGGAACGTCGCGCTCTGGCCGGGGCGGAGCGTGGCCTCGGCCGGGATGATTTGAAGCGAGTGGGCTGGCCCGGCTGCGGGCAGTTTCTCGGCAGCTACAGGTCCGGGCAGGTGCGGACTAATCCCCGGCTTGCCCCAGGCGTACAAGTATCTTGTGGTTTGCAGGTAGAGCTTGCCGTTATAGGCCACGGGCGTGCCGAAGCAGCGGCCGTCCAGTTCGGCGTGCTGGAGCATCTCCGGCTGATCACCGGGCTTGATGATGTAAAACGCGCCCTTGGTGCCGACCTCGCTGCCACCCGTGTCGCCGCTGCTCTTGCCGGGATTTTCGAGCATCGGCACATAGAGCCGGCCATCGGCGAACAGCGGCGAGGAGTTACGCTGCTCGATGCCGATTTTCAATTTCCACTTGATCTCCCCGGTGTGGGCGTCCACCGCGCAGAGGTCGCCCTTTTCCGCCACCACGTATATCATGTCGCCGACCAGAATCGGCGAACTGGTGGAGGTGGACACTTCCGCCGCCCACAACTCGACCGCTTCGCGTTCGATCACCACTGGTCCCGGAACGCCGTTGGTGGGCGACACCTCGGGGATTTTCAACGCCACCAACTGTCCCGGCTCATAGGGCACGCCAAAGATGGCGACGAGCTTGTCGCCGCTGGTGGCTGAACTGTGATAAAGCACCGTCGCGTTGATGCCCGCGCGGAACAGCGGCACGCGCCAGATCGGTTCGCCAGTCCGGGCGTTGATGGCCGCCACGCTGCCATCGCCCAGCGCCGAAAAGAGCACCCGCTTCCCGCCGCGCGTCGTGATGTAGGGATGCGAGAACGAATTGTCCTTGGGCCGGTCACTCGGACTGGACGCCCAGACCAGTTCCCCGGTCTTTTTGTCGAAAGCGTAAAAGCGGTCTGCCGCCGGGCCTTGCGCGCCCCAATTGGCCGTGATACCGCGCGTGATGACCAGTTCACCTTCGATCACCGGAGAGGCGGTGCGCGCGTTGGGAAACGTGAGGCGGCCAAACTCCTCCATCAGCGACTTGCGCCAGAGCAACTTTCCATCCGGCGTGAAGCCCGCGAGAATGCCCTGAGTGCCCTGCATGTAAACGTTGCCGGTTTCGGGGTCAATCGCGGGCGACGCCGTGGCATAGCGCATATAAATCGTGTCGCTGATGAAATCGTTGAACATCTGCTGCCAGTGTTTCCGGCCCGTCTCCGCATCAAAACAGGCCACGCCCTCCTGCAAATCCGCGCCCTCCCCGAGATAGCCCATGATGTAGAGACGGCCGTTGGCAATAACCGGTGTGGAGGCGCCGGGAAACTCGACCCGCCACAACGGATTCTGCGGGTCAATCTGATCCGGCAGACCGGTTTCGCGGGACATACCGCTCTGTTCCGGCCCGCGCCACGCCAGCCAGCCGCGGACCGGTTCGACCGCCGCCCCGGCCATCCCGGTCACCAGCAGCGCACCGGCCAGCGTGAAGACACATTTTTGGTTCATAAAGGCAAAGTCATAGAGGCGACCGGAAACAACGACCCGGCGTGCCACCCATTTGGGACGCGCGTAGGTTGCCCTACGTTCATTCGGATTGCAAAAAAATAATACCTATACGTATGATTCGGAAAACCTGACGCCCGAACACCCGAAATCCCAGATTTTCATGCCCTGCAAAGTCCAATCGCCGCAAACCCTGGACGCTCCCGAACAACGCCGCCTTCCGCCGCTGTTGCGACGCGCTTGGTACGGCTTGAACCAGGCCTTCCGTCGGCGCATCGCGCACCTGGGCCTCACGCCTGACCAGTTCACCGCGCTCCGCACACTCCTCGAGCATGAGGGCATCTCGCAACGCCAGCTCGCCGCGCTGATGAGCAGCGACCCCAACACGGTGGCCTCCCTCGTGGAGCGCATGGAAAGCGCCGGATTGATCGCGCGAGAAACCCGGGAACAGGACCGCCGTGCTCATCGCCTCCGCGTCAAACCCGCCGGCCGCGGCAAGTTCGCCAAGGCTCGCGAGGTCGCCCTCGCCCTTCAGGCGGAAATTCTCCAGGTCTTGCCGGCCGAAGCGAGGGAAACCTTTCTGGCCAGTTTGGACCGGATCGCGGAGGCGTGCCACACGGCGGCGACCCACTCACCCCATCGCGCCCACGATGCCCGGCAGGTTGATGACTGAACGTTTCACCGGGCGAAGAGTTGCGGCTACCACTGACGCTGCCAAATCCTGCCGTCTGACTTCCTCGCCGTGGGTGGCTTGAAGAGCCAGGGTCTGTCCAACCTGTCCGCGGAAACCAGGAATTTATTCTTCAATTGGGCGGGGATATGGACTCGGCTTCGCGCTGGCATTGGATGAGTCCAGCGGAAGCCGGGATGAGCAGGACGCCAAAGTGAGAATGCATTGCTTAGGCGTGCCCGGCGACTAGGGTCCGGCCCACTTGGGCACGCGCACTTTGCCCTGCGGACGGTCATTCCCGGGAGTGTAGGGTTTGAGATCAATCACGGGCGTTTGATCGAAAGCGTCAATGCTCTCAATCTCGATGTCTGTTCCCTTGATGGAAACCACGCGGCACAGGCTCAAGGCAATCAGGTTCGGGCGCATGGGCGAACGCGTGGCGAAGACGCCGGTGAGCGGATTTTCGCGGTTGCCACGCGGATGCACGCGCAGGACTGCGCGCCGCTCGGGCGTGTCATTGCGATCAAACCAATAGAACACCCAGAGGTGCGACCAGTCTTCAAGTCCCAGCAGGCCGTCGTGGTGGCGTGCGTCCACGCGAACGAAGGTTCGTTCGCCTTCCGTCACAATGCGACCGATGGGCGTGACGGTGAATTGTGGGTTGGTAGTTTTCATTTCCCCGGTTTGCGTGTTGGGTTCGGTGCGTTCGGCGGCCACAGCGATGGCCACCAATGCGATCAATAGCGGCAGAATCCAGTTTTTCATAAGACGGTTTCTTGCCAGCGTTCTGGCTGGCCCGCTCACTGTATCCCCACAGTCTGTTCCGCGCACGACATCTCAACCCTCACGGGCGGCGCGCATCTCGGGCGGACTCGGCAAGGGACGCAAAGCGCGGACTTCTGCCACGCAGGCAGCCGGCGGGTCCGGGCAAGCAACTCAACGCCGGTGGGATGACACTTGTCTCCTCCGCCTGTTCGGCGTCCCGGCGGTTTGGATGCGTGCGCTTGGGGCGCATCTCAGTTTATTGCAGGCAGGCATTGCTGGCGTAGCGCAGGTTTCCCAACCTGCGGTATCGCCGACTTCCAGTCGGCGGGCCCAGGCACGGCGTGGCAGGCCAGGAATTCGCCGCGTTTGCGGATTGGAAATCCGCGACCCGGCAGACTGGAA
>WYBW01000191.1 GCA_011525685.1 Verrucomicrobiia bacterium
GGGATTGGCGTGGTCTTTCTGCGCCACGGCCATGAGGAACTCCAGATGCACGTCCAGACCCAGCTTGAGCTGCGGTTTGGCCGGATCCATCGTGGCGGTGGGCAAGGGCTGGCGCGGGGGCCGCGGGCGGCCACTGCGGGCTTGTCAGCTTCCGGGGTGGGGACTACGGTGGAGAGCGTCATTTTGGGTTTGAGAAGGTAAGTTTTCATGAAGGTTGGTTTTGATGTTTTGGTTGATATTCAGACCGACGTTCGGACTGTGCCGCCGGGTGGCGTCGCACCTCAACCCAACATGACATCTGAACGCCACGCTCGTCCCGAACGCCGTCCACAGCACGCCCACCACCGCGCTCGACACGAAATCGCCCACGCCGTTCACCGTCCCCAGCACGCCGAAGCCCATCCCGTCTGGCCGCCATTGGAAGCCAACACGCTTTCCGGCGACATGCTGGGGTTCAGGGATTCGTAATGGACTTGGCACGCGGCTCGGTGCGACCACCTGCGCTGGCCGTGGATTCGTAGGCCAAGGCGACAATCCTCAAATGCCGACACGACCCGCTGGACGTCACAGGCTGCAAGTTGCTTGCTTGCTCGTCTTGGCCAACGCATTCGAGGAGCAAGACCGAATCGGGTCGCAGTAGCGGTTTTGCCTGCGCCGATGACGCCCACTACCAGAACGACAGTGGGATTGCTGGCGGTCTTGGTTAGATCGGCTTTGCCTCGCGCACGCGCCACACCAACCACGCCCCCGCCGCAAACAAAACTGCGCTATATCCAAACGCCACGCTCGTCCCGAACGCCGTCCACAGCACGCCCACCACCGCGCTCGACACGAAATCGCCCACGCCGTTCACCGTCGCCAGCACGCCGAAGCCCATCCCGTGATGCTCCGCGCCCACCAGTTCCGCGCACAGCGAATCCTCCAGTGTCTCCTCGATGGCCACATACACGCCGCCCAGCACGAACACCGCCGCCAGCGTCCACACGTTCAACGGCAGCGCGATGATCAGCACCGCCATCAACGCCGCCATCCCATAGCCCGCCGCCAGCACGCGCGGTTTCGGAAACCGGTCCGCCAGCCAGCCCGCCACCAGCGCGAACGCGGCGTAAAAAACATTGTGGGCCACATAAAGCCCCACCGCGATGCTCGCCGCCTTCGCCGCGCCCAACTCCGGCGTCAGCTTCTGCGTCGCCAGCAAAATCAACAGCGTGTGCGCAAAGTCCCCCGCGCCGAACAACCCCACCGCCACGAGAAACTTCCGGTAACGCGGCGGCAACGCTCGCAGCCGTTCGCCAAACGAAATGTGCGGCACGGGTTTGCGTTCCCGTTCCCGCACCAGAAACGTGATTGCCGCCACCGCCAGCAAACCGGGAATCAACGTCAGCGCGAACAACGTCGGATAATGATGCCCCACCAGCGGCAGCAAGAGCAGCGCCGTCGCCGGGCCGACGATTGCGCCCAGCGTATCCATCATCCGCTCGAACCCGAACGCGCGCCCGTAAGTTTCCGGCGTGACCGAGCCCGCCAGCAACGCCTTGCGCACCGGCGTGCGCACCCCGCGCCCGAGCCACGCCGTCGCCCGCGCCAGCAGCACATGCCACGCGCTTGTCGCCAGCCCGAACGCCGCCGTGCCCAGCGCCGTGACCAGGTAGCCCGCCACCGCGATGGGCTTGCGCCGCGGCAACTTGTCCGTGTAATACCCGCTGGCCATCTTGGCGAACGACGACAACCCGTCGCTCACGCCTTCAATGATCCCCAGCCACGCCGCCGCCACTCCCATCGTCGCCAGAAACGCCGGCATCACCGTCGTGGCGATCTCATGCGACCAATCCGCGAAGAGCGACGCTAGCCCGATGCCGAGCACCGTGCCATTGAGCCAGCGCGGGCGGCGTTTGGATTCAACAGTGTTCAAACCTACGAGGCATGATAAACGTGAGAAATCCTGGGTGAACTCGGTCAAAGTCATTGCACGCTTTGCGCTCTCTGATCCGAAGCGAATAGGCTGAGTAGTGAGTCGCGTTCATATAGCGTGCCTCTCAGAGCAAATACCCTCGCTGCAATCCAAAAGAAACGCCGCCCTCCCAGTTCGCCGTTAGATGCGCTCGAACCGTGTTGAACAGGTGTTCAACAACGTCAAGGTAAACGGGATTTTTGTTGTAATCCGGCAGGAATCGATACTCGCGATCCGTATTCTTCTGTTTCCGGAGAACGTAAATCTGGTCCACCTTGAACTTCCGCAGGTTCACGTTTTCCGTCAGCTTCAGCCATTCGGACACGACGAGATAAAGCGCGTTGGGATTGCGGAACTTCAGTTGTTCAGCCGCCATTGATGCGCCTTCCAACATCGTCTTGTCCAGATACGTCTTGCATTCGATCGCTACGGCCGGGACTTGGAAATGGTGCGTTTCGCCCTTCTCTTGGCCGGCGCTTCTCAGAACCGCGCTGACACTGACACCGATGGCGAAGTCATGGTCTTTTTTCTCGATGCGAGCGTGCGGTGATTCGAGCATCGCGCCGTAATTCGGCGGCATGAAAAAGATGTCCTTGAACGTGTGCGATTTTCCGATGAGCGCCCGTTCAGCAAATTCCGCGACCAAGTCGCGGAACAGGTAGTAGATGAACTCCTCCAGCACTGACGAATGAAGATTCGAGCGCGAATCGAACTTTTCGGCATATTTCTGCTGATCTATGAAGTCTTTGTAGGCCGTGAAGAGCGCCAGGCGTTGCTTGAGAATATCCCCATCTTTCGGCGTTACTTTCTTGGTTGGGCCTTTCAAGCCCTCGTTCGCTTTCCTCCAGGCATCATATTGCTGGCGAATCTCGCGCAGAAACTTCTTGGACTCCGCGTCGGTGTATTTCGCTTCGGCCGTCTCCTTCTGGTGAAGATTGTCACCGTGAACATGCATAGTGGGTTGTCGTTCCGATTCCCGCTTGGGCGAGTAGGTTTTGCGCTAATGCTTTTGCCAATAACGGCGGGACGGCATTGCCGATTTGATTGTATTGGCAGAGGTGTTTTTCGTCAGTGCGGCCTTCACGGACCAGCAATTTGTGGCTGACGACCGTAGGCTTGCCTTTGAACAAAAACCAGTCTGGGAAGGATTGCAGCCTCGCCCCCTCACGCGGGGTGAAATTGCGATGCTGATACGGGTGAACAAAATTGGCGTAAAATGAAGCCGGGATCGTGTGGCACGGACGGTCGGGGTGCATCCGGCGATTGTTCTGGTCGTAAACCTTTCCTGAAATCCTGCCGTTGCCGTTCCGTTTTAGCGGACGCAAATGTTGCGGCACGTCCGATACGGATTGGCCGCAGGTCATGGCGGCAAACCGCTCAATCATGCGCTTCGAGTGTCGCATGGCTGTGTGATTCCACAGCTTCTCGCTGCCCTCCCGCAGTTGCATTTGGTAATCGTTCTTCGCAGGCTGCGTGTAGTCTTGCATCTCGTCCCCTTCGCCCGCTTCCAGCTCCGGCAAATCTGAAATTGCTTCCCAAAGTGTCGGGCAACGCTCCAATTCGCCGCCGAACAGATCGCCGACCCCACCGCCAACGCTGTGCGTCGCGGGCGGGAAAGGCACTTCCAGTTCGTGGACGGACGCCACCACAAACAGCCGTCTTCTGATCTGCGGGATTCCAAAGTTCGTAGCTTCGAGCACGCTGTGGGTGACGTGGTAGTCGAGAACTCGCAGTTCGCGCTTGATGATTCCAAGCACCGATTCACCGGTGTGCGTCCGTGCATTCTCAATATTCGGAACGTTCTCCATGATGACGTAACGCGGCTGCAACGCCTTCGCAACGCGGAGGAATTCCACGAACAACGAATTGCGCGGGTCAGTTGGGTCGCCCGCGTTCTTCCGGCAAATGGAGAACCCCTGACAAGGCGGGCCACCGAGCAGGATGTCCGGCTTGCGATTCGCAAACACGTCGCACAACTCGTCGTCGCTGATCAATTGGATATCCCGGGTGATGACGAGCGCGTCCTTGTGATTGTGGGCAAATGTCTCACTTGCCCACGAATCGATTTCGATTCCGCCGATCACCTTGAAGCCGGCGAGTTCAAATCCAAGACTGAATCCGCCCGCGCCCGCGAATGCGTCCAGCACCGTCAGTGGTTGCGGCTTGCCGATGCTGAAACTGTCAACGCGATACGGCAGCGGGTCTTCGCGCAACACGGCAACGTTGCCCTGTCGGTGCTTCGGTTTGCTGGTTCGTTTCGTTTTCGTGGCCATGATTTTGCACAACATTCCGTGTCATGTCGAACGAACTCTGGCGTGAATTGGCTGTGAGGCCGGGTCGCCTTTTATCCGCCCGCCAGCAGACCTGGAATCACCATCAGCGCGAACAACGTCGGATAATGATGCCCCACCCACGGCAGCATCGCGAACGCCGTCGCCGGGCCGACGATTGCCCCCAGCGTATCCATCCACCCTCCGTAGCAGGGCTACTGCGGAGGACGGGTCATCCGCTCGAACCCGAACGCCCGCCCGGTAGAACCTGCCTGCAAATTGCAAGGGGTGCTGCGGCGAGGGATTTTGGCGGTGGGCAAGGCGGCGAGTCCGAGCCGGACGGGCCACCGTCGCATCCCCGCAGCGGGCTGTGACCGCCGAGCCAACGCCGTCCACGGGCAAAAGACCCGCCGCCCGGAGGGTTTTCGCGCCAAGCACCGTCTGGCTTCGTTGCTCCTCAGTCACAGGGCGTTGGCAGCCATGCTCCTTCGTCGCGCCTCGCCATCCAGTCCTTCGCGCGAAAACAGCGCCCCTCGGAATTTTCAGACAGGCTCTTCAGTCTCCGGCGTCACCGACCCCGCCAGCAACGCCTTGCGCACCGGCGTGCGCAGGCTGCGCCTTGTGGGGCAGGTCTCCGACCTGCCGGTTCAAGGAGTCTCCGACTCCGTGAACTCTGCTGGCAATGATCTGACCGAACGGGAACTGGCATCCAGAGGAGGCCGCAACTGTGAGGTCAGAGACCTGACCCACTTTTCCGCTGGCCATCTTGGCGAACGAGGCCGCGCCGTCACTGAAATGTTGGCCGACGAAGGCGTCGGTTACTGCGTCCGGGCGGGTGCGCCCCGCACAGCGGCTGCGGAAATTGACTGCCTTCGCCTCATTTATTAGTCTTCGCCCGAAAATCACCGCTCCCGGTTTCGGATTCCGGGCCCACGCCCGGAAGGCCGGCGAGCGATTTGACAACCCTTCAATGATGCTCTTTTTCGACGCTTTTCAACGCGGCGTTTGCCGTATGGTCCAAGTCTCATGCGTTGCGTGCGCTCTGGCATTCAGCGCGGTAGTGACGCGCGCGGACGACACGCTCGTGATCGTAGTCACGACCATCGTGGATGAAGACGATGGCACGAGCGACCCCGGGGTCGGCACGGGAACAAGTCTCCGGGAGGCGATCAACCGCGCGAACACCGACGGCGTAAACTCCGAGATCGTTTTTGACGAGGCGGTTTTCGCCGCGCCGCGCAAGACGATCACCCTCAACGGCACGCCGTTACCCACTCTGGTCGCGGACGGTCCGCTCTTCATTTGCACCCTCTTGATCCAGGCGCCCTCGGCCGGCGTGGAAATCAGCGGCAACAACACCAGCCGAATTTTTTCGCTGAATGAATCCGCCCAAGTTACGATGAGGGGGCTGACCCTTCGAAACGGCAATGCACAAGGCGGCTCGGGCGGCGCCATTTACAACTGGGGTTTATTACTATTGGATTCTTGCACGCTTGAGAGCAACAGCGCCGCTCAAGGGGGTGCCATCTACTCGGCCACCGGTACCTTCTACCCGCTGACGTTGAGAAACTGCACATTGAGCGGCAACACTTCGACTTCCTGGGGCGGCGCGATTTACAATGATGAAGGCGAGGCGTTCATCCAATCCTGCACCATCACACAGAACACCGCGCCCTCGGGGCAGGGTGGCGGCTTGGCTGCTTATGGCGGCATCGGCAACCTGACCGAGGTTGTCAATTCCATCATCGCAGGCAACAACGGCACGGACGTGGATTCCGTGTTGGACGACGACATCCGCATTGTGTCCACCGGCTACAATCTCGTCGGTGACGGCAATGCCATAACAGGCATTTTCAACCAAACCGGCGACGTGATCGGCAACACCGATCCAGGCCTCGCGCCCCTGGCCGACAATGGCGGGCGCACCAAGACCCACGCGCTACAGGTCACCAGTCCGGCGCGCGACACCGGCAACACTCCCCTGGCCGTGGACCAACGCGGAGTGGCCCGGCCGCAGCCGTCGTCTCATTTGGATGATAAAGGCGCCTTCGAGTTCAATGCCTTCAACGAATCGCTGGTCGTGACCACCCTCGCCGATGAAGAGGACGGCACCAGCGACCCGGCCTGGGGCACCGGCACCTCGCTGCGCGAAGCCATCAAATACGCCAACACTGACGGTGTGAACTCGGTCATCACCTTCAGCGAATCCGTCTTTGCGGCACCGCGCAAAACCATCACGCTTACAGGTCAACTCCTGGTCCAGTCCAACGGCACCCTTTCGATTACCGCTCCCGCAGCGGGCGTGGAAATCAGCGGCAACGATGCCACCCGGATCTTCGAACTGGCGACGGGTGCCGACGTGACGCTGACCGGGCTGACGATTCGCAACGGCAACAGCGGGCCTGGCGGCGCAATCTTCAACATCGGAGGCACGTTGCTGGTGGACGCCTGCACGCTGAGCGGCAATAACGGAGGCGACGGTGGTGCCATCTTCACGCAGAGCGCGACGACGCGGCTGCGCAACAGCACCCTCACGGGCAACCACGCCTCCTCGTCTGGCGGTGCCGTTTTCAACGCGGGGGGAGGGCTGGCGCTCATCGAATCGTGCACCATCACCAGCAATACCGCCCCCGTCGGGCGGGGCGGCGGTATCGCCTCATCAGGAAATCCAACCGCGCGCACCGTGGTGGGCAACAGCATCATTGCGGGCAACGCCGGCAGCGACCTGGATTTCGTGTCCGGCACATCTGGCTCCGACAACACCTTCCGGTCGGACGGCTACAATCTAATCGGCTTCGGCAACGCCATCAGTGAGTTTGCCGCGATCGGCGACGTCATCGGCAACACCGATCCCGGTCTGGCGCCGCTGGCCGACAACGGCGGCCCGACCCGGACGCACGCCTTGCTGGGGACTTCCCCCGCCGTGGACACCGGCAACACGACGCTTGCGAACGACCAGCGCGGCGTCGCGCGTCCGCAATCCGGTGCCCATGACAAGGGCGCCTTCGATTCCGGTGCATTCCCCGGACGCATCGTTGTGACCACCCTGGCCGACGAAGATAACGGCATCGCCAATCCCAACGTGGGCACGGGCACCTCGCTGCGCGAAGCCATCAACGCCGCCAACACCGACGGCTTGAACTCGATCATCACCTTCAGCGAATCCGTCTTTGCCGCGCCGCGCAAGACCATCATCCTGACGAACGGGCAACTGGTCCTGCACAACAACGGCACGCTGGCGATCACGGCCCCCATCGCGGGCCTGGCCATCAGCGGCAACAACGCCAGCCGCGTCTTCCAAGTGGCGCCAGACGCGACCGTCACCCTGAGCGGATTGACGATCCGCGACGGCAACGGCTCGGGCGGGGGCATTGGCGGGGGCGGGGGCATCATCAACGACCGCGGCACCCTGCTCCTGGAGGGCTGCACCCTCACCGCCAACCAAACCGCCGAGGGCGGCGCGCTCTACTCGAAGACCGACCTCTCCGGCAAGACCACCACGCTCCGCAACTGCACCCTCTCAGGCAACACCGCCACCTTCATGGGCGGCGCGATCTACAACACCGAAGGGCGGACGATCCTTGAATCCTGCACCATCACCAGCAACACCGCCCCGGCCAACGGCGGCAGCGCCGTCCTCAGCCTGGGCACTGTCCTCACCCGCACCGAGGTGAAAAACAGCATCCTCGCCGGCAACGCCAACACCGACGTGGATTTCGTGTTCGGCGCCACCAACTCATTCCAGTCGGCAGGCTACAACCTCATCGGCGACGGCAACGGCGCCGGCGCCTTCAATCAGACTGGCGACGCCGTGATCGGCAATGGATCGGCGGGCCTGAGCGCGTTGCAGGATAACGGCGGCCGCACCTTCACCCATGCGGTGCTCCTCGGCTCGCCCGCCTTGAACACCGGCCAATCCAGCCTGGCGGCCGATCAGCGCGGACTCCTGCGCCTCCATGGCACCGCCGCCGACAAAGGCGCCTACGAACTGCAACCCGAGATTTACAGCTTCTGGGCCGGCTACACCTTTCCCGCGAACACGCCCGCCGACCAGCGCGCCATCGGCGCCGATCCCGACGGCGACAACATCCCCAACGGCATCGAGCAAGGCACGGGCCGCAACCCGCTGGTGTTCGACGCAACCTCCACGGTCGTGCCCATCGGCCTCCAGGGCGCGAACTTCGTGCTGGAATTCCATCGCTCCGTGCTCGTTGACCCGACCAAATTCCGCGTCGAATACACCTTTGACTTCCAAAGCTGGAGATCGTTTCCTGTCTCGTATCAAAACTTGGGCACGGTCGGCGCAACCACCGAACTGATTCGGGTGCTGATTCCCACCTACGCCCACCTACCGCAGACATTCGCCCGCTTGACCTACACGCCCTAGCCGGTGGCTGCACAATCTCACGAGAAGGTGAAGTGGGGCAGGTCTCCGACCTGCCGGTTCAAGGAGTCTCCGACTCCGTGAACTCTGCTGGCAATGATCTGAACGAACGGGAACTGGCCTCCAGAGGAGGCCGCAACCGTCAGGTCAGAGACCTGACCCACACTCAACCGCTGGCCATCTTGGCGAACGACGACAACCCGTCGCTCACCCCCTCGATGATCCCCAGCCACGCCGCCGCCACGCCCATCGTCGCCAGAAACGCCGGCATCACCGTCGTGGCGATCTCATGCGACCAATCCGCGCACAACGACGCCAGCCCGATGCCCAGCACCGTGCCATTGAGCCAGCGCGAGTGGTGTGCGGTGGTTACATCCGATGACATTCGACTTCGTGTCGGCGACAATGCTCACCGCGTCGGCAATCGAGCCGTGGCACGGCCCACCGAATACTCGCGCGTGGGCTGTTCGAAGAAAGCAAACTGCTCCGCTTCCATTGACTCGCGCTGAACTGCGGCAACCGGGAAGCTGGTGATTAACGCTTCAATCATTGGATGCCGCAGGTCTTCCGTCGAACCAACGTGATAGAAATGCTCGCGGGTGAGAAGGTGAAATCGCGAATCGCTCCAGTTCCGCTCAATCAGGGTGTTTGTCCTGAACTCGTTGCTGTGCCACGTCGAGAGGATGAACTCGCATGGAAGTGCCTTGAGCAAGCTCGCGAGTTCCATTTCGTCCGCTTCCGACCATGAGTTGAAGTAGTCAACGTGCCGGCCGGCATACGGGGGATCGGCATAAATCAAATCACCCGCCTTCGCATCGGCCAGCGTTTTGCGAAAGTCCTGAGCGACAAATGTCCAGTCGTGGGTGGCAAGCACTTCGCCGATACGCCTGACCTGATTCACAATTTTTGTGACGTAAGCCTGAGCAAACCGCTCGGGCTTGTGTCCGTAGGGCACGTTGAACTTGCCGTAGCGGTTGAATCGCATCACACCGTTGAAACAGGAGCGGTTCAGAAAAAGAAAATCCAGGGAGCTTGGGCTGCTGTTGAAGCGCTCGCGGACGGTGTAGTAGTAATCCTCGCCGGTCGTCCGCAGTTTCTCGCCTTCATCTGTCAGAAACGCCTTTACGATGGCAGGCGTCAGTTTGCCCTGCTGAATTTCCTGATAGAGCCGGATGATGTGGACGTTGGAGTCGCACAGCAGCGCCCGCTTTGGCTGGACATTGAGCGGCACAACGCACGACCCGCAAAACGGCTCAACCCATCGCTCGAAGTTCTGCATCTGCGCCAACCGGCGAATCTCCTCGACCAGCTTCGTTTTGATGCCCTGGCATTTCAGCGGCGGGACTAGCGGCGGCGCGCTCATTCAGACTCCTCCTCTTTCGCCGGCTCTTGCTCGGCCAGTTTCGCGATTTGCTTCTCATGCGCGCGTAACACGTCAATCCCGCGTTTCTTGTATTCGACGTAGCTCTTCAGATTTGTGTAGGGCCGCGCCACGTTCAGCGCCTGCGCCATGTCCCGCGTCAGGTAGAACATCCAGTAATCGTCATACACTTCCTCGCCCAGCTTTGCAAACGGCCCTGTCCCATTCACCAGTTCGTCAATCAGCGTCACCGAACCGATGTTCTTCGTGTTCCCGCTCCCGGGCCGAAACGACGCAATGCGAAACTTCGGCTGCGCGAAGAACTGAAAATCCCGAATTACCGACGGAATCTTTGGCAGATCATCGAGCGTAAACTGCTTCCGCTCGTCCGCCACGTCATCGCACTTTGAGTAGATTACCCCAAGCACGAAATGCCCCGCATACTGGCCGTAGGGGTAGAGCGTGTTCTTGTTGCTGTCACGATTCCTGAAATAGCCGGTGAACGCGCCCAGCGTCATGCCGTTCACTTCTGTCGCGCTCGTGCGATACGTGCTCTTGATGTCCACCGCAAACTTCCGTCCCGACGCCTCGTGCGTGAACGTCAGATCGGGATAGAAATTCTGCTGCGGGCAAAGCTCAATTTTCAGCCCGTGTTTCATGCCGAACTCGACAAACATCGGAAACAGCAAGAGTTCGAGCACCTTCGAAACAATCTTCGTGTCCACCGAAATCGTGTAGATGCGGCGATACACGTCAATGAACCCTTTGATGATCCACTCGCCCTCATTCGTTGCGACCGCTTTGGCGAACGACGCCGCGTGTGTCTGGAGTGCTTTGAGAAACTGGTCGGAGGTCATGGCGTGCTTGCTCAGATGTAATACTTGAAATTCGGTTTGTGCTGTTTGACCGTCCGGTTGCTGACCAGGATTTCCCCGACAGCGCTGGAAAAGTGTATCGTGACGGGCTGGTTTTCGCCAAGCTTGCAAGAGTTGTAGTTCAGCTTCGTCAGGGCGAAAATGTCCCGCGCCACCTGCTCCACGTCTGCTGTGCCGTGTTGGACATCAATGCACAACGGTTGAGGAACTTCCGAGCCATCGTAGGTGCGGAGACGCGGCTTGAGTCCCGAACCCCACAGAAAACCACGCTTTGCTGTCACCTGCCAAAATGTCCCGCGCAACACCGGGCGAGTCCCTGCGCCATACAACCGCAAGCCCAGGCGTTCCGGCGCGACGCGAACCGCGACCAGCTTCACGCCTTCGGGACAAGCCGCTTGGTAGCCTGCGAACTCCTCCTCGTTCACCGACGAGCGACAATGCAGGAACACTTCGGTGAGTCTCTTCCCGTGAAGCGATTGGTAGGTGCTTAACACGCCGGACAGCAGCCGGCGGGCACTTTCCCGGTTCAAGTGATATTCGCCCTTGCGTTCGGAATACCAGCGGCCCTCATCGCCGAGGAACACCACTCCGTCACCATCGTCCAGAAACATCTGCGCCGCGCTACAAGCCGTGTGCGCGGCGTGCGTGTTCTTGAACGACACACCCACGTAGCAAACGCCCTCACGCACGCCGCTCAATTTCCACGGCTTCCCGCCGGCTTTGTAGTAGAGCGCCGTGGACAAGTTCCACGCGCGGTCGGACAGCGGCGTAAGATGCCGCACGCCGAACCGCTTGTCCGCCGCCACAAGCCGGAGCGTGGATTCGCGGACGATTTGAATCGGAATCTCCAACTCCATCACCCGCGCCTTGATCTGACGGCGGAAATCAACCGAATACGAGTATTGCTCCGGCTCGTAAGCTTCGAAGAAGTCCCCCATCTGGCAGCGCAATTCTCGCTCCTGTTTGCTAAGCCGGTGGCCATGCCCGCCTTGGATTCGCGACAGCGGGCGGCAGTTCGCGTGAACAATGTCCGGCACAACAACCACGAAGAACCGAAATGGCTCATCCGACTTCTTCGCTGCGCGGATTCGGCTCAAAAACAGTGACACCACGCCGAACACCCGCTTGTGGTCATCACACTCGGTTACCGCATTCTGCAAATCTTGTCCGTCGAGTTCTTCCACCCAAGACGGCTTGTCCGGAAGCACCGCATGAAATGCCTCCTCAAACCCCGGGAAATGCGGCCAAAGCACTTCGTCCAAGTTGCTATCCGTCGGGATCGGCCGGTTGATCGCCTCCACGAATTCGCGGAACGCAGCTACACCCGACTTCGTTCCCACGACGCCGTAGCACAGGTGCGACGGCTTTTCGATTCCCTTGGAATCCACCGGGCCAAGTAGCGTGAGGCCGTCGCGCGGATGCTCCAGACGCTCCCCGGACGCGAACTCAAGCTGCGGTTCATCGAACACCGTGACGTTATTCATCGCCGTCCTGTGTTTCCGGTTCGTCGAGTTCCAGATCCTGATCCGGCCACTCCTCGACGTCGTCATCGCTTGGCGCTTCCGTCTCGAGAATTGCCTCGTTCAATCCGCGTGGCGAAGTCAGCGCGACCAACCCCGGTTCAAGCACCAGATCGTCCGCGCCCGCCGGCGGCAGGCTCGTCAGCAGATGCTCCGCAGCCATGACGCGATTCAGCCACTTGGCGTTATACCACATCTTCGTCATGCGCCGTCGTCGCGGCCCGACGCTCTTGTCCACAATCGCGTTGCCCTGCTCGTCGAAGAACATCAGCGTCGGCGTCAACTGCACGTAAAAGCCCTTGTCGAGACCGCGCGCCAGCCGGAGGCGAAAGGCGAAGTGATGATGGTTTACCTCCTGCACTCCGCCTGCGCGCCGAAACGTGACTCTGCCCCGGATGCGCAACCAGGTCTTCTTCCCCCTAAAGTCGGGAAAGCAGAGCTTTCCGTCCTCAGAAAACGTCTCCGGAAGGAAGAAAGTCTCCTTCAGTTTCGGGTTTGGGTGCTCCCGACAACCAGCCTTCGTCAACCGGCGTGCCAGCGCCTTCATGATGAGACTGGCAGAAATGTCGCGGGCGCGGACGTTGCGGAACAACTCGCACTCCGCCCACAGCAATTGCTCCGGCGTCGGTTCGATGAAGTCCGCGAACTCAGGCGGTGGCGGAATCAGAGCCACGAGCGCATCCTTCGCAATTTCGTAAAAGGCCCACGTCGCTTCAAGCTGCTTCCAATCCTCGGATTCCATTCTACGGCCGACCCTGAACACCCGCAAAATGTCTTGGAACGATTTCACACGGACGATGTTCGTGAGCAGTTGCTCGCCCGTGTCGTTCACCAAATCCTCCCCGCGCGGAAAACTAGACGCCGCCAGCGGTGCGGCGTTCGCCAGCGAACGCGGTGCGGAAATCGAATCCAGCTTCTTGAGCAATGCCCGCCAGCCGTTCGCCCACCCGCGCGTGAACGAGATGTAGGAAACCGTGGTGGTCAGCCAATCCAGTTCGCTCCCGTCCACCTTCAAGGGAATCATGAAATCGGGAATCTTCCGCTGCTCGGCGATGCGCTGCGCCAGCGTCCGCTCGCTCGTCGGCTTCTGCTTCCGCAACGAGTATTCGGAAATCAGGGCCAGCATCCGAAACGTCCGGTGCTTGATGGCGTCGTCAATCGTCTGCGGCCACGGTTCACCGCCCAGCAACTTCATCTGGTCGAACCAGACCGGATGTCCGCGTGCCGCCAGTTTCCGCACCAACCACACTGCCAGCGTCGCGTCTTCCATCGCGTAGCTGATGAACAGGTGTGTTGGGTTCTGATTTGTCATTGTTGCAACTCGGCCATTCGACGCTGATGGTAATCGGCCTTCCCGGTTTACGCACGCCAGAACAGAACGGCGTTGCTTCCCAGCCACCCGGGAATCAACGTCAGCGCGAACAACGCTGGATGATGATGCCCCACCAGCGGCAGCAACAGCAGCGCCGTCGCCGGGCCGACGATTGCCCCCAGCGTGTCCATCCACCCTCCGTAGCAGGGCTACTGCGGTGGACGGGTCATCCGCTCAAACCCGAACGCGCGCCCGGTAGAGCCTGTCTGCAAATTGCAAGGGGTGCTGCGGCGAGGGATTTTGGCGGTGGGCAAGGCGGCGAGTCCGAGCCGGACGGGCCACCGTCGCATCCCCGCAGCGGGCTGTGACCGACGAGCCAACGCCGTCCACGGGCAAAAGACCCGCTGCCCGGAGGGTTTTCGCGCAAAGCACCGTCTGGCTTCGTTGCTCCTCAGTCACAGGGCGTTGGCAGCCATGCTCCTTCGTAGCGCCTCGCCATCCAGTCCTTCGCGCGAAAACAGCGCCCCTCGGAATTTTCAGACAGGCTCTTCAGTCTCCGGCGTGACCGACCCCGCCAGCAGCGCCTTGCACACCGGCGTGCGCAGGCTGCGCCCGAACCAGGCCGTCGCCCGCGCGGCTGGTCAGTTCTTCCACAGATCACGCCCCGCCCGCCCGCTCTTGCGCGTGTTGCTCATCCAGGTCGCGCAGTTGTTCGATGATGGCGACGAGTTTGCGGCCGGTGGACGTGAGGCGGTAGTCCACGCGTGGAACTTTGCCGGGCGTCTCCTCCCGCACGATCAAGGCGTAATCCAGCAGCTTGCGCAGCCGTTCGTTGAGCACCTTGGTCGAGATGCCGGGAATGAACCGCTCCAGTTGGCCGGGCCGCGTGATGCCGCGTCCGATGGCCGCCAGCACGCCGGCGGACCACTTGCAGCCCACCACGTCCTCCAAGCGGCGATAAGCGTTGCGTTCGGGTAGCGACAGGGCATTGGCCTTGCGGCCAGGTTTGGTCTTGGTCGTCATGCGCCCAGACTAGCCCGTTGGCGCGCGGAAATCAGCCGGGAACAAAACGGTGACCACTCACCGATTTGTGCCCACTTTCGCGGCGCATGAAGTGTGATGAAATGTGGGTTCACGACGCAGGGCCAACGGGCCGTGCGCCGGATAAGACCAAAACTGAAACCGAACAACACAAGCATCATCATGAAAACCAAAGCTGTCTTCTATCACGCCGGCTGTCCCGTGTGCGTGGCCGCCGAACAGAACGTCGCTGCCGCGCTCGACCCGGCGCGCTTCGACGTGGAACATGTCCACCTCGGCCAGAACAAGGCCCGGGTGGCCGAGGCGGAAAAGGCGGGCGTGAAATCCGTGCCCGCTCTCGTGCTGGGCGGCCAGGCTTACCACATCAACTTCGGCGCGGGCATCGAGGCGCTGCGGTGAACCAAGACACTCCGCTGGTGGTGTGTCCACCGCCAGCGGGTTTCACGGTTTGAACAGACGATAGAACTTGGTCGGCAGGGTGGCCGGGACAACGACGGGGTTGGTGCTGCCGCTCGGGGCGTTGACCCAGTGGGTCGTCAGCAGGTTTGTGTTTTCCTGGAGCTGCCAGCCGGGCTCGTTTGGCGTCCACGAGAGGGTCGCCGAGCCGGCGGTTGCCGGACCGATGGCGAGCTGCGGCGATGGCGGCGGCGGCAGGCTCGGGTCCACGGCGGTCAGGCTCATCAGCGCAAAATCCACGTAAAGTTTGAGCTTGTAGGTGTCGTAAGCATGCAACTCCGGCGTGAGGTTGGTAAAGGTCTGGCCGTAGTAGCCCGTGGCCTGATACATCAACGGATCGGGCAGCGCGTCCTCACCATCCACCAACGGCATGATCTCCAACATCGCGCCCGCGCCGGTGGTGCTGGCGAGCAGGCGAAACACAAAACGCCGGATGTCAAACGGCTGCCCGTCCACGCGGGTGAGCGTGATGCGGGCGCCGGTGCCCGTGTTGGGACCGACGGTGGGCGCCTGCGCCTGCAAGCCGTCCGGCCAGTTGACACTGAGAAATCGGCCAATCGGATTGGTTCCGCCCCCAGTGAAGAGCTTGTCGCGGCTCAACGTGAAGAGGTAGCCCTCGGTCTGGATGGTGTCGGAGTTGATGTTGGTGGCCACCAGGTGGGTTGTCTGCGTGGGACTGAAGAAGACGTTGGTCACGGCGCGGGCCGGATGCAGCGTGGCCAGCAACAGCCCAACGGCGAACCCGGTCAGGCGCAAGCGGCCAAAGCGAGCTTGTCGAGGGATTGCGGTTTTGATCATCGAGTGAAGCGCTCAGGGTTGCGCGCTTTGCAATTCCAACCGGAGGAACTGCTGCGGCGGGCTGCCCGGAAAATCGGTGCGCACGGTCAGCGTTTCCCAATTGCCCTGGCGGGTGAGGTTGACCAATGCGGTCGCGCCCGAGCCGCTCTGCCACGGGCCAGCCACGTTGGTCGCGGCGGTGAACGCCAACGTCACGCCCGCGCGATCCATCGGGTGGGTGAGGGTCAGCGTGAGCCGGCCCAGTTCCTCGCGCGGTTGGAGCACTCCGCTTTCGGCGGTCTGTGGTTCGAGACCCAGGGCGAATTCGCTGGCGTTGTTCCACTCGTCGCTGTCCGGGTTGGCCCACGGACCGGCGATGGTTTCGTTGGTGCTGGTAACTCCGAACTTCTCCGCCGCCCAGGTGGCATAGTCGTAGGGCGTGGTAAAGGCGACGTCCTGTCCGAGTGTTGCGCCCTGACTGTTCTGAGCGTGGGCGCGGAAGTGGTAGGTGGTGTGGGGTGTGAGGTTGGTGAGCAGGCAGGTGACGAGGGTGGGCACGGTGCCGGTGATGGCATTGCCGGCGGCCGGGTTCGTGGCGGAGTAAGGCGGAGCCAAACCCCAGTGAAACATGGCGGCCGTCGTCGAGTCGCAGGCGTTGACCTGTGCGCGCAAAACGGCGCTGGTGGGCGTGAGGCTCGCCGGCGGCAAGCTAACCACCGTCGGCGGCGGCAACACGTGCGGCGTGAGCAGCAGCGTGCGCGGAGGCTTGGCATCCGTGTCCAGATAAGCCTGAACCATGAGGTGGCCAGCGTCATTGACCGCCAGCACCCGCGCCAGGATATAGTCGCCCGCATCCACGACTTCGTTCAGGTCTTCGGCGATCCAGTTGCCGCTGCCGTTGGCATACCAGCGCACGGCCGTGGTCTCGGTGGGCGTGGCCATCTTCCACGCCGAACCGACGAGCAGACCGTGTTGGTTGAGGTCCGTGAACGCGCAGGTGTTGGGACTGCCCTGGGGTGGCAGCGGAATGGGCGTCATGCTGGTGGTGTTGCTGGCGATCCACGGCACAACAATGCGGTTGGACACGGTGTAAGTGGTATGGATGCCGGCGACCAGTCCGGCGTTATTCAACACCGCCGGCTGCACGGTGGCGGTGGGATGCGTGAAATAGTTCATCGTCCCGTCGGCCTCGCGGCGGAAGGCGAAATAGTTCGACGGACCGGCGTAATTGCCGATGACGACGCCGAGGTCGTTGAGGCGGAAGGCGCGGGCGTAGCCGGTGCCGTCGGGTGTGAGGTCGGTCTTCAAGCCCGTGGCTGGATCGAAAAGGTAGGCGTGTTCGTCGTAATCGAGGGAGCTGGTGCTGTGCGGCGTGTAGATGGTGGCGTGTCCGGCGATGAGGCCCAGTGCATTAACATCCATGGCCGGGCTGTGCTCGACATGACCCCATAATAATGACAGTCGTGTGAATCGCAGCTCCAGTAACTCCACGAGTGCCCGCCCCAGGCATCAATGAAACCGGTGCTGCCATTCTCCACGTAGGCGCCCTTGCTGAGGGTGGGGTAAGTGGCGGGGCGGTCACCCACCACCAGTCCCGCGCCGTTGCGGGCCGCCGGGCTGAAGTTCAGCGGCGCCCCCGGTGGCGAGCCGGGAATCCAGCGGGCGAACCACGGCAACGCGACCAGTTGGTTGGAGGTCCAGCCGGTGACGTCGGTGATCAAATAGGTTTCCGCAATCTGCGCGTTGGCGCCGAAGGCCAGCGCCAGCAGACTGCCCAGCAACAAACAAACACGGCGGTTCATGGGCCAGGGGAAGCATATCGCACGATGGAAGAAAGTCCACTTGGGTGAGAAACGGAAAACCTGCCTGAGGCCCGCCATTCATTGCCGTAGATGGTTTCCATGCGTGGAGACCGGACGAAACGGCGCCGCCAAGGAGACCTCGCGAGCTTTGGCCTGGAGATCATCAATCTTCGCTAGAATCGAACGCGCCGTCGAAGCCGAAACGATGGGCGTGCTTTTTCCCTGCGCCGGTGCCGGACGGCCAAGTCCATCAAATCAACTCTGGCGCGGCCATTGAAACCCGTAGATTAGTCAGTCGCCAGTCGTGCCGGCACCCACCACAGATAGGCGATCATCGCGCCGAGTTCGACGAGGGATTGCAGCACGATGATGGCGGCGGCGAGTTCCCAGCCCGCCGGCAACGCCAGCGCCAGCGGCAGGACCACGAACGAATTGCGCGTGCCGGCGCTGAAAATAATCGTGCGCTGTTCGGCGGTTGCCAGTCCGAAGCGTCGCGCGACGAAGCGCGCCACAAATGGCACGATGGCCGCGAAGGCGATGAACACGACCGCCGTCGCTCCGAGCAATCTCCACGAACCGCTGACGGCGCGAATCTGCGCGCCCGCGATGAGCAGCACGGTCAACGCCAGCAACGGCACGGGCAGCCAGGCGGTGAATTGCAGCCAGCGGGCGCATAGCCGTGACCGGCGGGCGGTGGCTTCCGTGATGGCAACCAGCACGAGCGGCAGAATGATGAGGCCGAGGAAGGCTTCGAGAAATTTTCCCGCGCGCACCACGCCGGCCAGTTCGCCGCCAAGGAACAACCACAACCACGCCGGCAGCAGAATCATTTGCGACAGCAACAACACGGGCGTCGCGGCGATGGCGAGGCGCGCGTCGCCTTTGCCCAGCAGGGTGAAGCTGACAAACCAATCCGTGCAGGGCGCGAGCAATACCAGATACACGCCCAACAGGATGACGGGGTCGGGCGGAAGAAATCGCGCCAGCAGCCAGGCCAGCGGCGGGACGAGGATGAAGTTGACCACGAGCAGCGCGACGAGGAAGCGTCCGTGGCCGATCATGCCGCGCACTTCCAGCAGCGGCACTTGGGCAAAGGTGACGTAGAGCAAGGCGGCCAGCACGGGCCACAGCAGCTTTTCCAGCACAGGCGCGGTGGCGGGCACGTTCCAGCCAAGCACTGCGCCAATAGCAATGGCGGCCAGATAGAAGAAAATCTGGCCGCGTTCGAGTTGCAGGCGCGCCAACACGCGACGCAGTGTGGCGAAAAGCGAATCACACAGCCAGAAGCCATTACCTCCCCGGCTCCCTTCGTGGCGGTTTCCGCCCCCGTTCCCGCCGGAAAGATGCATCCCACCTTCTTGCAGGTAGTGGTTGTCGCGCTGCGACAAGCCCGTACGCGTGCAGCGGGACGGAAGTGGTTCACCCGCGTGGGCCAAGGCGCTGCTGAAGGCGGCGCTACTCGTCGCAGCGCGACGAGTTCCACCACGTCCTTCCCATTGGCCCTGCAATAAAGTGAGATGCGCCTCCGCCGTAACGGGCGCTGAAGTGATGCTGGTCAAACCGGCCCCCCTCCGGCATACTCTATAAGCCGGCGAGCACAGTTCCTTGGTGGAAACTGCGGCCTGCGCGACATTTCCTGAATTCCAATCCATGAAAGATCAGATCGTCCACTTGTTGGGCCAGAGGAGTTATGTTCCGTTGACTGCGGAAAACCTGCGGCGGCATTTGCGCTTACCGCCGGAGCGCCAACGGGAGTTCGTCCAAACGCTGCGTAAGCTGGAGCAAACCGGCCAGATCGCCCGCATCAAGGGCAACCGTTATGTCCGCCCGCGCGAGGCGGATTTGATTCCCGGCCGCATTCGGATGAACCGGCAGGGCAAAGGATTTCTTCAACCGGACGATCCGGGGCTCAAGGAAATCGTCATCCCCGAAAGCGCCACCGGTACAGCCATGCATGAGGACCGCGTGCTCGTGCGGCGCGATGTCCAACCCAGGGGCTTGCGCCATGACGTTGCCGAACCGGGCACGGGCGCCGTGGTGCGTGTGCTGGAACGACGCCGCACGCAGATCGTCGGCACGTTGCAACGCAGCCGGCAGTTTCTTTACGTCATTCCGGATGACCCGCGCATCCCGCATGATGTTTACGTGTCGGAACCGCGCGACTTGGGCCGGCCGGCACGGGTCGGCGACAAGGTGGTCGTTGAGCTGCGCGAATGGCTGTCGCGCCACACAAATCCCGAGGGTGAAATCATCGAAGTGCTCGGCGCGCCGGACGCCGAGGGTGTGGACATGCTTTCGGTGCTGCGCCAGTACGATCTGCCGCTGCATTTTCCCAAGTCCGTCTTGCAGGAAGCGCGCGGCGTGGGCACGACGGTTCACGCACGCGATCTCGCGGGCCGGGTGGATTGCCGTCGTCACCGCGTCATTACCATTGATCCGGACGACGCGAAGGATTTCGACGACGCGATTTGTCTGGAGCGCGCGGGACACGATCAATGGCGATTGTGGGTTCACATCGCCGACGTGTCGCATTACGTGAAGCCCGGCACGGCGCTGGATGCCGAGGCACGCAAGCGCGGCAACTCAACATATCTTGTGGACCGCGTCATCCCGATGCTGCCGGAGGCGTTGAGCAACGAACTCTGTTCGCTCAAGCCGAACGTGGATCGCCTGACCAAATGCGTCGAGTTCCTCGTGTCGAATGACGGCCGGGTGTTGAACACGAAGTTCTATCCCGCGGTGATTCATTCGCAACGGCGTTTCACGTACCAGGAAGTTTTCGGGATTTTGCAGCGAAGGCAGGCCCATCCGGAGGGTGGAAGTCGTCGCGCCGCAACAATTGGCGGCGCGGCCAGCGGCGCAGCTTCGGCCCGAGGCTTGGCCGACCAAGCGCTGCCTGTTCCACCGCTGCGCGGCGGGGTTGTCGCAGCGCGACAACCGCTACCGCATGATCCCATCGAGCAGATGCTCCATCACGCGCACGAACTGGCCCAGCGCATCCGGCGGCGGCGTTTCCAGGCCGGCTCGCTCGACCTGGATTTTCCCGAAACCAAAATCCGGTTGGATGAACGCGGGCGCATCTCCCGCATCGAGAAGGTGGAGAATGACGTGTCCCACCAATTGATCGAGGAGTTCATGCTGCTGGCCAATGAAGCGGTGGCCGCGCGGTTGATGGCACAACGAAAACCCGCGGTTTATCGGGTCCACGAGTCGCCGGACCCGAGGCGTTTGCAGGAATATCGCGAGGAGGTGTTGAGCCACAACGTGCCGTGCGGCAACCTGAGTCAGCCCGCGGAGGTGCAGAAATTGTTGGCCCGGCTCAACGGTCTGCCCATTGGTCAGGCGCTGAAGATCGGGTTTCTCAAGTCGCTGATGCGCGCGCGTTACGCGGTCGAGCCGCTGGGTCACTACGGCCTGGCCAAGAAGAAATACACACACTTCACCTCGCCCATCCGTCGCTACGCCGACCTGGTGGTGCATCGCGCATTGTTCGATGGAAAAGCCGCGCCGCATTCCGCGCTGAAGGAGACGGCGGAGCACATTTCCGTCACCGAACGCAATTCCGCCGACGCCGAGCGCGACAGCAAGGACGTGAAGCTGTTTGCGTTCCTGAACGCGCAATTGAAATCCGGCCGGCCCGAACGTTATCCCGCGCTCGTGACCGACGTGCGCAATTTTGGGTTCTTTGTGGATGTGCCGGGCCTGGCGATGAGCGGGCTGGTGCCGTTGTCCACGGTCGAGGATGACTTCTTCACGTTCGACGCCGCGCGCAATCTGCTGGTGGGACGCCGCACCCGGCGCATCATCCGTCTCGGCGACAAGGTCACGGTGCAGGTAGCGAAAGTGGACAGCTTCAAGAAGCAGGTGGATTTTCGGCTGGCAACCGGCGCCTCACGCCCAAGCAACGCTCCTCATCGTCCGCAACGGCACGCACCGACTGCGCGACCTTCCAGGATGAACGAGCACCGTGCTCATTCCCGCCGGTCACGTTGAAGGCGTTGCACGTTGACGAAGATATCCTCGCACCTCCAGGGAATCCCTGGTCGGAAAGTCGCGTTGGTGGACCCGGCTGAGATTCTCCTTCGCTTCACGTCGAGGCGGCGTCCCGGGCCTGGTCCTTTTCGGCGGCTCGACGCGGGACAGTTCTTACCTGACGGGAAAGTCCAATGAGCAGGCCGGCCACGATCACCGCACTGCCCCAAAGCTGTCCCCAATGGAGTGTTTCCCCAAGCCAAAGGCGAGCCAGGGCCACTCCAAAGACGGGTTGTGCGAAGATGGTCAGGGCGGCGACATTGACCTCCCCTTCGCGAATGACGAGAAACCAGAAGCCGTAACCGAAAGCGGTGCAGATGAGCGCCAGCGCGAGGATGACGAGCCACACCTGGACCGGCATACGGCTGGCCGCAGCAAACGTCGTCGGACCGTCAATCAACAGGTTCGCCAGCGTGCCGGTGGCCAGGGCGAGGGTGAGGACCTTCATGGGGCCGACGGGCATCTGAGTCGCCGACCCTGAGTTCGCTCCCAATGCAACCGCCCGGGGCGCGTTGCATTCCTCCTCGCGAGGGGGCAACCCGGATTTCGCTGCATCGCCTTTGCCGACACGGAGGGGACTGATGATGCGCTTGCCGACGACGGAATAGGCCGTTTCACAAAAGAACGAGGTAACGAAGATCAGGCTGGCTCCGAGGCTGATCCACTTGAATTCCGGTCGCCACGGGCCATTGAGCACCACCACTCCCAGCAACCCGAACGCAAACCCCATCATCCGGCGCGGGCCGATATGTTCGCGCAGAAAAATCGCCGCGCCGACGGACGTAACCAGCGGCTCCAGCCCCATCAGGATCGAGGAGTTGGCGGCTGTGCTCAACTTGTTGCCAAATACCTGGAGGCGGTGGCCCAGCACGAAAACCACGAGGCCCAGCAGGCAGGTTTTGAGCAAATCCCGGCCCCGAGGCGCGGCCCCGGGCAGCCAGGGCCAGAGGGCCAGCAACGACAACCCCGCCAGACCGAAGCGCAATGTGACAATGCCGCCCGGTTCGAGGCTGGTTTCGACATACTTGTAGGCGGACAGGCTGCCTGCCCAGAAAAAGTTCAAAACCAGCAAAATGATTAAATATGAGAGCCTCATTCGGCATCCAAGCTGGGGCAAGGCAAGCCGTTTCCGCCCCCAGGAGCAAGCAGAGTTTCTAAAGCGTTGATACGCTGCCGCTCCAGGTTGGGGCGCGGAGAATCGCGTTTACAGTTTCGGCGCCGGCAGAGTATTCTCTCAGACCAAAGTTGAATGAAAAAACTTGCAGTAATCATCGTGGTGGCGGGACTCGGCGTGGCCGCCTACTTTTTCCGGGACCGACTGCCCAGCCGCGAGACTGCGGCCAGCGCCCCGTCCCGTCCCACAACCGCGATTGTCATCCAGACCAACATCAGCTTTGCCGTTAACGCCGCCGGCGAGATCGGGCCGGCCGAGCAGGTGTCGGTGCGCCCCGAAATCAATGGCAAGATCGAGGAGTTGCCGGTGGACATCGGTGACCGGGTCAAGAAAGGCGACCTGCTTTTCAAGCTGGACGACAAGGAGCTTCAACAGCAACGCGCGTCCAACCTCACGGCCATTGAGCGGGCGCAACTGGAACTGGCCAAGGCGGAGCGCGATTACAAACGCGCGGAGCAACTGCTCGCCGAGCGGCTCATTTCGCAAGAACTCTACGACGACACCCGGACGAGTTTTGAACTGGCCAAGAACTCCCTGGACCGCGCCCAGAAGGAACTGCTGATCATCGAGGAACGCCTGACCAAGACCGAGGTGCGCGCGCCGTTTGATTGCACCATTCTCACCCGCCCCGTTTCAATCGGTCAGGCGGTTTCGGGCTCCGGTGGTTTCAACAGCGGCACGGAGGTGTTGACCATTGCCGACCTGAACGAAATGGTCATCAATGCCCACGTCAACCAGGCGGACGTCCCCCGGCTCACGGTGAATCAAAAGGTCGAAGTCTCGGTGGAGGCGGTGCCGGGGCTGCGGGTCACCGGTGTGGTAGAACGCATCGCACCGCAGGCAACCATCCGGAACAACATCAAAGGCTTTGCCGCCCGGATCGTTCTGCGCAACGTGGATGAGCGCATCCGTCCCGGTATGACGGCCAACATCAAAATCCCCGTGGCCTCGGCCGAGAACGTCACCGCCGTGCCGTTGGCGGCGGTGTACACCGAGCGAAATCCGGACACTGGCCAGTTCGAACGGTTCGTTTACGTGCAGAATGGCGGCGCCGTGGAAAAGCGGCTGGTCAAGGTGGGCGTGGCCGATTTCTTCTTCGCCGAGATTCAGGAGGGGCTTTCGGCGGGTGAAGTGGTGGCGCTGGAGATGCCCAAGGAGGAACGTGACCGGAAGGCCAGACAAGTGACTGGCCAGCGATCGGGCAGCGCGGGCGGCAGTACTGGCGGTGGACAACCCGGCGCGCGTCCCGGCGGCACGGGGGAACGCCCCACCACCGCCGGTCCGACGCGAACAGACAGCCCGCCGCCCGCTCGGCCAGCCGGCGGCCCGGGTGCCGCGCCCAAGAACACCGGCACTTGACCGTTCGTTCCGTCCAATCTCACCTCGCTGCTCGCATGGCACTGGTCGAACTCCGCAACGTCAGCAAGATTTACCATCTGGGTGGTGAGGAGATCCGCGCCTTGGACGACGTATCGCTCGACATTGGCGAGGGAGAGTTCATTTCCATCATTGGTCCATCCGGCAGTGGCAAGTCCACGTTGATGCACATCCTCGGCTGCCTGGATTCGCCCTCGCGGGGTACGATCAAACTGGACGGGGTGATGATTCAGGATGCCACGCCGCGGCAGTTGGCCACGATGCGCAACCGTAAAATCGGTTTCGTGTTCCAGTTCTTCAACCTGCTGCCCAAGCTCAACGTCCTGCAAAACGTCGAGTTGCCGATGATTTACAGCGGCATCCCCGGACGCGAACGGCGCGCCCGCGCCCTGGCCGCCCTCGAAGCGGTGGACATGGCCAATCGGGCCAAGCACCGGCCCAGCCAGCTTTCCGGCGGCCAGCAACAGCGCGCGGCCATCGCCCGGGCGCTGGTCAACAACCCCCGGATCGTGTTCGCCGATGAACCCACCGGCAACCTCGATTCCCACACCGGCGAGGCGATCCTGAACCTGTTTCGCAAGTTGAGCACCGAAGGCCGGACCATCGTTCTGGTCACGCACGATCCGGAGATCGCCGCCGTGACCCCGCGGCGCATCGAGATTCGCGACGGCCGGATTGCCGAGAAAGTGGACCTGACGCTGGCGGGATTGGACCGCCAGATCAAGATCGGCGGCCCGCCCCCGCCCGTGCAGGCATGAAATCCGACCGGCCACACGCGCCGCCCGAGGTGTTGCGCCATTCCTCGGCGCAGTTCAACACCACGATCCTGGCGGGCCTGCGGGAAATCTGGGCGCACAAGTTCCGATCGCTGCTGACCATGCTCGGCATCATCCTGGGAGTGTCGAGCCTCGTGGCCATGTCGGCGCTGGTGAGCGGAATGGAAAAGGGCGCGAAGGAAGCTCTCATCGCCATCGGCGGATTGCAAAAGGTGCGCGTGGAACCGCAAGAAGTGCCCATCGAGCAGCGCCACTTGAGTGATCAAGCCGTGGGCATCACCATCAACGACGTGTACGCGCTCGAACAAAGTGCGCCGCTGGTCACCCGCCTTTCTCCAGAGATGCGCCTGTTCGCCACCGCCACCGCCAATGGGAAGACTTTTCGTCCCTGGGTCTGCAGCGGTGTCTGGCCGGTGGCCTTGGAGATGAGCGAGCACGTGATCGCGCACGGGCGCATGTTCAACGAGATTGACGACGAGCTGGCCCGTAACGTGTGCGTCATTGGCACCGCCACGCGCGACGAATTGTGGGGCTCGCCGGAGCGGGTGGGCCACGAGATCATTCCCTTGGGCGAGACCGTTTATTTGAACGGCGTTCCCTTCACGATCATCGGCATGTTCGAGCATTACGAGAGCGAACAGGATCGCCGGGCGCGGGAACTGGCCAGACTCCAGGCCGAGCGGGGCGTGGCGCCGCCGGTGGCCACTGGACCGGACCGCGGCGGGCGCGGCAGTTCGGGCATGCGGCGGCCCGGTGGTTTCGCCTTCCGACTCAAGAACTCGACCATTTACATCCCGCTCAACACCATGTGGATGAAGTTCCGCACCGGCGCGGCGATGCCCGCCTCCGGTTCTTCCTTCGGTGGCCGGGGCGGCGGCAGCAGTCGGACGGTCACCACCGCAAGCGCAGGCGGGACCGCCGCCACCATCACCGGCGACCCGCGGCTCTCGACACTGGAACTCAAGATTGCCAGCGTGGAACAACTGCCCGAGGCGCTCCAGCAAATCCGCAACGTGCTCATGAGCACACACCGGGGCATCGAGGATTGGACGTTCCGCACCCAGGAGGATTGGGCGGAGCAGATTGCCACGTTCATCCGCAACGCGCGCCTGAGCGGCGGGTTGATCGCCGGGATCAGCCTGCTGGTGGGCGGCATTGGCATCATGAACATCATGTTGGCCAGCATCTCCGAGCGGGTTCGCGAGATCGGCATTCGCAAGTCGGTGGGCGCGGCCACGAGCGACATCTTCATCCAAATTCTGGCCGAGTCAGTCGTCATCGCCGTGCTGGGCGGGGTGGTGGGTCTGGCGAGCTCGTTTGGACTGGTGCAACTGCTGGGTAAGCTCTCGCCCACCGACAATGAACCCATCGTCACCGTCACGGCCCTGGCGGTTGCGTTCGCCTTCAGTGTGCTGGTGGGCGTGCTGGCGGGCATCTTTCCCGCGATCAAAGCATCCCGGCTCAACCCCATCCAGGCCCTAAGATATGAGTGAACGGAATTGCAAATTCACTGCGCGGCCAGGGTTCTTCCCCTCACCGTCTCACTTTCTCTCCGGCGGCACGGATGCACAAACCGCTCGGCACCAACCCGTGAACTCCGCACGGCAATGAACCTCCTCACCACCATCATGGCCGGGTTGAAGGAAGTGTGGGCGCACAAGTTCCGCTCGTTGCTGACCATGCTGGGCATCATCCTCGGCGTCGCCAGCCTGGTGGGCATGGCCGCCATCATCAAGGGCATGGAAAACGGCATGAAGGAAACCATGGTGGCCATGGGCGGGGCCGACAAGGTGTTGCTCGGGGAAACCGACGTGCCCGCCGAGCAGGAACATCTCGCTGACCAGGCACCAGGGCGCACCATGGCCGACGTCCATGCACTCCGGCAAAGCGCGCCGTTGCTACGCCTGGTTTCGCCCGAAATGGCCGTCCGCAATGTCACGATTACCCGCGGAGACAAGTCCATCGTGCCCTCCGAGTGCGTGGGCGTCTTCCCGGCCGTGCTGGAAATGAACCTCCACACACTGGAACATGGACGGTTCTTCACGGACTTGGACGAGGAAAACGCCAACGCGGTTTGCGTGATTGGCACCGCCATCCGCGATGAACTTTTCGGCGCGCCAGACCGTGTCGGTTATGAAATCGTCCCGCTCGGGGAGATCGTTTACCTCAACGAACAACCGTTCACCATCGTGGGCCTGTTGCAGCACTACGAGGGCGAGCAGGAGAAAAAGCAACGCGAGCTGGCCCGGAAACAACCGCGGGCCCAACCCACCGGCCCCGAACGGCAGCGCGGTTTCGGACGCGGGGGCAGCAACTGGGCGTTTATCCGCAAAAACCAGACGGTTTACATGCCGCTCAACACCGCGTGGCTGCGCTTCCGCGCCTCGTCCGATCGCGATGGCATTCCGGATCCCCGGCTCACGGACATTGATCTCAAGGTCGAGGACATGGCGCAGATCGAGCCGGCGCTGCAACAGGCGCGCAATGTTCTGATGATCACGCATCGCGGCATTGAGGACTTTGGCTTTGAAACGCAGGAGGGCCGTTTGGACAGCATCAACCAGCAAATCCGCAACGCCCGCATGAGTGGAGGAATCATCGCCGCCATCAGCCTGCTGGTGGGCGGCATCGGGATCATGAACATCATGCTGGCCAGCATCAACGAGCGCATCCGGCAGATTGGCATCTGCAAAGCCGTGGGCGCCACCGGCTCGGCCATCTTCATTCAGGTGCTGATCGAGAGCGTGGTTATCGCACTGGTGGGCGCGGCACTGGGCGTGGTCGCCTCCTTCGGTTTCGTGCAGGTCCTGGAACTCGTCTCCCCCACGGCCAACAGCCCGGTCATCACCCCGGAGGCCATGAGCATCGCGGTTGCGTTCAGCGCGGCGGTGGGCGTCTGTGCCGGATTGTTTCCCGCCGTGAAGGCCGCCAAACTCGACCCCATCCAGGCGCTCCGTTACGAATGAGTCCGCTTACGGTGATTTGACCCGATAGAACCGCGCCGCCGGACCGACGGCGGTCGTGAACCGATAAGCGCTGCCGGGCACGTTCGTGGTCAAGGTGGCGCTGGCATTGGTGCTCCAAGGTCCTCCCGGTTGATCGGCTTGCAACAATTTGAAGCTGGCCGGCGCGCCGGACACGAGTGTGAACGGCAGTTGCACCTGGCCACCGGCTACCACCGGCGCGTTCATCGTCAGCACCATCGGCAGATTGGTGGTGGCGGTTACGGTCATCGTCGGTCCCCAGTCGAGCGGATACACGTCGTAAAGGATGCCGCGCACGTTGAGATTGTAATGGGTCGTCTGGGTCGGCGTGAACGTGAAGCTGGTCGTCGGCGTGGTGTTGGAAGCCACCACCGTCCACACCTCGGCGTTGGTGATGGTGATGTCGTCGAGATACCAGCCAATCGGAAGACCCGATTGCGGATAAACGTAATAGAAGCCGGGGGTGTAGGTGTAACTGAACCGCAAGCGAACGTTCTGGCCGGCGAAAGCCGACAATGGGAACGAGCGGTTCACGAACGCCGCTTCAATGGGTGCGCTGACCCCGTTCCCCACGCCGGATTGGGTAAAGATGTCCTGCCAGCCGACACCGTCATCCGTCGAAATCTGGATGTGGGCCGTCTCCCCGTCGGCCGCATAACCCAGGCGGGTCTTGAGGTTTAACGCTCCATTGGTCTTGGGCACAAACGATTGCTTCAATGTGAGGGTCTGCTCCACCGCCGGCGCGGGATGGGCGAGGCGGAAGGAAAACGAACCCGTCGCTCGATACGTGCTGTCCCGCACTGCGTAGCCCGGCGAAGTGTTGGTCGTGAAGTTGTTCAAGTTCGCTTCTGCGCCGTCAAAGAAATTGAAGTTGCTCGCTCGGCTCGCGCGCCACTCGTAGCCGCTGGCGTAGGACAGACCCGTGAAAGTGTAAAGATTCCCCTGCCCCACCGCCGGTTGAGTCGGCCCGGAAATGACCGGTGGCGTGTAGTCCATTCCCGGCGACGCCGGATCAAACACGGTGACCGTATAGACGTAAAAGTTCTGCGCGGCCCCAACGATGTTGCTGATGGCGACAGTGTAGGTCGTGTCCGTTCCGTTGAACGGGAAGACCGTGTTCTGACTGTTGGCATTCAACCCCATCGGCACCCAGACCACCGAGTTCTCGCCCACACCAGTCTGGTAGGCCGCGATGGCTACGGCCACGTTTACGCCGTTGCTGCGCATGGTCACCGTGGCCGCGCTCAGGTTCGCGCCGGACAGCGAGAAGGACCAACGCGGATACACGGTCTGATAGGGCGCAAAACCCGCCGGCGGCCAGGCCACGAAAGGCGTGCGCGTGGGGGGACGCGGCTCGTGCAGGTTGGCGTCGAACACCCAGATCGAGTTGGCCGCCAGGAAGTTTCCCGCCGCCGGCACGTCGCCGGTGCCCATGACCTGTGTTTGGGGATAAAGCAACCAGCGCCGGTGGCCCACGTAGGTGTTGTTCGCGCCGTGATCGCGCATGTAACCAGTGACCGAGTCCGGGCCGGAGGTGCCCAGCGCGATGTTCGAGCGGTTGGCCGCGTTCGACCCGCTGGCGGTCCAGCAAAACCAACTGGCCGGCGGGGTATGACTGAGGTTGGTGTTGGCGGACATCATCACGGCCGCATCCTGGTTCATCACGTTGTTACCCGCGTCGAAGGTGACGTTCGCAGGCACACCCGCCATCGCCCGGTACCAGTTGATGCGTCGCTGCACTGCCTCTTTGAGGGCCGTGCTGTTCGTGCCCGGAAAACATGCCGCCACGTTCGCAGTGGTGTGCATCAGCACCCCATCGGAGGAACGGTACACCGCGTTGTAAAAGGAGCGCACTTCCTCCCGGGAATCGGTGTTCACGGTGAAATCACCGTTCGCTCCCTGCGGCCGGATGCCGCCGCCCGGCAAGCCCGTCAAATCCGTCGGCGCCCGGGGCGGCTCACCCAGCACGATCTCGGCGGAAGTGAACAAAGGTGGAAAAGACGCGCCGATCACCAGCGCACAAAGCAACCGTCCAATTCTGCATCGTGGCATATTATGGACGGAAACTTGCCCCAAGCCGCCGAATAGTCAAAGCCGGAATTGGAGGTGGAATGCGCCCCAAGGCCGCTCGATTCAATCGCGTGAGCGGTTCAGTGAGAATCCGAAATACGAGAGCCGATACCCGAAAGAATTCCGAAACCCGAAGGCGGAAATGGGGTGTTTGTCCGATCGCGCCCTTGCGCTTCGGATTTCGGGCTTCGGACCTCGTTCGGATTTCGAATTCTGGATCTCGGCCAAAATCAAAGGCATGCGGTTGACGTTAGAGCGGCTCCGATGGGTCGGCACCGTTCAAACCCCACCCGCCAAACCGCCTCGCGCGCGATTGAACGCCACGACCTCTTCGTAGCGCACCCGCGTGCCCCCGAAGATGTCCAGCGCCGACCCGATGGTCAGGTCTATTCTCCCCTGCCCCACGCGCGTGACCTCTTCCAGGTCCGACAAGGAGCGCGCGCCGCCGGCGTAGGTAGCAGGCAACGGCGACCAGTCAGCCAGCTTCCTCACCAACTCCAAGTCAACGCCCCGGCACAAGCCTTCCACGTCCACCGCGTGAACCAGGAATTCGGCGCAATAACCCGCCAGCTTGCTCAATGCGCCAGCGCTGATCTCCAGTTCGGTGAAGTGCTGCCAGCGGTCAGTGACGACAAAATACCCTGCGCCGCGGCGACGACAACTCAAGTCCAGCACCAGCCGGTTCCGGCCAATCACCGACACCAGTTGATCCAGTCGGGCCCAATCCACGCGCCCTTCGCGAAATACCCAGCTCGTCACGATCACGTGCGACGCTCCGGCTTCCAGCCAACCGGGGGCGTTCTCAACATTCACCCCGCCGCCAACCTGCAATCCGCCCGGATAAGCCGCCAGCGCCGCGCGAGCCTCCGCCTCGTTGCCCGGTCCCAGCATGATGACATGTCCGCCTCGCAGTCCATCGCGCCGGTAAAGCTCCGCATACCAGGCCGCCGGCCGGTCCGAAACAAAGTTGGTACGCAACGCTTCCGCGCAGTCGCCGAGTGTGCCGCCGACAATTTGCTTCACTTTGCCTTCGTGTAGATCAATGCAGGGCCGAAACATCGCCGTTCCTAGTAACACAGGATGGATGCGGTAGAAAGCAAATCAGCCTTTCAGCGTGATCGCAAACCGGTCAGCGCGATACCAGGCCTTTGCCACCTCCCGCCTGATGAATGCCGGCCGCCGTTTCGGATGGCAGTGGGTTCGTTGGCTCATCACCACTTGAGCAGGACTTGCGGGCCAACTGACCATGTCCGGAAATAATCATTGTCCATTCCCCCCACCGGCACAGCGAGCTGGTCCCTGATTGAATCCTTCCGCTCGACGTGTTCTTGTCCCACCGCCGCCAAACCACGATCAGACGAGCGCTTCAACCAAGTGGCGGAGTTCTTCATCTACCAGCGCGGGATCGGCCAGGGTTTGGGCAATGTTCGAGCGAACCACCTCGCGGAAACGCTTTCGCAAACGATGAATCGTTACCTTCACCGCACCTTCCGTGAGGTCCAAGCGGCGGGCGGCGTCGGCTTGCGAGGATTCGGGCGTATCCCCCATGAGCCACGGTTTCAGCGTCTCGAACTGCGCCGCCTTCCCGCCTTCGTCGAATTCTTTCTGCAACGCAACCAAGGCGCGCTCCATTACCGTTAGCGCCCACTCGCGGTCAAACGCGGCATCACGCGGAACCGCGCCGGGGTCGGCGACGGCGAGACCGGCAGACGTGTCGGTCTCGTCAGGCGCATCAAGGGACTCGAGGGTCACGCCGCCGCCACGCTTCAGTCGCGCGGCGTGGTCGCGTTGGTCGGCCAGAAAATGCTTGAGTGCGCCCAGCAGATAGGAACGAAACCGCCCGCGCTCCGGATCCGCCCCAGCGAATCCACTCCCGGCCAGCACACGCGCGAAGAAATCGTGGGCCAGTTCACGCGCCGCATCCTCATCCCGCCCTTCACAACGCAGGAAGCGCAGCACGGGCTGATAATAAGCCTCGCACAATTCACTCAAGGCGGCCCGGCCTTCGGCGGATTCGCCTCGCGCCCGCAGGACCAGCGTCCATCGCGTCGGAGCAAAGGGGGCAGTAGGCGGCGCGGCGCTCACGCTCAGAGTTTATGCTGCGGACCGACCTTGATCCAGGCCTTTAAGGCGGTGTCACTGGAACTGCCGAACTCAAACAGGGACTTCTGCTCGCCGAGTTCCAGCCGGATGGTCTTCCGTTTCAGCGCCTTTTCAACGGTGCTGCGCAACTGCTCAAGCTGTTCGCGCTGGATTGAGTCGGGCAACAAATACTCTATCCGTTGATGACGCGGTGCCAGCGGATCTGTACTGTCCGCCGCAAACTCAGAGGCGCGGGTTTCTGGCCGGTGACCGGGGATGTTTGCCTCCCACGGAAAGGCCTTCTGGCAGTTGCCGTTCACTCTGTCCACGTAATCAATCGCCAGCCACCGTTTGCCTTCCACTTCGCGTAGTTCGACAGCCGTGAACGTGAATTGAATCCAGGGTGTGTCGTTCGTGGTGGTCGCGGATTCCAGATGCCGCGCGACGGCCGGCATCCAATTCGTCCCGTAGCCGCTCGACGAGTAGTGCAGGTCCGGCTTCAGCTTGACCGTCCGCGTCCGGATGCGCAGGCCATAGGATTGGCTGCCGGAGGTGGAATCGGCCAAGCCCTCAATGACTTCCTTGTCCGGTCGGAGCTCCTTCCACAATGTCATGGTGAGGTTGAAGTCTGCCGGCACCGGTGGCACAGCCAACCCTTGCGAAGTGAGTCGGCCATCCGGCCCGATGATGCCAAACGTCCACCGCGGCAGACCGGTGAAGCTGTCCAGATCGTCGGGATCGTCAGCGAAGATGAACTTCCCGTTGTACATCTCGGGCGTGCCGTTGATGTGGTAGGCGGCCAGCTCGGGCACGGGCACAATCATCCCGTTGCTGCGGGTCACCAATTCAAACACAGCCACCTGATTCGCGGGTAACACGAAGTCGGCCTTGATCCCGCGTGCCGAGGCGGTGGCGAGCGGCGAGCTCTGCAATTGAATCCGTACGCTCCAATCCACCGCGTCGCTGCGGCCACTCTCCGACCTCTGCAGGGCCCGCGCGACCTCGAAAGTCCGGGCTTCGCGGGTGACAGACAGCTTGCCGAGATTGGCGGCGGATGGAGTAACCGACCAGTCGAGTCGGGGCAGATTCGTGGGCCAAAGCCGCGCGGCAATTGTGTTCAAGTTGACGTCCTCGACAACGAGTTCCCACGGAGCGGCATCCGAATTGGCACCTTCGACTGTCTGCCATCGCACGGCGAACGAGCTGGTCTCGCGCCCACTGGGGGGCCAGAGTTTGGCGCGCAGGTCTCCACAGTTTATGGGCACTCCGTTTGACAGCACGATACCGGTGACAAACAACGTCTCCCGCGGTGGGGTTTTGGCTTCGATGGTTACTGTTCGCCTCGGAGCGCCCGCCAGGACCGTCACCCGAGGTTGCCAGTCGTGGCCGACCGCCACGACCGATTCCTCGGTCATTGATTCCTCCTCCATCGTGGGCTTGATGAGTTGCATTTCCAGCGTCGCTTCCCAGACCACCGATTCACCGGTGCGCGTAAGCCCAGTGCCACGGAGCATCCGCACCGACCGGGTCTCTCCGGGCATAAGTTGCACAAGCCCCGGAAACTCGGCGAGGGTCCAGTCTGGCCGTTCAGCGCCTTGGGCGGGCGGATAGAGCACGGGATTGGTGCCGCCGCCCACGGTGAGGTTCCATCCCGCGCCGCGATTGCCGCGATCGCCGACCGCGAGAATGCGCCACGATAACAGGTCGCGGTGCGTGTGGTGGCGTGGCGCCACGATGTGAGCCGTGAGCCCGCTGGCGGGCACTGCCACGCCGTTGCTCCAGAGGCGTGCGTTCAACAGCAGCACGTGCCGTGGGGGAACCAGCAGCAAGCCATTGAAGGCACAATCCGATTCTGCCGCGGACGGTTGGTTGGGGTAAGTCTGAAGACTGGCCTGGGCAACCTCGGCAGCAAATCGCGCGCTGCGAACGGTCATCATCCCACTCCACAGCGATATCGGAAGCGAGGGGGCCAACAGGAGGAGAGCGGCCACCGCGAACACTATCCACGCCTTCTCAGCCTTTTGACCGCGGGGAATCGCCCGCCCCCAGCGCCACGCCGCAAACACAAGCAGGATGCCGGCCGCGACGGTCAAAACGGTGGTCACGCTCAGCTTCCAAGTGAACCCGTGACCATTGGGCAGATACCCGCCCAGCAAGGCAGCAACAACCAATGCCACCGCGACCAGCGTCAGCAGCGTTGGCCAGGCCAGCATGGCGAACAGCGCACGCTTGAACCCACGTCCCCGGCCTCCGGCTGACCGAATGTCCCGCAGAGTCCACCAGCCCGGGAGGAAGCCACCCAGTCCAAGCGCCACGACCAACAGGACGTTGGAAACCATGATGACGAACTCCGGCGGGCCAAAGCTGACCGAGGGCGATTGCAGGCGCAGCACCGCCCCCATGAACACGGCGCTGGCCAGAAATGGCACTCCCAAAATCAGACTCGCTATCGTGAGTCCCGCCGCGACAGTGGCACGGCGACCCAGGCGTTCCGTGGGGGCTTTCGCGAGTTGCGTCGCCGGGGCGGCGGCGGCGAAGATTTCGTTCAATCGGGAAGCGTTACGACGCAACCAGACCAGCGACCAAATCTCGAACACGAGCGAAGCCAAAGCCAAGACCACAAGAACCGCCTCTCCATAGGAGATGGCTGCCTCCGCGTCTTCCATCCCTTTGCGATTCAGCAGGTCAACCCAAATGCTCCCCAGCATCGCGATGGTGACCGACACGATGTGAATCCAAACGGCCGTCGAGATCAGGCGTGGGCCGGCGGATTTGAGACGACGCAGCTTGATTCCGCCGATGACGAAGATCACGACTCCAACGAATTCCCCCAGATGAACGATCCCATCCGTCATCTTCTGCACGAAGTCGGCATAGAGATTCGTGTGTGCTTGCTGTTCGGAAACCATGACTCCGACAAGCCAGAGCACCGGGCATAAGATCATGGCGTAAACCGAAATGGCCCGGGCCATCCGCGGCAGCCGCGGGTTGCACAACACGAAGTCATCTTCTACCGCCAGAGGCCGTCGCACGGGCGCGGGCTGCCCCTGCGCGTCGGTCAAATGCTCGACGTTGGTCTTGACCTCTTGCGCGCTCTGATAGCGCTTTTCGCGCTCCTTCTCCAAGGTACGCATCACCACCTCGTCCACGCGCGGGTCCAGCGGCGTACGTTGGGAGGGTGGCGAGAACCGGCCGATGGGCAGTTCGCCTGTGAGCATTTCGTAGAAGACGACCCCGAGCGAATAAATGTCCGCGCGATGATCCACCGTGCCGGGTTGTTCGAGTTGCTCCGGGGCCATGTACTGCGGCGTGCCAATGGTCGCCCCCGTGGCGGTGAGGGTGAGATCAGGTTTCTCGTCCCCCACCAGTTTCGCGATGCCGAAGTCGGCAATCTTCACCCGCCCCCTGGCGTCCAGCAGGATGTTCGCCGGCTTGATGTCGCGGTGCAACACGCCTTGCTCATGGGCGAATTGCAGGGCCTCGCAGATCTTTGGCACAATGCCGAGCGCCGCGGAGGGCGAGAACTTCCCCGCCTGCATCGCCTGACGCAGGTTTACGCCATCCACGTACTCCATCAGCAGGAAGTAGAAACCGCCGGTCTGGCCGAAATCGTAAATGCTGACAATGCCCGGATGATTGAGTCGGGCGAGCATGCGGGCCTCGCGACTGAAGCGTTCGGCAAAATGCGCATCGCGCGCCAGTTGGTCCGGCAGCAGTTTGAGCGCGACGAATCGGTCGAGATGCGGCTGGCGGGCTTTGTACACAAAACCCATGCCGCCCCGCCCGAGGAGTTCGATGATTTCCAACTGGGGAAACGCGGCCGCCACACGCTCCAGTGAAGGCAGTTCCGCCGTTCCCGTTGGAGAAATGCCATCGTCTGTCGTTGCCGCGCCCAGCAGGACGCATTTGGGACAAAGGCCCTGCGGGGCGTCGGTGGGAATGGTGGCGCCGCACTTCGGACAGATGTTTGGATCTACTTTAATAGTCATCACACCCGCTTCCTGAGACATCGCGGTTGGTTGGTTACAAGAAATCTGCTCCCAACCAAAGCAGGACTCAAGTGTTCCCTGCGAGCCGCCATGGTTCCGACTGCGGCGCAAGCCATTGGGAGTGCTGGAGCGCCTTCCCCTCCGCCTTCAATCCATCTCGAAATTCCCGTCTTGCGGCCGCAATCTCCTCCCCAAACGAATGGATCACTCATCAGCACGACCAACCGCTCCATGATGTAGTCTTTCCGTTCCGGGGTGTCCTTGCCCATGTAGAAATTGAAGATCGGACCGGACTCGGCGCGCGGGGCGTATTCCACTTTGCTCAACCGCATTTCCTTGCCGATGAATTGCGCGAATTCTTTCGGGCTGATTTCGCCCAGCGTAGGA
>WYBW01000192.1 GCA_011525685.1 Verrucomicrobiia bacterium
AACGCCGGTTGCACGATGAAAACGAATTCATCCTTCGGGTCCTGGGCCAGGCCGAGCAACGCGCTGCCCTTGTATTCGATGGGCTCGGACGTCGCCGTCGGCTGGAGCACGCACTTGTCCGGTCCCCACTCGATGTGCGTGCCGTTGCAGGCGTAAACCAGGACGATCTTCTTCTCACCGACGTGGCTGAGATAAAAGCCGTAGAACTCCACGCCGCGAAGCTGGGCCAGGTCGGTGATTTCCTGGTTCTCGAAGCTGAGGACCTCGAACTGGCGGTTCTCGAACACGAACGGCAGGCTCAGGCGAACATCCTGCGGCGCGATGCCCAACCACTCCGACAATCGGCGGAAACATTCCACGTTCACCCGCACCGCATCCGTTTCGCTAAACAGCGCCAGGGTGGCCGCATCCAGTTTGGGCGCGGCAACCGGCGCTGGCGGAGGAGCGGCGGAGGTATTGGCGGCGGAGGTCTTTGGGCCTGGCACGCTCATTGTGGCTTGAGCGGTGGTCTTTTGCTGGGGTGGCTCGGTGGAAGGCGGCGGCATCTCGACTTCGGCGACTGGCAACTCGGGTTCAATCGGCTCTGGACGGGCAGGTGGACGCGGCGCGGCGGGCTTGAGGGCTTGGGTCAGGAGGCGGCCCGCCTTTCGCAGGTCCTCGTCTGGGCTGCCTGGGTCGAGGGTGAGTGACGTTTCCTCGTGAGTTTGTCGGTTTTGAATGGTCAACCGGCGGTGGTCCAGGGACAAATGAATCTCCAGATGAGGTTGGAACAGGCCGCGCTGTTGCAAGTCGGTCAAGTTGTGATGTGTGAAGGCCTTGGGTCCCTGAATTTCGCCCATGGCCGTCACGCACTCGAGCCACAGCAGCGCCTTGTCCGTGATGCTGCGCACGACCCGCAACTCGACAATGGCATCCGCGTCCCCGCCGGCCAGCGAGGCGGCAGTGGCGGCCGCGGCGGCGCCTCCCCGGCGGATGGCCGGATGATTAAGCGCCTGTTGGAGTTGCGCGGCGTTGCAATGCAAGATGTTCAAGTCCGGCACTTCCGGGATTTTCTCCTCGCCCATGTCGGGCCGGCGTCGTCGGAACAACAGCATGGGCGGCGCCAGCAACAGATGCACATCCGGCCGGAGCAAATCGCATTTGGCCGGGTCCTGAAGCACGTCGAGGTGCTCTTGCGAGAGATGACCTTTGACCTCGAGGGGCACACCCGCACGGTGGATGGTGAAGTGAATGTCGAAGCCCGTGCTGGCCGCGTGGTTCTCCTTGATCTCGATGGCCACGCCCTTGTCCAGTTTCCGGGTGACGGCATAGCGGGTGTTGAGCGCGACTTCGAGGCGCTTGGCCCCCTCGGGAGTGCAATCGTATCGCACCCCGTCAATCTCGATGCCGCGCTGCAACGGGTCCACGTGGAACGTGCGCGGCTTGTGGATCAATCCGTTGGCAATCAGCGTCGGCAGTCCACGCAGTCCGGTTTCCTCGCGGTCGAGGCCGTGGCCCCACTCGATCACCATGTGCCCCCAATGATCCAGCCGCACCAGGAATTGCGGCTTGCCCGAACTGGATTGCCCGCCGGTCATGCGCACGGCCACCGGTCCCGGCGCCGGCTTGGGGGCTGCCGGGGAAGCATGATGCTTGTTGATCTGTTGTTCGAGTTTGGCCGGCCCTTCCGGATCAGTGATGCCAATCTTCTCCGTGTTAATCTCGATGCTGCCGTCCGGGAAGATATTGAGGCTCTGGGGCGGTTCAATGATGCCCCGCACCACCCATTTGTAATGGTCCAACTGGGTCCAAGTCTTGCCGGGTTGAAGTTCAACCACCTCCTTGTCCAGGGTCAAAGTGAAAACCGCCGTGCCCTTGATGTCGCTGTGCCGGACGCCGGCTTGGATGCGCTTTTCGCCGTGGCCGCCGGCGGTCATTCCCAGCGCGAGCAGGACCGCGCTCCAGCCTGACAAGGCTTCTGACACTGGCAAGAAATCACCTGTCACCTGCAGGCTGGCTGTGAGCAGAGTGAGCGGGAGGGAAAGCCTGGCGATCCAACTGGCCAAGCCGTCGGGAAGGGTTCGCGAACCGTTCGGCTTCATAGGGTGCTGTGGTGCTGTGCGAACTGCTGCCATAGTGCGCCGAGTCCGGCCCGGGAATCAAGCAAGGATGTTGGAATTGCGCGGTTTTCCTTTCGTCTCATCCGGGGTTGCCTCCACCGGCGAGTCTCGGAAAACTTGGTCAAGGTTCGGACGTTCGCCCGTGCGGTTCCGGCTGAATACCGGCTGGGCGGCTCACCAACCGCCCAGCCGGCAGGTCGTCGGATTGCGAGAACTGACACGCACTCCCGGTCGCCCACGGGCCAATCGGCTGGCTTGGCTCCGCCCGGGTCAGCTTGCATACTCCACCACCAACATGACACCCGAACCAGTCCGACACCGCACCTTGCCTGCGCTGGCGTTCGTTTCGCTGCTCGCCATTGGCGCTCACCGCGCGGCCGCCCAGGAGATTCGCCCGCCCGGATTCAGACCCCAGCCCATTGGCGTCCATGCGCTGGTCGGCGGCAAGGTCGTAGTCAAACCGGGCGAGACGCTGGACGACGCCACGATTGTGATCCGAAACGGTTACATCGAGAAGGTGGGGAGTAATGTGACTCCCCCCGCGGACGCGCGCGTTTGGGACATGAAAGGACAGACGGTTTACGCCGGCTTCATCGAGCCTTATTGGCCGCTATCCGGCACGAACGCTCCGGTTTCCACCACGGAAACACAACCCATCGCTGCTGACAACCTGACCTCGGGCGGGGTGAGTTTCTTTGGTACACCAGGTCAAAGGACTGATCTCGGCGGTTCTGGTCCGGGTTACGAGATTTCCCGCATCACGCCCGAGGAACGGGTGGTACAACAATACTCGCCGCGCGACCGGACGCTCGCGCCGATGCGAGAGCAAGGCTTCACGGCGGCGCTGATCGCCCCCGCGAACGGCATCATCCGCGGCAGCAGCGCGCTGGTGCAATTGCGCGAGGACAACCCGAACGTGGTCGTGCTCAAAGCCGACGTCTTCCAGCACATCGCTTTCGACACGCGGAGCGCGGAGGACCGGGTTTATCCCGGTTCGCTCATGGGCGTCATCGCCACGGTGCGGCAAAGCTTTTTCGACGCCCAACATTATGCGTTGGATCGCGCGGACTGGGCGAAGAACCCGCAGGGCCGCAAACGGCCGGAATTCAATCCCGCGCTCGAAGCGCTGTCGGCGGCAGCGGAGGGGAAGATGCGCGTGTTGTTCGAGCCGGGCAGTGCGTTGATGGTGGACCGCGCCGCGCGCGTGGCTCGGGAATTGAAGCTGGACTTCGCCCTGATTTCGAGCGGTCAGGAATGGCGGCGGCCCGACTTAGTGGGACAGGCTTCCAGCCTGTCTGCCGAAATGGCCAGGGAGACAGGCAGGATGCCTGTCCCACCGACGTTCATTGTGCCGGTGAATTTTCCCACGCTGCCCAAGCTGCCGAGCGAGGATGATTGGGAACAGGTTTCGCTGGATCAATTGCGCGCGTGGGATTGGGCGACGGAAAATCCCGCGGTGCTCCGGCAGCAGGGCCGCGAGATCGCGTTCACGACCTACAGCCTGAGCGACAAGAAGGCGTTTCGCAAAAACCTCAAGCTCGCGATTGAACGCGGCTTGTCCGAAGAGGACGCGCTGGCGGCGCTTACGACCGTTCCCGCGAAACTTTGCGGCGTGGAAAAACAACTCGGCACCATCGAAGCCGGCAAGATCGCAAATCTGACCATTGTGGAGGGCAAGGGTTATTTCGATCCCGAATCGCGCGTGCGAGATGTCTGGATTGATGGCCGGAATTATCACATTGCTTCCGGCAAAGAGCCGGCCAAAGAAGCAAAGGCGGACGACGCAGCTTTGGAGAAAGAAGCCAAAGCGAAGGCGGAAAAGGAGAAGAAGGAAGCCGAGGCGAAAGAATTGCGGGTGAAGCGCGTTGCGCGTTCACCGCAAGCAGGACGCGGGCCGATTACGAACCCGCCGGCAGTTTGGATCCGAGATGCGACGGTGTGGACGGGTGATGAAAGAGGTGTTCTGACCAACGCGGACCTAATAATTATCCGCGGTAGAATCTATTCTATTTTGGTTGCACCGAAGAATCTTACAGTGGAAGCGCCGCGCTTTCTTGAAATAGAGGGCACCGGCCTCCACATCACCCCCGGCCTAATTGATGCCCATAGCCACACCGCAATTCTCGGCGCGGTGAATGAAGGCACGTTGCCTTCCTCCGCAATGGTCCGCATCGGCGACGTGGTGAATTCGGAGACCAAGAACCTTTACGAACAACTAGCCGGCGGATTGACTGTGGCGAATCTGCTCCACGGTTCGGCCAATCCCATCGGCGGGCAGAACCAGGTCATCAAGTTGCGCGAGGGCGCGAGCCCCGAGGAACTCAAGTTCGAGGGCGCGCCGGCAGGCATCAAGTTCGCGCTGGGTGAAAACGTCAAGCAATCCAACTGGGGCGACCGCAACACCACGCGCTTTCCCCAGTCGCGCATGGGCGTGCCGACGTTTCACGAAAACCGCTTCCTCGCCGCGCAGCAGTATCTGAAGAGTTGGGAGGACTATCGCCAGGCGACCAACCGCGTGGGACAGGCGTCGCGCCTGTCTCCATCTGAAAAGAAATTAGCGACAGGCGCGACGCCTGTCCTGCCACGCCGCAATCTCGAATTGGAAACCCTCGGCGAATTCATCGAAGGCAAACGCCTCATTCACTGCCACAGCTATCGGCAGGATGAAATCCTCGCGTTCCTGCGCGTGATGGAAAGTTTCAAAGTGAAGATCGGCACGCTGCAACACATCCTCGAAGGTTACAAGGTCGCCGATGAAATCGCCGCGCATGGCGCCGGGGCTTCAGCGTTCGCCGATTGGTGGGCCTACAAATTCGAGGTCTATGACGCGATTCCTCATGCGGGTTCACTGATGCACGAGCGCGGCGTGCTGGTGTCGTTCAATTCTGATTCCTCCGATCTCGCGCGCCGCATGAACACCGAAGCCGCCAAGGCGGTGAAGTTCGGCGGCACTTCGGAGGAAGACGCGCTCAAGTTCGTCACCATCAATCCGGCGAAGCAACTTGGCATTGATAAACGCGTCGGCTCGCTCGAGCCGGGCAAGGACGCGGATTTCGTGGTCTGGTCGGGGCATCCGCTGGATTCGCGCAGCGTTGTCCTGCAGACTTGGATTGACGGCAGGAAGTACTTTGACCGGTCGCTGGCGGCCGACCGCACGGCGGCGTTGCAGAAGGAACGGGCCGACCTCATCGCCAAAGCGAAGAAGCTGACCGGCGGCGGAGGCGGCAGCGGCGGCGCCGAGGAAAAGAAGGACGATGGCTCGTTCTTCCACGTGGCATTGGAGCATCAATTCGATTACGTGGACCGGCATTGTCTGGATGAGGAGGAGGCGCGATGACGACTGATCTTGCGGGCAAATTTCACCCTTTCCATGAACCGCCGATCCGTAACGCCGACTTTCCAGTCGGCGTGTGCGCCGGCTGGAAAACCGGCGTTACGCCTTTGCCGTGCGTTTCAGGGGTTCAAGGCGCGAACCTGGGTCGGGCGAATTCTCTCCCCCAAGAGAGGGGGAAGCGCCGTCCGGTGGCGTGCGAGGCAGCCAGTGCCGCGAGCCGGCAGTGGAGCGCGGCTGTGGTCGAAGACCCCGCCGCGGCGGTTGCCACAGTACGGAACGCTACGGCACGTGTTACGCACACAGCCGCGCCCCGATTCATGCGGCGGGCGGTTGCGCCGTCAGATGTGACACTTTGCCCAACACGAGCGTGGAGTCTGGTTTTACTCGTGCTTGGTGCGGGTTTGCTTGTTGCCGCGACAACTCGTGCCGAGAACCTGCTGCTCACGGGCGCAACCGTTCACACGGTTTCGGGCGAAACGATTCCCGCCGGCCAGGTGTTGATCAAGGACGGGACAATTTCCGCCGTCGGCAAAACGGTTTCCGCCACGGGCGCAAGAGCGATGGACCTCGCCGGGTTGCATTTGTATCCGGGCATGATTGCGTTGAACACGGACCTGGGCCTGGTGGAAATCGGCGCGGTGCGAGCCACGCGCGATCAATCGGAAGTAGGGGAGTTCACGCCGGAGGTGCAATCCTGGCTCGCGGTGAATCCGGATTCCGAACTGTTGCCCGTGGCACGGGCGAACGGCGTGGCCTGTTTCCAGCCCACACCCCAAGGCGGTGTGATCGCGGGCCAGAGCGGTTTGGTGGCGCTCGATGGCTGGACGATTGAAGAGATGCTGGTCAAGCCAGCCATCGCGCTGCACGTTTACTGGCCGTCCGCCGGTCTGGATGTCACGCCGCGCGAGCAAGGTCGCAGCCGCGCGCGGTCCTTGGAAGAGCAGGACAAGGAACGCCGCGAGAAGGTCAAGGAGATTGACGATTTCTTCCAGGAAGCCCGCGCCTACGCCAAGGCGCGCGAAGCCGCAAAGGAAGGGGACAACTTTTTGAGAGTGCCATCGTGGGATGCCATGCTGCCCGTGTTGCGCGGCGAGGTGCCGGTCACGGTTCACGCCGATGACGCGCGCCAGATTCGCGCCGCCGTGCAGTGGGCGGCAACCAACCGGCTCAAAATCGTCATTGCCGAGGCCCGGGACGCGTGGAAAGTCGCCGGGCTGCTGGCGTCCAACAACGTGCCCGTGATTTACAATCACGTCTTCACGCAACCGCCGCGCGACACGGAGAACTACGACGTGCAATTCGCCGCGCCCGCGGTTTTGCAGAAGGCCGGGGTGAAAGTAGCGATGAGTTTGAGCAGCTATCGCGCGTCGCTCGCGAAGAATCTGCCGTACGAAGCAGCGCAGGCGGCGGCGTTTGGTCTGCCGGCCGATGAAACGTTGAAGACGATTACGCTTTATCCCGCCCAGATCGCGGGCGTGGCAGACCGGTTGGGTTCCATCGAAGCCGGCAAGGACGCGACGCTCGTGGTGACGGATGGCGACATCTTGGATATTCGCTCCAATGTGAAACGGATGTGGATCGCCGGCCAGGAAATCAATCTGGAGAACCGGCACACGCGGCTTTACGAGAAATACAAGAGCCGTCCCAGAGCTCCTTAAGGTCCAATTTCTGGTTGGCACGAAGCGAATGCCTCGGATTGCCCGTGTCGAAAATGGACTGGGTACGGGGAGATGTTTGTCGCCCTTGGCACAGGCGGGACTGGTCGGGCGGAGGCAGGGGTTGGACTTGTTCGAGCAAGCCTTTGGGGCGAGGAAAGGGGGCCAGTTGCCGGAAGAACCGCGCCTGGAACTGCGCGTCGAAGCGGTCGGCGAGAACCCGACTTGTTCCAGCGAAAGCCACAAGCTTGGGTCCGGACGTTGACGATGCGGCGAATCTCACCGCGAACACCGCAGGGTCCTCAGCGAACAGCCTCTGCCCATCAGCAGCGCCGGTTTGAACGATGCGCTCCGCCTCCGGTCCAATTCACCATGAACGCAACGACCCTCCGCTCGCGCGCCCGACACTGGTGGCGCAAGGAAGTCCGTCCACTGCTCATCCTGGTGCTGGTTCTCTTTTCCCTCCGCTCTTCGCTTGCGGATTGGAATGACGTGCCCACCGGCTCAATGAAGCCCACCATTCTCGAAGGCGACCGCGTGTTCGTGAACAAGCTGGCCTACGATCTCAAGGTGCCGTTCACCACGCTGCACCTCGCCAATTGGGGCGATCCACGGCGCGGGGACGTTGTGGTGTTCTTCTCGCCGCACGATGGCCAGCGCCTGGTCAAGCGCGTCGTCGGCCTGCCGGGTGACACTCTCGAGCTTCGCAACAATCATCTCCTGCTGAATGGTCAACCGGTGAATTACCAGCCGATCCGCGAGGAGCTTTTGCGTGATCTGTCGCCTCGTGATCGTGAGGGCCGAAGCTTCGCCTTGGAACAGCTTCCGGGCCAGTCGCATGCGGTTGCTGGCCATCCTGCCATGCCTGCGCGGCGCAGCTTCGAGCCGTATCGCGTGCCGGATGGCCATTACTTCATGATGGGTGACAACCGCGATGACAGCTTCGATTCACGCTATTACGGCCCGGTGAAGCGTGAGAAGATCGTGGGCCGTGCGACGGCGGTGGCGCTTTCGTTCGACAAGGAGAATTACTGGCGGCCGCGCTGGCAAAGGTTCTTCAGTTCGTTGACTATCGAATAATTGGCAACGCGTTCGATTCAAGGCAGAAGCTTGACGATTGCGCCACAGGTTTCCTCGCCAGCCACGGACTCATTGCTGCGGTTCGAGTCGTAGGCTGGCCGCATTTTCGGCGTGTGGCCGTTTCCATTTTGAGATAACGAGCGCGCCTGGAGAGGCAGTGATATCTGCACCCGCGCCTTTCCATCGGCGGTTGTCTCGATTGCCGGATTGCCTCCCATGGCCAGGACCAACTGCCACGCCGACGCCAGTGTCAATTCCGACTCGGTGCGCCCGGTCGTCCTGAGAGCCGCGGCTGTGCCGGTGAGGGACGCCAGGCGGCTGCTCAGAGTCTGGTCGCCCCCCGAGGAGGCCATGTCAAAGGCCAGGTGCATCATAATCCCACCAGCCGCGCCGTTCTGCCTGGCCTCAAAGGTTATCTGAAGATCGAGACTCTCCACGCCGCCAAGGCGCGAGAGCGAGGCGGCCAGCAGGGTGATGACCTGATGGAGCTGCCGGGCGTCGCCCAGTGCATGGTCAGGAGCCACGCCGACGAGCGCCGTTTGAACTCTGGCGCCGGTTTCTTTGGCGTTGATCCGAATGGCTTCGAAAGCAAATTCAATGACCTCGGCGCAATCGAACTCCGTCGGGTGGAGGTCGGTGACCTCGACACTGAACTCCGCGTCGTTTCCGGCCTCGGCGCGCGTCTTGTTCCACCCCTCCATCGCCCCGGTGATTCCAGCAAGGAGTCCACGTTGCGTCACGGAAAGCGGTGTGTGGAGCAGCGCCGCAATCATGCGCCGCCAACCCTCCACCGTCTGACATTCGACCGCTTGACGCTCCCGGTGGATGATGGTCCCGATGCGGGATGCCTCGAGGATGGCGTGACGCAACCCCGCGATCTCCCGATCGCGTGCCTGAATCGTTCGCGCCGCTTCCCGGGATTGGCCGTCCAATTCGTTGATTCGCTGCGAAGCCGTCGCGCCTTTAGCCATCAACTCACGCACCTGCGCACACAGCGCGGATTGGATGATCTGCATATCATCCAGCGCGCTCCGCAGACGGCGAAGTTCAGTCTCCTGATTCGCCGCGGTGGCGGCCGAACTTGCGAGGTCGTCAGTTTGCTGGCGAATCCGCCGCTCGAGTTCTGATTCGCGCCTGCGCCAGTCCTGCTGCTCGGCGGCTTTCTCCGCAAGCCGGCTGGTCAATTCGGCGGTTTGCCTGGCCAGTCCTTGAGCCTCCAACTGTTCTTTCCGAAGTTGAACCGTCTGCGTCTGCAAGGCTGATTCCAGTCGCTCAATTTCGGCCTGGCGCTCCCTGACCCGACTTTCGAGCGATCGGATGGCATCTTCATGTGACTTGATAAGCGCCGCGGCCGCGACCGCCTGGCTGGACAGTTCGGCCTTGGCGCGTTCCAACTCCAACAGCTTTTCGGCAAGCCCCTGACGTTGTTGAGATTCCTGCTCCGTCCGCTTTCGGGCCGCGGCCAACTCTTTGGCAAGCCCTTCCAGTTCCCTGGATTGCTTCTCGAGTTGTTCTTTCGACGCTTCCAGTTCGATGCGCAATGAGGCTTGGGCCTCCTGGTGCTTTGCCAATTCGGCTTCAAGCCGGCTGCGCCGCTGGTCAATCTCGCTCGTCTTCTGCTCGGCAAATTCACGGCGTTTGGCCTCCTCTGCCAACACCGTGGTCAGTCGGTTGACTTCCTGTTCCACCTGCGCCTGGGTTGCGCGCAATTCCTGGGTCTGTGATTCCAGCTTGGTCTGTTCAGCGAGGGACCTCTCCAGGTGGGTTTGAAGCTGCCGGCGCAGTGCTTCCAGCTCTTGCTGCAATTCTGCCTGCACCTGCTTGCCTTGTTTCAGGTCCGCTTCCAGCGCTGTCCGTTGCTTGGTGTTTTCGGCCGCCTCTTGTTCGACACATTCCCGGCGCTTGGTTTCCGTGGCCAGTGCGTCAGTCAACTGCTTGACCCTGTTCTCCACTTCGACCTGTGTTGCCAGCGAATCTTTGATCCGGGCTTCAAGCTTGGATTGCTCAACTTTGGAACTCTCCTGTTCCGCCCGCAGTTGTTTTTGCAACGCCTCCAGTTCTTGCCGCAACTGTGCCTGCGACTGCTTGTGCCCTTCCAATGCCGCTTCCAACTCCTTGCATCGGTCATCAAGCTGACCCGCTCGCTGCTCGGCGCCTTCGCGGCGCTTGGTCTCCTCGGCGAGCGCTTTGGTCCCTTGTGCGACCTTCTGCTCCAGGTCGGCCTGTGTCGCCTGCAACGCTTCGATGCGTGCTTCGAGCCTGGCCTGCTCTGACCCGGCACTCGCCTGTTGTGTCTGAAGCTGCTTTTGCGAGCCTTCCAGCTCCTGCTTCAACTGGGCGAGCGCCTGCTTGTGGCCCGTCAGTTCGGCTTCCAGATGTTTGCGTCGCTCATCCAGGTCATGCGCTTGTTGCTCGGCGCCTTCGCGGCGCTTGGTCTCCTCGGCGAGCGCTTTGGTCCCTTGTGCGACCTTCTGCTCCAGGCCG
>WYBW01000193.1 GCA_011525685.1 Verrucomicrobiia bacterium
GCCAGCAGACTGCGCTTTTGTTGCTTCATGCGTTTGGTGGGTTTGGTTTGTTATTTCCACCGCCGAGCCTGTCTGCTCGGCGGCCAAACCACCAACCGCATTTTCAACTACGCCCGGGACATTCCCACGCAATCGCGACGAACATTCCGCTAACTGAGGTTTCACATTCCGCCGTGATGTTCTACTGGACTGACGGTTCGAGCACCGCGCTGCTCAACTGCCGCATAATCGTCATGGGGCACGAATTCAATGCTAAGACCTGAAATGGACCCCGTTTTTTAGACCACTGGTATAGGTGGATTTTTTGGTGTCTGCTCCTGACGGGCTCGATGAACGAGCCGGTCAAAATGAAAGGAAGGACAGACAACAAAATGAGAGCGAAACGAAGACGTTTGGAAGCGGGCTTCAAGGCCAAGGTGGGGCTGGAAGCGTTGAAGGGGATCAAGACGGTGGCGCAGATTGCGCGGGAGTATCAGGTGCATCCCAATCAGGTCAGCCAGTGGAAGGGCGAGGTGAGCCAGCGCTTGCCCGAGGTGTTCGAGACGGGGCCGACGGTGCAAATCCAGGAGAGCGAGAAAGAGATCGAGCGGCTGGAGCGCAAGGTGGGGCAGTTGACGATGGAGTTGGACTGGCTCAAAAAAAAGTCCAGACAACTGGGCTTGTGAAGGAGCGCGCGGAACTGGTGGCGGCCCTTCCGGCGGGATTGTCGCTGCGGGCGCAGTGCGAGTTGCTGGGCATCTCGCGCGGGGCGTATTACTACGAGCCGCGGCCCGAAAGCGCGGAGAACCTGGCCCTCCTGCGCCGGCTGGACGAACTGCACCTGGAGCGTCCGGTTTTCGGGAGCTGGCGGCTGGCGGCGCGGTTGCGGCGCGAGGGCTGGGAGGTCAATCGCAAGCGGGTGCAACGCCTGATGGCGCTGATGGGCATTCGGGCGATTTACCCGCAAAGGAACACCAGCCGACCGGAGCCGGGCCACGAGATCTACCCGTATTTATTGCGTGGAAAGGAGATCACGGGCCCGGATCAGGCGTGGTGCGCCGACATCACCTATATCCCGATGCGCCACGGCTTCATGTATCTGGTGGCGGTGATGGACTGGTGGAGCCGGTATGTGCTGGCGTGGCGATTGAGCAACACGCTGGAGGCGGCCTTCTGTGTGTGGGCGTGGCAGGCGGCGCTCAAGAACGGCACCCGGGCGCCGTTGATCGGCAACACCGACCAAGGATCGCAGTTCACCTCGCTGGCCTACATCGAGGCGGTGGAGGAAGCGGGCACGCGGGTCAGCATGGATGGCCGGGGCCGGTGTCTGGACAACGTGTTCGTGGAGCGGTTGTGGCGCAGCCTCAAGTATGAGGACATTTACCTGCGCGACTACGAGGACGGACTGGAGTTGGAGAACGGCATGTTCAACTGGTTCGCCCATTACAACGACGAGCGACCGCATCAGGCCCTGGGCTACGCCACGCCCCGGGAGGTGTATCGCTTCCCCGAATCGCACGGCGCCAGGCCGGCGAAGTGGGAGTTGAAATCAGACCGCCTGTGGCGGTAAGATGACGGTGCCTAAAGAAAACGGGAGAGAGGAGGCCGGCGACTGGCGTCGCCTTCTCTTTTCCAAAGAGGTTCTGTGCGCAGAGCAGACGACAACAAAAAACCAACGATGCAGACCCAAGAAATCACACCTTATTTTCTGCGGTCAGTGGTTTGAAGATGGAGTCCACCTCAACCCAATTCGAGGTTAGAAAACCTGAGGTTCGCTGGATAGCGAATACAAATGGTCAAGTCCAGTTCCTCAGCCTCGCAGGAGTTAGCTGGCTTACCTATGGACTGCCGTTCCCTAGTCCTGAGGCTGGGATTCTCTTTGCTTGTGATGCTCTAAATCTGAAAGGCTATACAAATCATTTCACGGTTCTATCAACTCAAATTGGTACAATGCTCGTTAAATATGTTGGAACGAATAATGGAGGCGAGAGACTTTCAGTGGAGATCTGCGGTGACGGCGAGAGTCTTGATTCGATGTGGCCTTACATCCCCAGCCCGTTTGGTCCATACACGTTTGCCAGCTGGCCAGGAGAAGTGGGCACATCGGACTCGCCCGCCTTCTGCGTGCAGCCAGATACTGACCTGAATCGGCCAATTGTCTGGCTGGATAGCGGGGATCTGCACTGTTCGTTCGAGCATTACATTTATTTTCAGCCGTCCGCACCATCAATACCTGTCGCCCTTAAACGAATTTCGTGGGAACTTAGTATGTCCGCTATAAACTCCGGGGAGTCGCCCAATTTGGACGTCATTTCGGCTCCAGCTCCAGGGGCGCGCATCTTGGCAATTGACGTCCCTGCCAACAACCCCCAATGGACCAACCGCATGGATTGGTTTGGCTATTATATGATAACAACAAACTGGTTTCAGTGATAAGAGTGAACTTCTGAAAGGAGAGATTCGTGAAAAATCGATTTTATTACAGGAAGGGGTGGCGCCATGCTGCAATGCTTTATGTCGCTTTCTCGCTCATTGCACCTGCGTGTTCCATCTGTGGTCAGCCGACGACCACAACTAACATGACGTTACCTGTCACGTCAGCGTTGTCACGCTTTGCAACTCGGGATCGAGGTGGAATCATCTCGTTCACCGAGGGCCATAGTCCGCCGCCTATTATAAGTGGGAATGAAGAAACAAGGCCGGCAGAAACCGATCCGAGAGGCCATTGGGGAAGTGTCTGCAACGGTCTGCAGCTAGGCCTTCGTTTCGCGAAGGAGGAATTCACCATTGGCGAAAAAATCCACGCATACGTAATCGTCCGAAATCCCACGAGTACCAACAGAATCTATTTTTTGAGGGGCGGGCACACGCCGGCGTCCAGTTTCATGGGTTGGAATTCCCAAGACCAAGAGATTCCGGCTACCAAGCGGTGGCTTATCCCGCGCCCCAGCAGTTCTTACTTGCCTGCGGGCTCACAAGACAGGTATTGGGCATGCCTTAACAGGGTTTTTGATTTGACTGTTCCAGGAAAGTATACATTCCAAGTCACACTGGACGCTGAGGAGGGCCTGGCTTCTGGCAAAGCCGTAATTACCATTCGTGGTCAAACGAATCTACCTGCTTGCGTCGGAATAACCAACATGCCGTGAGATTTGAGCTGGTAGCCGAGGATGCGGCGGGAAATTTGAGCAGCACGAACCTGAGCATCGTCAAAAGCACTGTGACGCTGACGATTACTTCCACGCCCGAGGGCGAGAGCTTGTATGAGCCGTTCGGCACGGTAGCCGGGACGGTGAGCGACCCGGACTACGGAGTCACGGTTTCAGGAGCCACCACTCCAGACGGTTGAACCTCGCTACGTCTTCCGATAGGCGTTGATGATCCAGCGGACTTTGCCGGTGGCGCTGGGCGGGATTTCCTGGACCTGTTGCATCTCATTGTGCGCGGACGGGCCGAACACCAACTGGAAACTGGCCTTCAAGCTCTTCAGCTTTTCTTCAAGACCCTCCATGCTTAACCACTTCGCTGCCCACTCCGCTTTAAGGTTCAAAACGCAAGTCTCTTGGCGTATTCTAAGCCGTAAAATTACCATGAAACCCTTCCTCACTCTGCTCACCCTACTCGGCCTGATGCTGCCGGACACGACCCTGTTCTCGGCCCTAAACGATCCGTCACCACCGAAGAAGACCGTTGAGCGCGTGGCCGCTTCAGCCGCGCAGTCCCGGGAGCAAGTGCTCGCGTTTCTGAAAAGCCGGGGCCATGGCTCGTATCTGTTTGGCCAGGTGGCCACCTGGGTTCACAACGAGAATCCCGACATGGATCATCCGAGCAACTGGATCAAAAAAGTGCATGATCACACGGGCCGGTTTCCCCGCTACGCCTGCGTCACCTACGACTTCGATGACAACCCTTTCAGCGACGCGGCGTGGAACGAAGGAGTCCGGAAGCTGTGGGACCGGGGACTGATCGTCGGCATTTACAGCTTCTTCGCCAACCCGGCCGGGGGCCGTTGGAATGATCCCTGTGACATCGAGCAAATTTGGTCGCCCGACGAGAATCCCATCAAAACTCACTTCTACCGGCAACTCGATCGGATGGCCGCCAATCTGCAATGGCTGCGGGAGCGCGGGATTCCCGTGATCTACACGCCGTTCGTCGAGAGCGATGACCGGAACAAGTGGCACGCCAAACAGGGCAGCGAAGCCATCATCCGGCTTTACCGGCTGGTTCATGACCATTTCAAGTTCACCAAGAAGCTCGACAACCTCATCTGGGCCTATCATACGACCCAGAACCACGGTGCGCTGGAACGCTGTTATCCCGGCGATGATTATGTGGACGTGGTGGGGAAGTCAGCCTACGGGACCGGTCTGGTGTTCTCCGAATACGAATGGGCAGTCGCAAAAAAGAAGGATCATGGCAAGGTCATCTGGTGGGCCGAATTGGGAATCCGAGGGAAATCCGAACCTCCGCGAGACTGCTTCGCCGTGCTGCAAAAGCTGGAAAGTCATTTCCCGGAACTGGCGGGGTTTGTTTTCTGGAGCGATGAAGGTTTCTACAACGTGGTTGGGAACCTCAACGGCCGGGAGTTCATGGCCGATCCGAAGATCGTGACGATTGGGGAATGACCGCTCCTTCGAGAACCGTTCGCTCTTCTTTCGTGGCATTGGAACGTTTTCCTTTGAATGGTCGGGCGCTGGGAATCGTCGTTAACCGACCAGCCACTCCATCGGAGTTGCTGGCCATTACGGATGAAACCGAATAATCTCAACGCCATGAACACGAAACCCGCTTTTCGACCCAATCTACTGCCCACCTTGGCCAGGCCCGCCCTCACGCTGGCCCTGATCACTCTTGCTGCCGGCCCGGCGTTCTCGGTAGGCGCAGGCCACTGGCCCACCTGGCGCGGGCCCGCCGGAAACAACAGCACCCCGGCCACCGGTTTTCCCGTCAAGTGGTCCGCCGATCAGGCCGCCTGGAAAGTCGCGCTTCCCGGCAAGGGCTCCTCGACTCCCATCGTGTGGAATGAATTGATCTATCTCACCGCGCCCTCCGACGGGCAGGACTCAGTGCTGGCCTTCGATCTCAACGGAAAGAAGCTGTGGGAAACCAAGCTTGGCGCGGAAAGCCCGCCGCGACACCGCACACTGGGATCAAGCTGCAACTCCTCGCCCGTCACCGATGGCAAGGGTCTGTTCGTGTATTTCCGGAGCGGGCGACTCGCCGCGCTCGAGTTCGACGGTCGTGTCCGCTGGCAAAAGAACCTCACCGAGCAATTCGGGCCGGAAAATCTGTTCTGGGATCAGGGCAGCTCGCCGGTGGTCACGGATCAGCACGTCATCCTCACGCGTATGCACGAAGGCGAATCGTGGGTGGCCGGCTTTGACAAGGCGACGGGCGAGATCAAGTGGCGGCAGGCGCGCAACTATGAGGTGCCGCGAGAGAACGACAACGGCTACTCCACGCCGGTGCTCTTCGAGCAGGACGGGCGGAAGGCGTTCCTGGTTTGGGGCGCCGACCGTGTGACCGCCCATGACGCAACCGACGGCCGGCTGTTGTGGCAGGCGGGCGATTTCAATCCGGAGGCCACCGCGTTCTGGCCGGCCATCTCCTCGCCGGTGGTGCATGGGAACATGGCCATCATTCCCGCGGGCCGCGACGACCGTCCCCGGCAGTCGCGGGTGCATGGCATCCGGTTGGGCGGTTCGGGCGACGTCACGGCCACGCACCGGGTCTGGAAACGGGAGGACCTGGGCGTCTTTGTGCCCGCGCTGGCCGAGTATGAAGGCCGTGTCTATCTGCTGCGTCACCGCGGCGAAGTGGTGTCCCTTGATCCTGCGACCGGCCGGACGATCTGGACCGCAAGCCTGCCCCAGGCGGCCGCGCCGTATTATTCATCGCCGGTGATTGCCGGCGGAGTGCTTTACGCCGCGCGCGAGGATGGCGTGGTGTTCGCCGCCAGGGTTGGAGAAAAGTTCGAGTTGCTCGGCGAAAACCCGATGGGCGAGCGCATCATCGCCACGCCCGTGCCGGTCACCAACCGGCTGCTCATCCGCGGAGACCGCCACCTGTTTTGCATCGCCGCCAAGTAGCGTCATCGCAATTGAGACCCAGTAACAGGGACAAGTGGAACGCCCGGGAAGGTGTCAATAGCACGCGGACAGCTTCGAAGCACCATCGCTGTCAGCGACCGTCAGGGTCGGTGCAGCCGGCGGCCCCCCACGAAATGAGGGCAAGAAAGGGTGCGTGTTTCCAATTTTGGTGGAGCACCTTGCCAGCGGATCTGGCAGGAGCGCCAGCATGAACTCTTGCCAGTTACTCGCCCGGCCAGCGGTTCGGGTCGAGCGGGACCAGCACGGTGGCGTATTCGTATCTTGCCGATTCGGCGCTGGTGGGAGAGATTGGGTTCACCAACGGCAGCACGGTGCGTATCACGACCAGCAAGAGCTACGATTACCTGAACCGGCTGACGGCAATGGACAGTAGGACAGGCGTCGCGCCTGTCTCCAGCTTCATGTATTCGTACAACCACGCCCACCAGCGCACGCGCACCCCCTTCGCCAACGGCGGCTGCTGGA
>WYBW01000024.1 GCA_011525685.1 Verrucomicrobiia bacterium
GCATCCGCACCACCGCGGTCTATACCGGCACGCCGATCATGACGACCTTGAGCGGTGCCAAAGCCGCCGCGCTCGGCATCGCCGCGCTCAAAAAGAGCGGGTTTACCGTCAAAACGGTGCAAGAGTATCACTGATGCTGTGCGGAGGGGCAGTAGCGGCAAGTAACTGCGCCAGCGATACAAGCGCGCACCGGTTTTGGGAAGTCCTTCGGCAAGAATAAGACGAATCACGTCGAACGGATCAAGCTGCCGGATTGAATTTTCCCGAAGAGTTCATTGGATTTCCACCCGGATGCGAAGGTGTTCCAGCAAACTGCCGTCGGCGAAGCGCAGTTGCGAACAGGCCTGGTTGTAATCGGCCCGGGCGCGAAGTTCCGCCGAGCGGGCGGACGCGAGGTCGTTTTGAAGTTGCAGCACAAAAAAGAGGGTGCTCTTGCCACCCGCGAGCTTCTGCTCCTCGGCTTCGAGCGCAGCGACGGAAAGCTCGCGGGCACGGCGGGTGAGGCCGACGCGGTCAAAATGGGAGCGTGCCGTGTGAACGGCGTCGGAAATCTCCCGCAGAACTTGTTCTTCATATTGTCGCACCCGCAATTCAGCCTGGGCCTTGGCGTGTTTGCTGGCCCGGAAATTGGCTCGTTCCGATGCGCGACCCAATGGCAACGTGAAAACGAGACCCACCATGTCACTCGGTGCGTCGCTGTGGCTGATTTGCTCACGCGCATCTGGAAGTGACGCAGACGGACTGAGTGGCGGCAACAGTTGGTCCGTGCTTGCCCCTTTGCGGCCGTGGCCGGCTACAAAATCAAGCGAAGGAAAAAGCTGGTTACGCCGGAACTTCAGATCTGTGGCCGCTTTTTCAAGATCCTGTCGTAGTTGGGCAAGATCGGGCCTGTTGGTGAGTCCGTATTGCCATGATATTTGAAGTTCAATCTGCTCGGGCAGGACAACCAATGGGTCCGAGGTTTCGAGGCGCACGTCTGCGGTGGAGAGCCACCTGTCGCCAAGCAATGTCTTCAATTCATTTTCTGCGAGACGGATGGCGTTGTCGGCCACCGTAAGATCCGCCTCCACGTTGGCGACCTGCGCCTCCGCCAATCGTTCGTCGAGCACGGTGAGCGTGCCCAGCTCAATTCTGCGGCGAACGCTGGCGAGCAACTGCCGTCGGGTATCGAGGAGTTCGCGACGGATACGTGCTTCGGCGCTGGCAGCGGACAGCTCATAGTAGGCTTGCTGCACGCGGTTGATGACGTCCATCGCGACGTAATGAACGCCCAGTTCGCTGATCTTGAGGTTCTGCTTGTTCACGCGGATGGTGAGGCGGCCTTGATCAATCCAGAAGTTCCGCAGGAGTGGCTGGCGAATGGTGACGCCGGCCTGCAGACTGTAAGACTCGAAGTTGAAACCATTGCGAAAACCGTCGCTGTGTGCGTAGCTGCCCGAGATGGCGTAACTCAGGCCGCCTGGGAGGAATCCCAGCAGTGCTCCACGCGCAGTCTCCGAATCCGCGGTGTAGATGGCGTCACGACTGAAGTCCGCGGGGTCGAACCCGCCGCTGTCGCTGGATTCCTCCGTGCGCAGGTCCAAGGTCAACACCGGATCATAATAGCCGTACGAAGCGCTTACCCAGAACTGGGCGATGGCGGGATTGAGCCGCTCAATTTGAAGCGAGCGATTTTGCAGCAGAGCGGTGTGGATGCACTCGTCGAGCGAAAGCCGTCGGACTTCGGACGCGGCCGAGTTCGTTTCCGTGCCGACGGACTTGAGGGCAATGAGCCACAATACTCCGGCCCAAACAATGACGCGTTGGCCTTTAATCCACTGCTTCATGGCATGGCGGGCGTGATCATTCGGAAAAGCCGTCCGGCCTTTGTCAGTCCCGGAACCAGGAGATTCTGTTCGCTTGTGCTGCTCATGGCAGGAAGGTTGGTCAGGGTTTGCCACGCGCCGGGCGAGAACAAGTCACACGCTTGCAGGGAATATGTCCGCCCTTGCACGCCGTGAAATCGGAGACGAACCGCGTTGCCTTCGCGCGAAACACCCGTGAAGGCAAACACACTGGTTCGTTCGCCGGGATGAGTGCCAGCCAGAAACTCCCGCAGGTTGCTTGAGCCATCGAGGTCGAGATCGTCATTCGCGTCCGCAGGCGAGTTGGGATTCAAGCCATTCTCGTCCTCCCAGGCATCGGGCATGCCGTCGCCGTCGGAATCCAAAACATTCGCGCGCCCCGCCGTGGGAGCACTGCCGAACCAGTTCAGTGGTTCGTTGCCGTACTCGAGTGGAATCCGACGCTGCAGCGAACGACCTGTGCCCGCCGCCGTCGCCGGCCATGGCGCACCCACGGAATACTTGAGGCGCTCGGTCCCCATGTAAGGCACGAAACCTGGATTCGACGTGAGCGGTCCTTGCGGCTGGTCTGGCTCCAGCAATTCCAGAATCTCGCCCGAGTCGCTCAATCTACCGGTGTAAGGCCCGAGCACGGGCGCGTTCGCCGGCACGGAGTAGGCGGCGCGGAATTCGGCCAACTTGGTGGGGGCGTTTACGGGGTCGAAACTCACCAGCAGCAGGAATCCACCCGCGGGAATGGTGGTGTTCTGCGGGAAGTCGAAGGCGATGCCGTCACGCATGCGAAATGTGTTGGTCGGAAACAATGGGTCGTAGAGCGGCGCGGCAAACGCCGTGGGATTGTGCAACTCAAGGAATTCGCCGTCCGTGTTCGGCTGTCCGGCGACGTCCTTCGGATAAAACATGATTTCATGGATCACCACTGGACCGACACGCGGCGCGGAATTGGACAGGCCCGTGCCCTGGCGGAACTGAACCACCGTGGCGGGATTATCCACGCCGAACGTCCGCCGGCTCAACGGCACGAAATCCACTCCCGCACTGGTGAGATGGCGTCCGGCGGAAACGCCATTTTGGAGTGCTCCGAAGCGGACGAAAGTATGTTCGCCAGTCAGATTTCCCGCCGCATCGCCGACCGAGAGAAACACATCGTCGCCTTCCGCCGAGTTCAGCGCAAAGCCGGTTGCGCCGCCGCCGAACTTGACGTGATAAAAAACCTTGAACCCGTACGCGGGGATGATGGTACCGGTCGGGATGCGGTATTTGCGCGGCTGCGACCCGGAATCGCTCAACCACCAGTGGCTGATGTCCAACGGCGCAGCGGTGAGGTTTTGCAGTTCAATCGCGTCCTCGAACGGTGGATCGGTGTGCGTCAGCACTTCGGATATGACGACGTTGGTGAACTCGCGAAAGTTGCTCGCGCCGGGCGTGATGCTCGTGCCAGTAAAGAAGATGATATTGTCGCTGCCGTCAGGCGCGCGGCCCTGGGACGTGTTCTGCAACTGCGCGCCGTACACCACGCGTTCGAGAACCGTGCTGCGGTTCGCGGCATAAATGGTCAGCGTTTCACCTTCAGCCGCCAGTTTGAAGTCGAGATGATCCGCTTCCGGCTGCGCCAGGTCCGACGCAAAGAACTGGACAAAACCACGCGCCCCGATGAACGAGTTGGCAGGAATGGCGCGATTGCCAGGCGTGGCGACGGGGGTGTCGGTGATCACCAACCCGCCAAGTGCCACCGGCTGATCGTCGGCGTTGAAGACCTCGAGCCAATCCTCGCCAGTGGCCGGACGCGCCATCCATTCGTTAATGCGAAGCTGCGTGGGATCACCGAGTTCGGCAACGGTGTTGGGAAGGCCGGCGGACGGCTGGTTCAATGCCCATGCGCCGAATCCATCCGGCACGCGACCCAGTGAAACGTCACCCACTTGCAGGCCGAACACGATTTCGTCCAGCACGGTGACGCCGTTGGCCGCGTAGAGTCGGACCCGGTCGCCTTTCGCGCCGAGGCCGAAGCCGGTGTGCAATCCAGGCGAACTGAAATTCAGGTCCGCCCAGATAATCAAGTAACCGTTGGCGGGAACGGAAGCGCCGCCGGAAAAAACAAACTTCCGCGGCAGAAGTGGATCATCCGTCAGACTCCAGCCGCCTATGTTCACCGGCCACGCTGTGGGATTGTGCAGTTCGATGAAGTCCGGGAAGCTTCCGCCGTTGGCGACCGCGGAGCGATTGTCGGCAAGCACCTCGTTGAGCACCACCTGGGCGTTGGATTGGGAAGGAAGCATCGCAAAGGCAAGCGAGATGGTGACGAAGAGCGCATGTGGGGCGCGGCATTCATGCCGTTTCGATGCGATCCGACATTCGTGCGTTGAAGTCGGCTGAGGCCCGCACCGCGATGCCGAACCGAAATACTGCCTTGCACGTTGAAGAATGGTCATTTGTCAGAGATCTATGGTCGTCACCCGGAAATACTTCAGGTTCGGATCTTTCACATCCTTGCAGTTCCTGCCGCCGATCTGGAGCGTTCCGTCGTCGCTCACCACGAGCAACCGCTCGACACCATGCTCTATCAGCACCTCGATGGCTTCGGGGTTCAAAGCCGCGAGTTCGTCGCGGACCAAACGCCGCGGCTCGTCGTTGTCCCCATTCCATTCATAGAGGAACGACTGACCCTCGCCGTTGTAGGAACCGGCGATGATGAAGTAGCGATTCCCGGTGCGCGCGAGGCTGCGAACACCCAGTCCGCCGAGGTCCAGCAGGAGCGGGTCGCCAAACCGCGCCGGTTTGCCCTCGATCAAGGCGCCGGGATTGAGCAGAGGCACAAGCAGCGCTTTGCCGTGTGGGATGGGATTGCGGAAGCCGAGCAACAAGTACCCCTCGGGAGTGGCGCAGAGGCCCTCAATGTTCAGCGCACCAACCGATTTCGGTGCGCGGCGCGCGGCAGCCGCCAGGTGGAACGGTTTCAGTCGCGGTTCGTTGAGCAAATCCGCCAGCAGATGCACATAAGGCCGCCCCACAGGTCTCAGGCTTGGATTGCCGTTTGATGCCGGCAGTGTGGTGGCAAAGAATCGTCGCCGATTGACCCGATCCTTGCCGTTCCGGTTGCGTGCGTGTGAAGAAATCCAATATATGTGATCCCCCAAGGGGGCGGCGCCTTCGAGGTCCACCTCCGGTGACTTGAGATCCACTTCCAAAAAGGGCGATAAATCGAACGTCTGGATCGGCGCACCGCCCCGGGTTCTGGAGAACACGCGTAGGATGTTGTCCTCATCATCCGCCACGATAAAACGGTCATTGCCCAATGGCATGACCGCCGAGGCGTCGCACATGCCGCGGCAGATGGTGTGGACGACCGGGCTCCTGCTGCCCGATTCGGCGGTCCAGGACGCCGCCGCGCTTGCGAGAAAGCCCGCGAGGAGTTGCCAACGAAACCTCATACGCCTAAAGCCGGGGTTGCGAGTTCGGGGTTGCAGCCGACGAGGTGTCCGTCGGAGATCCATTCCGGGCCCCGGAAAGGACGACATCAACAATTTCACCCGGGCGGATGTGAAAGTCTTCGGGAACGCGAACCACGATGGGCAGACCGGAATCCACCAGATACCCCTGACGAAGAAAAGCTATTGAATTGGTCAACACTTCCACGTGTGCGCCAACCTGAACGACCTGACTGGTGAACGTTTGCCGCTTGTGTGTCCGTGTCGTGACCCGCGCCGTCATGCCCACCACGGGGTCCAAGCGGTACGGCTGGCGCAGGTAGGCCACGACGTGGTCGGATCGGAGCGAGTTGACGGTGAGCAACAATTCGCCTGCGGCCACGAACTCGCCCACCTGCCGCTGCGGCGTGCCCACCATGCCTGTGATGGGGGCTACGAGAGTCAATGGCTCCAGATTTCTAGCTGCCGCGGCTTGCGCGACTTCCAAGCGGTCGAGCCATTCGTCGGTCACGGATTCGTCACGCCGCCGATCCGGTTCGCCAATGGGCCGCAATTGTTCGAGTCGTTGCTCGATTTGCGCCACGGCCTTGGTCTTCTCGTCCACCTCCGCTTTGAGCGCGTCGCGGGTGTTCACGCTGAGTTCATAAATGTCCTCGGAAACCAGCTTTTCGCGATATAACGGAGCGTTGCGGGTCACGTCCCGTTCCGCCTGTTGGAGTTTCACCCGGGCAATGGCGAGTTCGGACTTGGTCCGCAACAGTTCCACTCGGATACGCTCGAAATTCATCGCGTTGTCTTCCGCCAGCGAGGGTTGGACATGGAGACGCGCCATCTCGAACAGCGAGCGCAGGCGATCGTAGTCCATGCGCGCATCTGCGGGCGTGACGATGGCCAGCGGTGTGCCAGCGGCCACCATGGTGTAAGGTGCGACCAGCCACTCCTGCACGCGGACAACCTGGGGCGCGGTGATCAGCGAGCGCACGCCCTCGCCGATTCCCTGCAGCGTTTCTTGGACGACGTAGTTTTTCCAGGTAACCGCCGCGCCAGCCATCGCAACTAGGAAGGTGAAAACGGGGACGTAATTCTGGCGAAACGTCCGCCAGCGCACGGAGGAAGGGATGGGAATCGGGTTCTGAGATTTCATGTTTCAAATCCCGCAGGTAAAGATTTGGCGGGATTTATGCCCTTCCCACGCCTACAGTGAATCTCGTGATGCGTATTGTTTGAAACCATGCTTTTCGCCGTCGTTCTCCTTAGCCGCCTGCGTGCCAGCATTCCAACGGTGTCGCGCACCCTTGAAATTGCTGGAGAATTGAAGCGGTCAGAAGTTGAGTGCGAGACCTGATTGAACATTTTGTTCCAACGCTTGAATGTTTAGTTCAATTCCCACCAATCCCAAGGCCAGGCTGGCAAGCTTCTCGTTGATTCTGATCGCAGGCCTGGCACTCGTGTTCTGGCTCGAGCGGAGCACTTGGACGCAGGCTCGATTGCTGCAACGGGAGATGGCAGCCATCCGAACGGAGAGCTTTTATCTGGGCGTGCATCTGCGCGCGGGGATTTGGCGGCTGGATGGACGATTGTTGCGCTTTCAACTTTCCGGGGACGCGGACGAGCGCGCGGATTTCTTGCGCGACTCGCGCCAACTGACTGAACTTATTGAGCGGTTGAGTCCATTTCTGGTCACGACGCAGGAAATGGAATTGCTCAAATCGGTCGAACTCGCCTTCAGGGTCTATCTCGAAGAGGCGTCGCCGTTGCTCGAACGTGGCATTCGCGGCATACGGCGAGACACCACGGAGAAACTCGCCCGGGATATTGCGGACAAATCCGCCACAGTACTCCGGTTGTGCGACGATCTGGTTCTGGCCCAAAACGCTGCCTGGGAAAAGGTGCTCGCGGAATCGGACCGTTCGATCACCCGCGTTGTCCGGCTGATGCAAACGTCCGCACTGCTCATGCTGGTGTTGTGCGGCGCAGTCTTTTTTCTCGGGTATCGCGAGTTCATTGCCCCGCTGCGCAGCCGGCTCGATGAAAGTGAGGCGCGGCTTCAGCGACAGGAAAAGCTGGCTTCACTGGGATCGCTTGCAGCCGGTGTAGCGCACGAAATCCGCAATCCGCTCGCCGCCATCAAATTCCGCCTTTTCAGTCTCAGGGAATCACTGGTGGCCGGCTCGGCCGACACCGAGGACCTCCAGATCATTGGCGATGAAATAAACCGCCTGGAGCGCATCGTGAAGGATTTCCTGCGTTTCGCCCGACCCTCCGAGCCTGAGTTTGCAAAGGTTTCCGCCGCCGAGTTGCTGCGCGCAGTGCATGAACTGCTGCACGGCCAGTTTGAAAAGCAGTCCGTCCAGCTTTCCGTCGAGCCAGCCGATGATCTGTGGTTGCGCGGGGACAAGGAGCAAATCCAGCAAGTTATGATCAACCTGGCGCAAAACGCCGCCGAGTGCCTTGAAACGGGCGGCAGCGTCTCCCTTCGCGCCAGGGCGGGCGCCGCGCGCTTGGCGAGCGGTTCAGAACCGGTGATCTTGCTCGAAGTGGCCGACGACGGTGTGGGGATTGCTCCTGAGGTTGAGGCGCGCTTGTTTGATCCATTTTTCTCCACCAAGAAAAACGGCACGGGCCTGGGTCTGGCTATCGCGGCGCGCATAGTTGAAAAGCACGGCGGACACATCCAATATCAGACGCAAAGAAATCGCGGCACGACTTTCACAGTCGTGCTGCCTCGCTGGACCGGGAATGACACCACGAATTCTGCTCATTGAAGACGATGTCAGCGCCGGCGCGGCCTTTCAAAAGGTGCTGCGCAAGGCTGGCTACGATGTGCGGTTGGTCGAATCCGGTGAAGCTGGCCTGGCCGAAGCCGTGCGCCAAACGTTCGACCTCGTACTCACGGATTTCAAGCTGCCGGGTTTGACCGGACTGGAATTGATATCGAGGCTTCGAGTCTCGCAGCCCCGGTTGCCCATCATCATGATGACCGCACACGGCACAACCGACACGGTGATTCAAGCCACAAAGCTGGGCGCATCCGAGTATCTGGTAAAACCGTTTGAAGCCGACGAATTGCTCGACCTCGTGGCATCGGTGGTCGACCAATCGCGGTTGATGACGGAGAGAGTGAAACTGGGTGAGCCGCACTCCTCCGGGCGCGCGTTGGTGGGCAACAGCCGGATGATGCAGGGCATCTACAAGCAAATTGGCCGTGTCGCTGCCACCCAGGTTACGGTATTGATCCGTGGTGAAACCGGCACGGGCAAGGAACTGGTCGCGCAGGCGATCTACCAGCACAGCAACCGTGCGGACAAGCCATTCATTGCCATCAACTGCGCGGCCATTCCCGGAACCTTGCTGGAAAGTGAATTATTCGGCCACGAACGTGGCGCGTTTACCGGCGCCCATTGCCGGCGCATTGGAAGATTCGAACAGGCTAACGGAGGAACGATCTTTCTCGATGAAATTGGCGACCTGGCGCCGGACACACAATCCAAATTGCTCCGTGTCCTGCAGGAACGGCACATCCAGCGGCTGGGAGGAGACGAGTTGATTCCCGTGGACGTTCGCGTGCTGGCGGCGACGCATTGCGACCTCGAGACGGCCATGCGGGAAAAAGAGTTTCGCGAGGATCTTTTCTACCGCTTGAACGGCTTGACAATTCAGATTCCGCCGCTGCGCGAACGGCGCGAAGACATTGCTGACTTGGTGAATTTTTTCCTCCAGCGCGACGCTCGTGCGCTGGGGGTCGAGTCACCTTCCATTCAAGGCGGCGCGCTTTCATTGTTGGGCGAGCATCCCTGGCCCGGAAACGTCCGAGAACTGGAGAATGTGGTCCGTCAGGCCCTGCTGCTCGCCCGACCCTTTGCGATTGGCGTGGAGCACGTCAAACAGGCGCTTGGCCAAAGCACGGAGGCAAGTTCCATTCTGGGAGCAGGCTACAAAGAGTACGTCGCCGACTTGCTGGCCCGCGTTCAACGCGGTGAGGAACAGAACGCCTACGCCCGCGTGATTGCTGATCTCGAACCCGAATTGTTCGCCCAAGCCTTCCGCTTGGCGCGGGGAAATCAAGGCCGGGCCGCGCAATGGCTCGGCGTGACCCGCTTAAAGTTGCGCGAGAAGCTCAAGGTGCTGGGTCTTCATCCGAAACAAGGTGGCGAGGATCTCCAAACGTGAAGCTTGTGATGGTTGTGGAACCAGCCAGGTGGCTGATGGTGCAGGGAGGCTTCATTCTGGGTTGCGGGATCTCGCTTCTTACTCGCCAAAGTTTTTTCTACATTGGCGTGGACGACACTGGTGATTTGGGTTTATGGTAAATGGGTTCAGCCCAGATTCGATGCTTACGACCAAAGCGCATCAAATGAAGCCGCTGGCTTCGAGCGCGCAGGACGCCGACGTGCTGCTGGTGGAGGAGGACTCTCACGATGCCGAGTTGACCATCCGGGCGCTGGAGGAGTGTGGCTGCACGCATCGCGTGGAGCACGTCACGGATGGCGAGGAAGCGCTGGATTACCTGAACTCGCTGACCTTGTTCGCCAACTGGCACACGGTCAACATCCCCCGGCTCATTGTGGTGGACGTGAATCTTCACAATGCCGGGGGCCTGCACCTGCTGCGGCAGTTGAGGGCCGACGAGCGCACGCGGAGCATCCCGATCATCGTGCTGACGGCGTCGCGCCTGGCCATTGAGA
>WYBW01000194.1 GCA_011525685.1 Verrucomicrobiia bacterium
AAGGTTTTCCCGGTGACGGCCATTCACGGGGAAGGCATCGAGCCGCTGATGAATGAGGCGGTTGCCGCGCTGCCGGTCCACAGTCCGCAGTCCACGGTCGGCAGTCTGACCACCGCGGAATCGGCCTTGAAGCTGGCCATCGTGGGCCGGCCCAACGTGGGCAAATCCTCCATCATCAACGCGCTCACCAAATCGGAACGCGTCATCGTCAGCCCCATCCCCGGCACGACCCGCGACGCCGTGGATGTGCCGTTCGAGGTGAAAGTGGGAAACGGCGCGGGAGGCGACGCGGTCACGCAGAAATACGTTCTAATTGATACCGCCGGCATGAGAAAGACGCGGCGCGTGAACGACTCGGTGGAGTTCTTCAGCGTCCAGCGGGCCGAGGACTCCATCGCCCGGTGCGACATCGCCGTGCTGGTGCTGGATGCCGAGTCCGGGATTCTGGAGCAGGACAAGAAGGTCGCCGACCGCATCGTCGAGAGTCGCAAGGCGTGCATTGTCGTGGTCAACAAGTGGGACTTGTACGAAGACGCCGTGCGGCGGGCGCGCGAGGAGGAGATTGAGCGGCGGCAGACACGGAAGGGTCAACGCGATGAAACCGGCCCGCTGACCACGCTCGCCGAATTCGGGCAGTGGGTGCAGGAGAAGCTTTTCTTCCTGGACTACGCGCCGGTGATTTTTACGTCGGCCAAATCCGGCTTTCACCTGGACCGGTTGCTGGAGGCGGTGCGCTACGTGGCGGCGCAGTTGCGGCAGAAGATTCCGACCGCCATCCTCAACCGCACACTGCAGGACGCGGTCGAGCGCCGCCAACCCGTCAGCAGCGCCGGCCACCGGTTGAAGTTCTTTTACGCGACACAGGTGAAGGAAGCGCCGCCGACCTTCCTGCTGTTTGTGAACCGGGACGAATTGTTTTCGGAGCAGTACAAAAAGTATCTCGCGGATCAAATGCGCCGCGCCTTTGGTTATGAGGGCTGTCCGGTGGTGCTCGTCCCCAAGCCCCGGCCCAAAACCGTGCAGCCGATTCGCAAGGCGCGAGCGCTCAAACGCGGCGGCCCGGGTCGAATCAGCCGGCGGCGGCGTCCGGAAGGCCGACGGTGAAACACTGACGCAGGGTGCTCGCTGCGTCGCGGTCCTTCTTCCTCGCTCGGCCAGCGCACAGTTGCGCTTCGTTGCATCATCTCCTGCCTGCTGGGTGTTTACGCTCGCCGGGTTCGCCTGGGCTGGGTGATTTCCACCAACGCCGCCCCCGCTGCGACCGAGGTGGTTGGCAGAATCTCCTGATTTTGCGAGGCTTTTGACGTCTCTGCCCCGGTGGCACGCGCCTAGCACAAGCAATCGGACATCAAAACCAAACTCCGATTCAGTTATGAGTACGAAACCTTCCCGCTGGTTGTACGGACTCGCCGCAGCCCTGCTCGGCGTGTTCGGTGTTGTTTCCCCGCTTCACGCGCAGAATCCTCCCTGGCCACCTTTGGTCTCGGTAATTGCCCTCGACCCGGACGCTTCCGAGCAAGGCTCGGATCCCGCCAACTTCCTGGTCGTCCGGTTGGGGCTCGCCAACACACCGCTCACCGTCCATTACGTGCTCGGGGGCACGGCGGTCAATGGGTTGGATTACGAGCCGTTGTCCGGGTCCGTCACCATCCCTTCCGGCGAACACTTCGCGCCGGTGGTCATCACGCCCATTGACGATTACCTGATCGAGGGCACCGAAACCGTGGTGCTCGCGCTGCAACAACCGCCGGTGTCGCCGCCGCCCTACATCGTCACGTGGCCCAGCGTGGCGGTGGCGGAAATCGCCGACAACGATCTGGCGCCCACCAACACTCCACCGTTCGTCAGCCTCGTCCGCCCGCCGGATGGCGCCGTGTTCGAGGCGTATGACGACATCGTCATCGTGGCGCGGGCCGGGGACAGCGATGGCCGCGTCGTGACGGTCGAGTTCTTTGCCGGCGACCAGAGCCTGGGCATCGTCACCAACCAGCCGTCACCCGGTGCGGCGGACCTGCTGGACCGTGATGGAGGCCCGTTGTTCGGTTTGGCCCCGGACCTGTTCCCGGACTGGGACGCGTCCCTCGAAGTCCTGACCGCGCGGGGGCCGGGGAAACTTTTCCGCCTCCGTTGGGCTGATGCGCCGCCCGGCCATCACGTGCTGACGGCTGTGGCCACTGATAACGACGGAGAAAGCACCCGCTCCGCGCCTGTGGAGATCAAAGTGCTGCCACCGCCTCCACGACCCGTGGTCACCATTCGCGCCACCGATCCCGTGGCCACCGAACCGGACCCGACGACGGACCATCTGGACACCGCCACGTTCACCTTGTATCGCCGTGGCCCGACAAGCGCCACGTTGCAGGTGTTCTATCGCATTGGCGGCACGGCGGAGAGCGGCGTGGATTATGCCGAAATCCCCCACAGCGTGGAAATCCCGGCCGGCGAACGCCGGGCGCGAGTGGTCATAGAACCCTTGGATGACTTGTTGGTGGAAGGGACGGAAACCGTGATCCTGAGCCTGGTCGAGCCGCCGTGCATCACCCTCTTCCCGCCGCCGCCGGATTGCTACGAGGTGGGTCGGTCGCACACCGCGCGCGCCATCATCCGCGACAATGACGTCCCGCCCAACCAGCCGCCGCTCGTGCGTCTGGTGAAACCCGAGGACGGCGACGTCTTCGTGGCGCCCGCCCACATCCGGCTCGCGGCGCTGGCCCGCGATCTCGATGGCTTTGTGACGAAGGTGGAATTCTTCGAAGGCGAAAACAGCCTGGGCATCGTCACGAACCATCCCGCTCTCGATCCGGTGGTGCGTCCGCCCTTCTCGCTGGTCTGGTCCAACGTTCCGCCGGGCAGTTACGTCCTGACCGCCGTGGCCACCGACAACGGCGGCGAATCCACGCGCTCGCAGCCCGTTGAGATCAAGGTCGTGCCGCGCCAAGAACCGCCCGTGGTCAACATCACCGCCATTGATCCCGAGGCCGCGGAGCCGGGCGTGTTGACCGTCATCAATCCGGCCATCTTCAAGGTCACGCGAACGGGCCCAACCACCTGGCCGCTCGTGGTCTTCTATCGCATCGCCGGCAGTGCCGAGAATGGCGTGGATTATCGCCTGATCTCGAACCGCGTGGAAATCCCGGCCGGAGAATCGTCGGCGAACATCGTCATCGAGCCATTGCACGATGAACTGGTGGAAGGCACGGAAACTGTCGTGCTGAAGTTGACGCCGCCACCAGTTTCTCCGCCGACGCCCAGCCTCGCAAGCGGGTGGTATCGCATTGGCCCCAATGACGTCGCTCGGGCGTGGATTCTCGATAATGACCTTCCCCCGGGCAACCAGCCGCCGCGCGTGAGGCTGGTGCATCCCGAGGAGGGCCAGGTCTTCCGCGCGCCCCAAGCCATCAGGCTCGTCGCGGCGGCGCATGATCCCGACGGCTGGGTGCGGACGGTGGAATTCTTCAGCGGCAACCTCAGCCTGGGCGTCGTGACCAATCAACCTTTCAGCGGCGGTGACCCGGGTGGAATCTCGCCTGAGCAATGGTTCCGGCTGTTGTGGCAGAACGCGCCGCCCGGCGTCCATCTGTTGACCGCCAAGGCCACGGATAATCGGGGCGCTTCCACCGTGTCGGAGCCGGTGCGGATCAAAGTCCTGCCCCTGGCTTGTCCGCCGGTGGTGACCATCTTTGCCACCGATCCTTTCGCCAGCGAGGGTGACTGGTTCGATCAACCGCCGGGGCGACCCGGACCGCTTGGCGGCGGCCCCATCAACCTTGATCCGCCCATCTTCTGCCCGCCGAAAACCGCGACCTTCACCGTCGTCCGGGACGGCTGCCTCGATTACGACCTGGTCGTTTATTACCGGCTCGAAGGCACCGCTGAGAATGGCGTGGATTACGACAAACTGCCGGGCCAGGTGACGATTCCTCGCGGCGCGCATCGGGCGCAGTTTGTCGTGGCACCCATTGACGACGACCTGCCCGAGCCGACGGAGACCGTCGTCGCCGTTCTCGAGCCGCCCATCTGCATCGCCATCTATCCGCCGCCGCCGGACTGTTATCGCGTGGGCGATCCGCACCGGGCGGTGGCCTACATCTTCGACAACGACCGCAATCAATCGCCGAAGCTGGAGATCGTGCATCCGCGTCCGGGTGACCTGTTCCAAGCCGGCTCGGATATTGGCATTGATGTGGTCACGCGCGACCCGGATGGCTGGGTGTGGCGGATGGAGTTCTTTGCCAACGGTGAAAAGATCGGCGAGGAGCAGATTCAATTCATCGTCCCGCCGCCTCCGGGCCAACCTCAGAAGTTCTCGCTGATCTGGTCCAATGTTCCGGCCGGCGAATACGCGTTGACCGCCCGGGCCACCGACGATCAGGGCGCAATGGCCTGGTCGGATCCGGTGAGGATCAAGGTGGGGAACATTCCGCCGCTGCCGGTCGTCACCATCGAGGCGGTGGATTCGTGCGCCACCGAGCCGAATCCGGTCACGCCGGCGTTTGACAGCGCCAGGTTCCAGGTGTCGCGGAAAGGTGATTTGAGCCGGCCGCTCACGGTGCAGTACCGCATCGGCGGCACGGCCTCGAACGGTGTGGATTATCAGCAGCTTTCGGGCGTGGTCACGATTCCCTCGGAATCCGCCTCGGCGATCATCGAGGTGATTCCGCTTCCCGACGCGCTCGAGGAGGGCACGGAATCCGTCATTCTCGCGCTGCAGCAACCTCCGTGTGTAATTGGCGGCGCGGACACGCCCGATTGTTATCTGGTCGGCCGGCCCGGCCGCGCCATCGCCTACATCCGCGATGCCGGACGACCCAACCGGCCTCCCACGGTGGCCATCGTCAGCCCGGCCAACGGCTCGGTCTTCACCGCGCCAACGGATCTGCGGCTGGTAGCGGCAGCCGGGGATCCTGACGGGTGGGTGACCACCGTGGAGTTCTTTGCCGGCGACACCAGCCTGGGCGTCGTCCGCAATCCCACGGTGATTCTCGAGGACAAACCTTTCCGCCTGCCTGAACTCGATTGCGACGTGCTGACCGAAAACTCGTGGACCCGTCCCTTCGTACTGTTCTGGCGCAACGTGCCGCCCGGCAACCACGTCCTGACCGCCGTCGCCACGGACAACGCGGGCGACCAAACCCGGTCGCGGCCCGTGGAGATCACCGTGCGCGAAGCCCATCAACTGCCCGTGGTCCGCATCATGGCCACTGACGCCGTGGCGCGCGAGGGCACGGACAACACCGCCACGTTCCGCATCCATCGCACCGGCCCGACCAATTCGGAGCTGACGGTGTTCTATGCAATCGGCGGCACGGCGGAGAATGGCGTGGATTACGTGGCCATCCCTGGTTCACTGACCATTCCGGCGGGCCGACGCAGCGCCCGCATCGTTATCACGCCCATTGACGATAACCTGCCGGAACGCGTCGAAACCGTGTTGTTGCGGCTCACCGAACCACCCTACGGCTCGCCGCTGCCCTTCTACGAAATCGGCCGGCCGGCCCGCGCCGGAGCGATCATTCTCGACAACGACTGCCCGCTGCGGACTCCGGAGCCTTTGGCCGATGGCAGCCTGCACCTGCGCCTGACGGCTTTCAAGGGCCTGCCCTTCCGTCTCGAGGCCTCGACCAACCTGCTGGACTGGGAGGAAGTCGCCTCGGCCATCAACACCGAGGACGGCATCAGCGTCGTGGAGGAACGGCGGGAATACCCGCACCGCTTCTTCCGGGTGGTGCCGGAGTTCGGCGAGTTGGAGGCGGAAGACTGACAGCGGGAGCGATGAGGCAAATCCCGGCAACACCGCGTCAACCCGGCGGGCGGACGTGACCGCTCGCCGGGAGGAGAAAGAGATTTTGCGGCCTCGCACTTTCGTTGAACCAAGCGTGGCGTCGTTTTCCCATTTCAGTCGGTGGTGCGTATTCTGGTTTCATAAGGTCACAGCGGCTTGTGATGAATCTGCTGGTGCGCGGCGGCGATGAAACCTCGAAACAATGGATGCGGCTGGTGCGGCTTGCTCAGAAACTCCGGATGAAACTGGCTCGCGACAAAGAAGGGATGGTCTTTCAGTTCGATGACCTCGACCAGTTTGCCATCCGGCGACAGGCCACTGAACACGAATCCGGCTTTCTCGAATCTCTCGCGGTAGTGATTGTTGAACTCGAAGCGATGGCGGTGGCGTTCGTTGACGACGAATGAGCCGTAAAGCTGCGCCGCTTTCGTGCCGATGGTCAACTGGCACGCTTGCGCGCCCAGCCGCATCGTGCCGCCCTTCTTGGTCACCTTCTTCTGGCCGTCCAGGAGCGCGATGACCGGATGCGGTGTGTCGGGATCAAACTCGGTGGAATGGGCTTTCTCCAGTTTCAGGACGTTGCGGGCGAATTCGATCGTGGCGATTTGCATTCCGAGGCAAAGACCGAGATACGGGATTTTGTTCTCGCGCGCAAACCGGGCGGCCTGGATTTTGCCTTCAATGCCGCGCTCGCCGAAACCGCCGGGCACGAGGATGCCGCCGAAGCCCTGGAGCATTTTTTCGGCGCCCTCCTTTTCGATCTCCTCGGAGTCCACGCGCACGATCTCGACGCCGCAATCGTTGCCGACGCCGCCGTGGATGATGGCTTCATAGACGGACTTATAGGCGTCCTGGAGGCCGATGTATTTGCCCACGACACCGATGCGGACGCGGTGCTGCGGCGCGATGAGCTTGCGGATGATTTCCTGCCAGTGCGCCATGTTCGGCGCGGGGCCGTCGAGGTGCAACAGGCGGCACACGAGGTCGTCCGCGCGTTCGCGCTGGAGCATGAGCGGCACTTCGTAAATGGAATGGTCCACGTCTTTCTCTTCGATGACCGCCTCGACCGGTACGTTGCAGAACAGGGAAATCTTCTGGCGCAGTTCCTTGTCGAGCGGCTTCTCGCAACGGCAGACAATGAGCTGGGGCGCAATGCCGATCTCGCGCAGCTTGGCCACGGATTGTTGCGTGGGCTTGGTCTTGAGTTCGCCGGCAGCCTTGATGAATGGCACGTAGGTGACATGAATGAAGCAGGTGCGGCCGGCGCCAGCCTCAAGGGCGAACTCGCGGATGGCCTCGAGAAACGGCAGCCCTTCGATGTCGCCAGTCGTGCCGCCAATCTCCGTGATGATGACATCGGCCTTGGTCTGCTCGGCCAGGAGATGGATGCGGCGTTTGATCTCGTCGGTCACGTGCGGGATGACCTGGACGGTTTTGCCCAGATACTTTCCCTCGCGCTCGTTGTTGAGGACGGTCTGATAGACCTGGCCGCTCGTGAGGTTGTTGAGGCGGGTGAGCTTGACGCTGGTGAACCGCTCGTAGTGGCCGAGGTCGAGGTCCGTCTCGGCGCCATCGTCCAGCACATAGACCTCGCCATGCTGGAACGGGCTCATGGTGCCGGGATCCACGTTGAGGTAGGGATCGAACTTTTGCAGGGCGATCTTGAAGCCGCGATTCTCGAGCAGGGTGCCGAGCGCCGCGGCAGTCAGGCCCTTCCCCAGGGAACTGACCACGCCGCCGGTGACAAAGATGAATTTCATTGGCTAAACCGGAATTAGGATTAAGAGTAGGATCAAGATCAAGAAACCCACGGTGCTCTTAATCTCACTCTTAATCGTAATCTTAATCTCTCCCGTTCAACAACTTCTCGACTCGTTCGACATCGCCCGGCTCATCCACGCCCACGCTGTCGTAATCCACTGTCACGACCGCGATTTGAATCCCGTTCTCCAGCGCCCGCAACTGTTCCAGTTTCTCCGCGTTTTCCAACGGTGATACGGGAAATTGAACCAGCCGCAATAACGTCTCCCGCCGGTATCCGTAGATGCCGAGGTGTTTCAAAAAAGGAAACGCCGCCAACTGTTCGCTCACTGAACGACTGGCGGCCTCGCGCAGATGCGGAATCGTGCGACGCGAAAAGTATAAGGCGCGGCCGGCGGCGTTGACAACGACTTTTACGGCGTTGGGATTGTCGTACTCGTCCGGTTGCCTGATGGGCGTGGCGGCGGTGGACATTTCATTGTCGGCCAACGCGCCGGCCACGGCGTCAATGACCGCGGGGTCAATCAGCGGTTCGTCGCCTTGAATGTTCACCACGGCGTCACACTCGCAGCGGGCCACGACCTCCGCGATCCGATCGGAACCGCTGGGATGATCGGCCCGCGTCATCTCCACCCGACAGAAGTTCCGGGCTGCGTCGGCAATGCGCGCGTCGTCCGTGGCCACGATGACTTCGCACAGAGATTTTGCCTTGCGACATTGCTCGACGACGCGTTGGATGACCGGTTTGCCAGCGATGAGGGCGAGCGGCTTGCCGGGGAAGCGGGTTGAGGCATAGCGCGCCGGGATGACGCCGAGCACGCGGCGAACCTCCGAAGCTCGCGGACGCAGAAAAAGTGACAGCCGCTCCAGCAGACGACAATGGCGTTCGGTGGAAATGTCGCCGATGACACCCAGTATTTCCCGGGGCGCGTACTCCGACAGGAAGCCCAGTCGAATCAGCGACTCGCCGTACAATCCGCTTCCCGCAAAGTCGTCGTCGCGTGGAGAAATGACTTCATCGAAATCGGGAACGCGGTGACGCAACTGCCGGCTGATGCCGCAGGCCAGCCAATCGCCGAAAGTTGGAAGGCGACGCAACAAAATCGCGGGTCGAGGTTTCCGTTGGCCGTCGGCTTGGGACAACGGGACGAGGATAACGTCCCGTTCTTTCATTCGCGGGGAGGGCGTTCGAGAATTACTGCGTTGGAGTAATCCGGTTCGTCCTCCCCGTAACATCGCGCAAACGCCGCCTGCGAAGCCGCCCGCCATGCCTGGCGCTCCGCTTCCAACGTGGCATCCTCATCGGTAAACACCGTCACCTTCAACTTCGCGCCGGGGGGAAACTCGAACGGCTCGTCCAGGCAAATCCGGTCGCCTTCGAGGTGCGCGTCAAGTGTAACAATGTTCATGCGGGAATTGATACCCCGCCCCAGACTCTCGGGCAAGCCGTGAAAACTCACTCCAATATCACGCTGCTGGTGAGATTTCCGGGCTCTTTCCCACACAGTCACAGCACGGGTATGACGCCCGCTATATTCATTGGTGTGCAGGCCATTCTACTTGCCGGGACGTTGCCAGGCGAGTTGTTACCGCGAGTCAGCTCCACCCGTGCTTGCGCCCACAACTGAATCCTTGCCGACCTGCGTCTGGGCTTCACCGTCTGGGTGAAGCGCGAAAAGCCGTGGTGCGCGGCCTTGAGTCCGCTTCGACGCCGACTTCGCAAGCCAACGATGAGGCGGCGTGAACGCCGCGCGCCAATGTCGGTAAGATTTCAGTCGCCCACACAACAGCTTGATAGTTTGCTTGCGGCGATTTCAAGTTGGCTTCGAATGATACCGGCGCTTCGAATCTCCGTTCTTGCCGCACTGGCGAAGTTTGGTTTTGCGTGAAGAGGCTGCAAAAAGCGGCGCTTCGGACTTTTTCGTGGGTAGAGGTTGTTGAGTGTTTGGGAAATATTGCTTTGAAGGTGAAGTGTGGATGAGCGTTGGTTGGGTTCGGCGATCGGGGGTGGGTGGCAGTTGGGGACACCGC
>WYBW01000195.1 GCA_011525685.1 Verrucomicrobiia bacterium
ATCTGATCGGTCTGCCGCCGACGCCCGAGCAGGCGGATGGCTTTGTGAACGATGCGTCGCCGGACGCTTACGAACGGCTCGTGGACAAGCTGCTGGCTTCGCCGCATTACGGGGAGCGCTGGGCGCGGCACTGGTTGGACGTCGTACGCTTCGCGGAAACCACGGGCTTTGAAGTCAACACTCCGCGCCCGAATGCCTGGCCGTATCGCGATTATGTCATCCGCGCGTTCAACGAGGACAAGCCTTACGATCAATTCATTCGCGAGCAACTCGCCGGGGACATTTTGGGTGAAGACGCCGCGACCGGTTTTCTGGTGGCCGGGCCGGATGATCTGGTCAAAAGTCCCGATCCCGTGCTCACATCAAACCAGCGCGCGGATGAACTGCACGACATGGTCAGCACCACTGGCAGTGCTTTTCTCGGACTCACGGTCGGTTGCGCGCGATGTCACAATCACAAGTTCGATCCGATTCCGCAGACGGATTATTTCGCGCTGAAGGCCGTATTCGAGGGCGTGAAGCACGGCGAACGCCGGTTGAACACAGCGGACACCGCGGCGCGGGAAACGGAGCTGGCCAGCCGCCGCCAGCGCCTGGTGGAACTGGACGCCCGCCTCGCTGAGTTTGAGCCGTTGGCCCAGGTCGGGCGCTTGGATACGAACTCGCTGCGTGCTCCGGTCAACGCGCGGCAAAACTCGGATCGGTTCATACCCATCGCCGCCAAGCGACTGCGTTTCACCATAGCTCAAACCACCGGCGCCGAGCCGTGCATTGACGAGCTGGAAGTTTACACCGCAGAAACGCCCGCGCGAAACATCGCACTGGCCAGCGCCGGCACGACCGCGACCGCTTCGAGCGTGTTTCCCAACTCGGAGATTCATCGCCTCGAGCACATCAACGACGGCAGGCACGGCAACAGCCGGAGCTGGATTTCCAATGAGCGTGGCAAGGGCTGGGTCGAGTTGGAATTTGCGGAGACTCTTACCATCCATCGCGTGGTCTGGGGCCGGGATCGCGAGCAGAAATTTGCCGACCGCCTGGCCATCGAGTACCGCATCGAGGTGACAGCCGGGTCAAATGACTGGCAGGTTGTGGCGTCGTCGGCTGATCGGCTGCCGTATGAGCCGGGGGCGAAGGAACCGCCGGCTCTGAGTGTGGCCGGGCTCAGCGCGCAGCAAGCAATGGAGGCGCAGAGCCTGCAAGCGGAACGCAAGGAGCTTGAAGGGCGCATCGCCGAACTCGCCAGGGTGCCGATGCTCTACGCCGGCACGTTCACCGAGAATCCACCGCCCACCCGGAGGTTGCATCGCGGAGATCCCATGCAGGAACGAGAACCGGTGCCACCGGGCGCACTCGACGTCCTCCCCGTGAAGTTCACTCTTGATCCCATGCGCAACACGGCCGCCGCCAACCCTTGCGCTACGATTGGGGGCGAGTTCACTTCTGCTGATTCGGCTGCTGAAAGAGAACTGAGTGAGGACCAGCGTCGAAGACTCGCCTTGGCGCGTTGGCTTACCGATCCAGCCAATCCGCTCACGGCGCGGGTGATGGTCAACCGGCTCTGGCAATATCACTTCGGCGAGGGGCTGGTGAGCACGCCCAGCGACTTCGGTGCAAACGGCGCGCGCCCAACGCATCCTGAATTGCTCGACTGGCTGGCCAGCGAATTCATGCAGCCGACCGCTGACCCGTCGGCACGTCCCGAGCCACATCCCTGGTCGCTCAAGCACCTTCACCGCCTCATCGTCGCCAGCGAAACCTATCGGCAGGCGAGTGGCGCTCGACGGGACGCCTTGGCCGTGGATGCCGGCTCGCGTCTGCTTTGGCGGTTTCCTCCGCGCCGGCTCGAGGCCGAGGCCATCCGGGACCAGATGCTCGCGGTCAGCGGCAAGCTGAGTCTGCAGATGGGCGGGCCGGGCTTTAGTTTCTTTGAGCCCAACGACAACTACGTGCGTGTGTATGCGCCGAAACAGGAGTTCGGTCCGGAAACGTTCCGGCGGATGATTTACGGCACCGTGGTGCGCCAGCGGCCCGATGGCGTGTTCGGCGTGTTCGATTGTCCCGATGGCGGCCAGATTGCGCCAAAGCGCACGCGCAGCACGACGCCCTTGCAGGCGCTGAATCTGTTGAACAGCGGATTTGTGATGCAACAGGCGGATTTCCTGGCCGAGCGCTTGCGGCGGGAAGCCGGCCCCGGCGCGGAAGCCCGGGTGCGCCGCGCCTTTGCGCTCGCCTTCCAACGTCAGCCGGATGGCGCCGAGTTGGGAGCCGCGGCTCAATTCGTTCAAGCGCATGGTTTGCCGGTTTTCTGTCGGGCGCTCTTCAACGCGAATGAATTTGTTTACCTGTTCTAGCCAATGAAGGACCACACGCCCTCTCACGCCGGCCGCTGGCTGCTCAACCGACGCGATTTCCTGCGCTACGGCGGCACGGGTCTTGGCGGGATCGCGTTGCTTTCGCTGTTGGGAGAGCAGAAGCTTCTGGCCGCCGCGCCGTCAGCGATGCCGCCCCAGTGGTCGCCGGAAACCCCCAACGCCCCGCGTCCGCCCCACTTTCCGGCGAAAGCGAAGAACGTGGTGGTGATCTTCTGCTCGGGCGCGTGCGCGCATCTGGAGACCTGGGATTACAAGCCGGAACTGATCAAGCGCCATGGACAGCCGATGCCGGGCGGCGACAACCTCATCACGTTCCAGGGCGAGAACGGCAACCTCACCCGGCCGCACTGGGAATTCAAACCACGGGGTCAATCCGGCAAGATGATTTCCGACCTGCTGCCACATCTTGCCGAGCTGGCGGACGACATGTGCTTCATCCATTCGATGACGGCCAAATCGAACACGCACGGACCGGCGGAGAATCAGATGGGCACGGGCTTCGTGCTCGACGGATTTCCCAGCATGGGCTCCTGGGTCAGCTACGCGTTGGGCACGGAGAACCAGAACCTGCCGGCCTTCGTGGCCATCCCGGATCCGCGCGGCGTGCCACAGGTCGGTCCGAACCACTGGAGCTCCGCCTTCTTGCCGCCGGTGTTTCAAGGCACGGCTTTCACGGCGGATCAGCCAATTCCCAATCTCGCCACGCCGAAGTCCATTTCCGCCGCGGCGGAGGCGGGCACGCGCGATTTTCTCAAATTTCTCAATGACCGCCATCTGGCGCGGCATCCCGACGATGGCGAACTGCTGGCGCGCATTTCCAGTTACGAGCTCGCCGCCAGGATGCAACTCAGCGCGGCCGAGGTCAGTGAGTTGAACCAGGAAAGCAAAGCCACCCTGGACCTCTATGGCGTGAATGACAACAACAAACTCAAGGCCGGGTTTGCGCGAAATTGCCTGTTGGCGCGGCGACTGGTCGAACGTGGAGTTCGTTTCGTGCAGTTGTTCAACGGGGCCTACGCCATGGGCGAAGGGGTGGGCAATTGGGACGGCCACAAGACGCTCAAGGAGCAGTATGACGTCCATGCGCCAATCCTGGACCAACCTTGCGCCGCGTTGCTGAAGGACCTGAAAGCGCGTGGCCTCCTGGCGCACACACTCGTGGTTTGGGTGACGGAATTTGGCCGCATGCCGACTTTCCAGAAGGGCGCCAACGGGCGGGACCACAATCCCCATGGCTTCACGGTCTGGCTGTCGGGTGCGGGTGTGAAGGCGGGTTTCAGCCACGGTGCCACGGACGAGTTCGGCTACAAGGCGGTCCAGGACATCACCACGATTTACGACTTGCACGCCACGATCCTGCATCTGCTGGGTTTGGATCACGAGCGTTTGACCTACTACCATAACGGCCTGGAGCGCCGGTTGACGGATGTGCATGGACATGTGGTCAAGGAAATCTTGTCTTGAACGGAGGTCGCCTTGGGAGCGCGGGGGCGCGGGGCGGCGGCTAAACTCGCAATGCCTCAGTCTCACCTGGCGTAGCGCAGGTTTCCCAACCTGCGGTATCGCCGACTTCCAGCCGGCTGGTCCGGGCAAGGCGCGGCAGGCCAGGAATTCGCAGCGTTTGCGGATTGGAAATCCGCGATCCGGCAGGATGGAATCCTGCGCTACGATCGTTCTCGCCGGACAAGACTGGGGCATTGCCTAAATTCCTTGTCTGCCCCGGGAGAGTGCGTAAATTTTGCTCAATCGTCCCGGGTCGCGCGCATGCCTGGCAACGGTCATTTGCGTCATCCGAGTGGAGGCGAAATCTGGATCAAGATCATGACGGTTCGTTGTTGCGTTGAACGCTTGAAACGAGTGGGCGCGAGTGCGGTGGCATTTGCCGCCGCGACTGCAGCATTCGCCGCTGACGGCGGGGTTGCGGTGTCTGGCGCTGCTCAGGTGAATTTTCTCCGCGATGTCCGCCCGATCCTTGCCAATCACTGCTTCAAATGCCACGGTCCGGACGAGGAAACGCGCAAGGCCCGGTTGCGACTGGACGTGCGCGACGAGGCCCTCAAACCCGCCCGCTCCGGGGAGGCGGCCATCGTGCCCGGCC
>WYBW01000196.1 GCA_011525685.1 Verrucomicrobiia bacterium
GGACTGGACGCGGATGCAGGTGAGCTTGCAGAGCCTGACCAACCGGCTGGTGCGGCTGCGGTTTGTGACGTGGAACGAGTGGGGCAGCGCCCCCGCCCAGGACCTCTGGATTGATAATGTGGTCATCGAAGAATCACCGCCGCCCGTCTCGCTCAATCCGCTGACCGAGATCACGTCGGCTTCGATGCGCTTAAACTGGACCGAGGCCGCCATTCCGAACTTCAAGGCCTATCGCGTCTATCGCTCGGAAGCCGCCGACGTGAGCGAAAGTTCTGTCCTGTTAACGGTCATTACGAATCAAACCGCGACTACGTTCACCGACACCGGCCTTGTCGCGCGCAAGACGTATTACTACCGCGTTTATCTCTACAACCAGAATGACGTTGGCGTCGGTTCTAACCAGGCTTCAGCGATGACGGCCGGCGTCGGCGTGCCGTGGACCGAGGATTTTGAAACCAGCCAGTCGGGCTGGACGTTCGCCGGTTCATGGACGCGCTGGCCGGGCGCGGGCCGCGACGGCTCGACCGCGTTGCTGGATTCGCCGGGCGACTACGACAACAATGCCTCGCATTACGCGCAGTTCGCCGTGGACCTGCGCGGCCTGAAATGGCCCGTCTTGCGTTTCTGGGACCGCCACGCCATCGCCAACAACGACTGGGGACGCCTCTACGTCTCCGGTGACGGCGGCAGCAGTTGGACCTGTGTCTATGGCGTCTCGGACCTCCGCCATCAGTGGGCGGAGCAAACGATTGATCTCTCGCCGTGGAAAAATTCCGGCCAGGTCTGGCTGCGCTTCCAGATGCACACCGACGGCAGCACGCAGGAAGACGGCTGGGCGTTGGACGACATCGCGCTGACGGAACACGCGCCCGGCCCGGCGGTCTATCCCATCTTTGAGGATTTCGAGCAAGGGCTGGACAACTGGCTGCATTCGTCCTGGACGCGCGACACCAACAGTCCTTTGGCCGGCAGCTTTGCGGTGCGCGACACCGTGTCGCCGCGCATGCCGCCGGACGCGCAACTCGCGCTCGTGTTGGGCCGCGAATTGAATCTCACCAACGCGGTCAATCCCGCGCTCACGTTCTGGATGCGCGGCCAGCTTTGGTATCGCAGCCGTTTCCGCGCGCAGGCGTCCACCGATGGCGGCGTGAATTGGAGCGACCTTGTCGCGTACAATTACGATTGGAATCAAAACTGGACGCGCGTCCAGGTGCCGTTGACGAGTTACACGAACCAGTCCATCCGCCTGCGCTTCATCGTCTGGAACGAATGGAGCACCGCGCCCGACCAGGACCTTTTCCTGGACGACATCGGCATCGGCGAACCCGCGCCCAGCGCGCCAACCCTCGCCGCGCCCGCGGCGCTGGCCAGCCTCTCCGTCGCCCGCCCGACACTCTCGGTGTCCAACGCCGTGGATTTCCAAGGCGACCCATTGTGGTATCGTTTTGAAGTCTATGGCGACGCGGCGCTCACCAATCTGATGGCCCAGGTGCCGGTGGTGGCTTCCGGCGCCGGCACAACCTCCTGGCAGGTGGACACCGACCTGCCCAACAACGCGCAGTATTGGTGGCGCTGCCAAGCGACCGACGGCACCAACACCGGCCCGTGGATGGCCACAGCCACGTTTTTCGTGAATGAAACCAATCATCCGCCCATGGCGCCGGTGATCGCCGGGCCGCCTCCAGGCACGCTGGTGACCAATCTCGACGCGTTGTTGATGTGGTTTCCATCGGGCGGGGATCCGGACGAGGGAGACCGAGTGAACACGTATCATCTGCAGATCGCCCCGGACGCGTCGTTTGCCATCGTGGCGGTCAATGTCACCAACCTCCCCGCCACGACCGCGCCGCCCGGCAGCAACTGGGTGCTGACCCTGCCGCTCAAGGACCTGCCTGGCGCGCAGAATCTCGTTTCCGGAACGCTTTATCACTGGCGCATCAACGCGCAGGACTTGCGCGGTTTGAGTTCCGCCTGGTCGGCGGGAGTGAACACCTTTCAATTCGGTCTGGCCGCTCCGCAACCCGGCACCATCACCGGCTTGCGTCGGGAAGCCAACGGCCGGATCACGATGGAGTGGACCGGCGCGGCCGGCTTGGTCTTTGTGGAATTCAGCCACACACTGAATCCTCCGCAATGGCACACGATTGCCGGACCGCTCCAGGGCACCAACTGGAGCTGCACACCGTTGCCCGGCTCGGCCTCCGGCTTCTACCGACTGCGCTGCCAATAAATCGTCGTTGCGGCGGTGGATTGAATCCGCCTGATCGGAGTAAACGCCGGGCGTCCCGCCACTCCCCATCCGGGCAGGCCCAAGGCGGCAGGGGACTGCCGCAGTCCAAGAGCTTGCGCGCGGCCTGGGACCGCCGAAGAGGGCGCTGGCGTTTGGCGCTTTTCACCGGCGCACACCTCGCCCGGCCGGTGTCCCAAACTGAGGGTAAAAGAAGCCGCGATGCGCACCTCAATGACCGCTTCCCCCTTGAGAATTTCAAAGCAGCCGTTACGCTTCCGCCATGCCGATTTACGAATTTCATTGTGAGAAGTGCGAGCGGGACAGCGAAATTCTGGTCCGCTCGAGCGATTGGAAGGGAACGAAATGTCCGAACTGCGGTTCAACGAAGCTGGCCAAGAAGTTCTCCGTGTTCGCCTCGGCCAACGCCGGCGGCGCGGATGAGCCTGCGCCGGTTTGCACCGGCACGCCCAAGTCTTGCGGCATGTGCGGCACGGGCCGGCCTCACCGGCATTGAGTTCCATCCGGCCACGTCCCGGGCTTGAAATCTTTGTCGCCGTTTTGGTTGTCCCTGCTTGCGCGGTTCGTCGCGGGAGGGTTGCTGGTCTTTTTCCATCCCGCTTTGGCCGTGCAAGACGACTGACCGCCGGTTCAACTGTTGACGAGGTCATTGCCCCCGCACACTTCCGCCGCCTTGATCTTCCGCAAGTCAGCCACCGCCCAATCCGGTTTGTGCGCTTGAAGCTCCTCCAGCGGATGACCGCCCGTGGCCACCGCCAGCACCTTGGCGCCAATGGCCCGCGCGCATCGAATGTCGAGCGGTGTATCGCCAATCACCAACACCTGTTCGCCGCGCAGCTTTTCGTTCAGCAAACGGTTGCCGCGTTCGTGGGCGATGGCGGCAATCTGGTCGCGCTCCTCGTGATCGTCCGCAAACGCGCCCGTCTCGAACACGTCCCAGAGATGGAAATGGCGCAGCTTGATTTCCGCGCCCAACCGGATGTTGCCGGTCAGCAACCCCAGCACCGGCGGTTGCGGCAGCGCGCGCAGTTCCTTGATGAAGTCCAGCACGCCGTGACACGTCCGCGATTCGCTTTCCTTGAGGATGTGATCCAGCCAGAACACGTAGCGCTCGAAGAAGCGTTGAAAGTTTTCCGGCGACGCCGCGATGCCGTGGTGGTTGAAGAACTCGCGCACGAGACTGTAATCGGTCCGGCCCGCGAACTTGAGCTGCTCGAATCCGGCCGTGGCTTTGAATTCGGTGGCGAACACCTTGCGGAAAGCCTTCACGCCCGCGCCGCCCGTGTGCAGCAGCGTGCCGTCAATGTCGAATAGCACCAGACGAATCATGGCGGGGAGTCTAGGTGCGGGCCTGCCGGCAGGCAATGCCACGCGCCCGAGGCAGATGACACAATTTCCTGCTGGCATGTCGCCGCCCGCGTGGTATTCGTTTGTTCAAACAAAGTCCGGCGACCCAAAAACGGTGACGCGAAAGCACGCATTTACATTGATCGAATTGTTGGTGGTGATTGCCATCATTGGCATCCTGGCGGCGATGTTGCTGCCGGCCCTCGCCCGGGCGAAGGAGAAGGCCAGCGCCACGGCCTGCCTCAACAATTTGCGGCAATGGGGACTGGCCACGCAGCTTTACGCCACGGACAACAACGATTTCCTGCCGCCCGACGGAACGCCCAATCCGGGCAACAGCGCCACCAATACCGGCTGGTACATCCAGCTCCCGCAGGTGCTCAGCCTGCCGCGATATCACGACATGCCCTGGCGCACCAACGGCAGCGCCGATGTGGGCCGCTCGGTGTGGATTTGTCCCACCAACCCGCGCCGCAGCAACGGCAACAACCTGTTCCATTATTGCCTGAACCAATACGTCAACGGCACCGGCGACGCCAACCGGCCCGTCAAAATCTCCTCGCTCAAGAATCATTCCGCCATCGTGTGGCTGTTTGATTCAAAGAACCTGCCCGCTGTGGGCACGCCGAACTATGTCCACACGAATCTGCACAGCGGCGGCGCGCAGTTCACCTTCCTGGACGGCCACTCGGCGCGTTTTCGCAAGCCGGAATATTGGGATTCAGCCGCCAACCGCGGGCGCACCAACAATCCTTCGATCGTCTGGATTCCCTGACCCCGGCGGCACGCGGGCCGGCAATTGGATCACGGGCCGCATCAATCCGTCGGCGATGTCGAAGGACAACTCACCGTAATGCAACTCACCGCAGAGATGCAGCCACAACGTGTTGAGCATCGCGGTGGCGACCATGAGATTGGCAAACAGAATCTGGGGCACGGACATGACCAGCTCGGTGCAGCTTTGCTCCGTGGGCAGCCGGTCCGCCGGCTCGCGGATTTCCGGGTGAAACCGGGTGAGCGACGGCGAGACATCCTCGCCGTTGCGCCGGAGATAGGCCTGCACGTTGCCGTAAGTGCCGCGCCTCACGGTGCCCGAGGCATCCGGCCCCGCCCCGTCGTTGCCGCCGGACAGCAGGAGGAAATTCTTCAGATTCGCGGCGCAATGGTCGTTCACCACTTTGCGCGTGGCGTGATTGTCCACCGTCAGGAGCACGATGTCGCCCTCGCGCACCAGCCGGGCGACGTTCTCCGGGGTGACGTACTCCTCGATGGCGATCAGCGACAGGTTGGAATCGCGAAATCGCGGCAACAGTTCATCGCGAATCACGGCGGCCTTGTTGCCGCAGGCGCCGAAGAACATGCGTGAAGCGTTGGACGGCTCGAACGCATCTCCGTCCATCAACACCAGACGAGCATTGCGGCCCAATGACGCAAGGAACATTCCGCCGTACCGCGCCACAATCCCACCCACGCCGCCCAGGCCGATGATTTTCACCGAACAACTGGCGGGCGGTTCCGGCTGGAACGCACGGCTGCGGGAAATCGGTGTTGACGTCACGACGGGTCCGGGGTTGAGCCATTCGGCGCAATGGGAACCTGCCACGGCGCGGTCATCGTCGCGACCTCATCACCGCGGTTTTCACCATTGGCCTTCGACCGTTCGCTGTCCTCCACGATGACAGCGTCTTGAACCTCCCGGTTCGTGCGCTGAACCGGTTGGTAAACATTCGTGGCGGCGGATGTGCTCCACGATTTCACCGTGAGCTTGTCCAGCCACTCAACCGGCACTTCGCGCTCCCGCCGGCGGTCGTAGCCCGCGCTGACCATGCCGAGGTCCGGGATCGTGAACCGCGCGCCGTCCACCGTCACCTCGCAATGGAACTCGGGCGGCTCAAAGCGCAGGCGGCCGACGACGAGGTGCAGGCCCGGCCGGTATTCCTCATCGGACTTGTCCTGCGTCGAAGCGTAGGCCGGACCGTCCACGTGGCTGTGCAGGTCGCCAATAAGCGTCCACTGCGGCGGCAACGGCGGAATCTCATACAGCAGCTCCATGGGGAATGGATCGCCGTGCCAGTCCCGGCCCACGATGCCGGTCTGCTCGGGGACGATCGGCACGATCTCTTCCGCCGTTCGATCCCAGGCCAGCAGGACGGCGGCCTCGGCACCATGGCGCCGGCCCACGATGGAAAAGAACCCCACGATCTGTTCCAGCAGTTTTCGCGGGAGTTTGGGGTAGCGGAGCTTGAGATAAGGCCGGTGCGCGGCCAGTTCACTGGGAAACTCATCCACCCGCACGCTGCTCCGAAAGAAAGGATGATTGCGGCAGCGAAATAATCCGTCACGAGTGATCAAATGAAAGACCGGCGGCTCCTCGGGCAGCGGCATTTCGTCCCCGGACTTCACGAAGATCGGCGTGTGCAAACGGTCATTGGGTGAGTTCATCGAGCAATTCCTGGATCAGCCGGTGGCGCGGACGCGCGACGGCGGTTTGGTTGAAGATGACCCGCGACAACGCGGCGGCGCTGGCGTAATTGGTCCGGTGGGCGCCGAGGTTTTGGAAACTGCGCTCCGCCACCTCGGCCAGCGACCGGCCCGTGGGCAGCCACGGCACGTCCAGCACGAACAAGGGATCCTGCGCGGACGCCTCCTGCCAGGCCTCGACCGTATTGATGCGCGGGTCCACGCCGCGCGACGCGGAATACCAACTGCCGGCCTCTCCGGCGTGGTGCTCCGAACTGAGGTTGAATCCGGTCTCGAGCAGGCAATGACGCAGCGCGTTGAAGCTGGCGACGAGACGCCGTGCCGGGTCCTCCTCGCGCAACAGGCTGGTAAAGTCCAGGTGTTGGGTGCAAATCCACGACAGCGGCCGCCCCGCTTCCGGAATGAACCTCGAGCAATTCAGCAGCGCGGGAAACAACAATGGGTCCGCGGGGTCCTTCAACGGCGCGTTGCGAAAGAAACACTCGTTGGCGCCTGTGAGTTGCTGGCGTCCGCCCGGGCCAGGCCCGAACACGGCCAGCACCACCAGATACGGCAACGCAATCCGCACCGGACGGTATTTCGTGCCCCGGCCAAACGGCGACGGCGAGTCTCCGGCGATCCAGCGGAAGTTGTGGACGCGCGGTGGGCATTCATAAACCCAGATCGTGTGAGAACCGCGAGTGAGGATCATCTTGATGCCGTCGGGCAGTATCGCTCCGCAGGTGTCCATGCGCGGCGGCGCGATGCGCGCCAGCAGGGCCTCGAGCGACAGCGTCGCGGTCTGACCTTCCGGCGAAGTGGCCGTGGCCTCCGTGCCTTCGATGTGAATGTGCTCGCTCATGGATGGCTTCAAGTTCCGATGCTCAAGCGGACTTGGAATTGAATCCCCTCACCCAACCTTCGGGCCCCCACTCCCCGCTCGGAGCGGGGGAGAGGGCAGGGTGAGGGGGCGGTTCATGGATAGGGCAGCGTGAAGAGGTGCTTCATGCGAATGTCCAGCGTGGCGGCAGCTTGGTTCCCTTCTCTCCCGCCCGCCGCACGAACATGAGCAACTGGCCGGGCCGCACGACAACATCGTCACCCACCTCGTTGCCGTCGAGCACCGCCTGGCTGCGCGGGTCAATGTCGAACCGGTCACGAAACCGGGTGCGGATGGCGCCAACTGACAGGGAAGCCACCGGTAACTGTTCGGCATACGGACCCGACGAAACAGTGACCAGCCCATCCGCAACCGGCGCGTCGTCGAAAATTCCACCCAGGCCTCCGCCGCCTGGAGTTCGTTCGCTTGGGGACTGCGTTTTCTCGTTCATAACTTTGGGTTCATTGCTCGGTGCAGGGTGTGGCGCGGGTGAGGCATGGGGTTCGCGGAGTCAAGTGCGTTGAAGTTCAAAGGGGCTTTGCACCGGCTGCGTCATGCGCCGGACGCTGGCCACGCGCACGCCGTCCGGCACGTCGGTGTACTCCCGCGCGTTGTGTTCGGTGAGCTGCTCGACCACGCTGTGGATCTGTTCGTCGAACGCGCGCACCAGGGTTTCGGTCTTGACGCCGGGCGTCGCGCCTTCGAGCAGCTCGCGCTGGCAGGCTTCCTCGGCGGCCTGGCGCACCGCGCGGTCAATCAGCGCGCCCGTGAGAAAGTCGCGGCGATAACGCACCTGTGGCGTCGTCGAACCGGCATAGGTCAGTTCGACAACCCCGCGATCCGCGCCGTTCGGGCTGAACAACCAGGCCGCCACCTCGCCGATCAGCTTGCGTTGCAACTCCGCCGGCAGGTGACCGTTGTTGGAGAACAACGGCAGCCCCGCAACGTGCTTCTGCAACACCGCCACGAACGCCGCCCTGCGGTTCAAGCGGGTGAAATGTTCCACGGTGCCGCCAATGCGGCGCATGAACGCCCGGTCCACCGACTGCGGTTCATTCGTGGTGCCCAGGTAAATGATGAACCGGCCGCGCACCGCCGCGAGCGTGCTGTCCAGGCGCTGCAAGGCCACCGTGAGAATGCGGTCGTAAACCGGCTCCTGACCGCGCGCCCGGGCCAGCCCGTCAATCTCCTCCAGGATGGCGAGCACGGGCAGCCGCCACGAGCGCCCGTCCGGCGCCACGAATGGCTCGTCGGCCATCTGTTCCACTTCGTTGAAGAACCGGTCGAGATTGTGATCACTGTCCCCGAGCCATTTGGACAGCACCTCGCTCATGCGCAACCGGAACACGCGCGGCGGCAACTGCTCGAGGGGCACGCCCGTGACTTCGCTCATGATCTCGTACATGAGCCGCCAGATGGCCTGAACCGCCAGGGTCTTGCCACTGCCGCTCGCGCCCGCCAGCAGTTTCATCACGCACCGCGGCAGCCGGTAACGCCGGCGCGTCTCCGGGTGGAGCAGCTCCGCCCGGAGGAGGGAGGACAGCTCCTCGATGCAACGCGGCGGCGCGCCGATGTCCCGCTCCACCACCACGTCAGGCACCGGCAATTTGCACAGGTAGCGGTAGTGGGACAACCCGTCCTGCGCCGGCAACACGTCGAAGGCCATCGCCTGTTTGCTGTTGATGATGACGCTCAAACCCGGGCCGGCCTGATCCGCCTTGGCCTTGTCCATCAGCCGGGCGGAGGCCAGGAGCACCGACCGTTCGTCGCCGCGGCCTTTCACTTCGACGTGGCGCTCGTCCACCCAGCGCTCCAGCGTCACAACATCACCCACCTTGAACGTCTCCGCCCGCTTGAGCAGCGCGCGGCCCTTGGCCTCCAGGACGACACAATCGCCCGGCCGCAGCGAGCCGGCCAGCATCGCGTCCGGCACGACGGTGTAGGCCAGCGTGCCGTCATCGAGCACCACGAGGGCGCGCCGCACGCTGCTGCCGTTCAACTCGCACAGGTTGAGAAACACCGCGCGCCGCAACGGGCCTTCCATCATTTCCCGGATCAGCTCGTTCAGGGTTTGCAACTTCTGCGCGTGCAAGTCCTCCGGGCTGGGTGCCGCGCCGTTCAGCAGCGCCAGCAGGATGGCCCGGTTCTCCGCGCCTTGGTTGCTGGCCACGCCCCGCAGCAGCTCCAGCCGGTGATCCTCGGGGAACTCGGGATTGGTCAGCATCGCGAGCAGTTGATTGGTTGATTTAGGTTTGGGCATGGATGGGGTCCTCCAGGTTGGATGTCGCGCCAGGCGACGGTTCAGGATTGAAATCGGGGATCGTGAAAAAGCCGCGGGACTGCAAACGCCCGTCCTGCAAACCGAACAGGGAATGAACCCGGTCGCCGCGCGCGGTCAGACCAAAGATGTGGCACAACTGCCAGGGCTGGCGCGCGAACACCGCCCGCGTCCAGTCCTGGTCCTCTTGCGAGACGAAGACGTTGTTCAGGCTGCACACGGGCCGGTGCGCACAGGCCTCGCAGATTTTGCCCTGGTTCGGCACGAAATTGTGCCCGTGCGCCTGGCCGAGAATCCGCTCCGCGCGCTGTGGCTGCGCGGCCTGGCGCGCCTTCATGATGGCTTGAATGCGCGTCCAGCTCTGGCTCGAATAGGACAGGCTGAACTCCTTCTCCTCCGCCCCGCGCACCTCGAGCACGTCGGTGACCACGCAAAAGAACTCGCCCGAATCTTCGCACGCGCACAACGAGCCGATGAGCACGCCGCCAGTTTCCACCGGCGGCACCGCCGCGGCGCCGCGGCGGGAAAATTTCTCCGCCCGCGCGAACGCCGCCTCGACGTAAAACACCGGAAAGCGGTCGTCCTCGATCACGTCCACCGCCGTGGCCGCCGCAAGCAGGGGCCGCAGAGGCACACGCAGATAGGTCAGCGGAGGGGACTTGACGCTTGTCTCGAATGAACCGATGGCCGCCGGCGGGCTGACGGGCCGCGGATGCGCGTCCAGTTCAACCTCGTACACATAGGACTGGCCGGGGCGCAACGTGCCGGCGGCCAGCAGCCGGGCCGCCGCGCGTTGGGCAACGGGTGTGAGGCTGTAAATCGTAAAGGGCCGGCGCGTCGGCTGCCCGCCGGGGTTCGTCACTTCCAACTCAAAGCCGGCGCACCGGCGGTTTGAACCTTCCTTGAACGTGGGCACCAGGCGCAGCGGCAGCGCCGCCAGGGGCACCTGTGGCTGGCCGCGACGAAGACAGCCGTCGCGCCACGCTTCGCTGGTCACGTCCACAAGATCGGCGGACATCACCGGCTCGCGCGCCAGCACTTCGCCATTGGCCTCCCTGCGCAAGACCACCACCAGCGACTCGAGCGAGCCCGCGGCGAAAGCATCAACCTGCCCGTTTAGGATCATAAAATTCACGAAGCACACAGCGCAAATGCCAGCGGAAGTTCCGCGGCCGGCGGACCATTCCCGCCAGGTGGAGCAGGATTCGCAACAGGGCGTGGCGCAACACAAGCGCGGGAAGGTTGGGCATCCGTGCGCAGCTTGAGAGAAGGCTTCGGCGAGACCGGCATGGCGATTCCGTCCCGAACGGGCAAACCGAAGACTGCTTGATCCGCAGCCGGCGAGGCTGGCCCTCGGTCCGTGCAACGCGGATAGCGGGGTTCGAGCGAGTGGCGCGGAGCGAGTCGTGCCCGCGACGAACTCGCAGCGGGAACAGGCTTGGCTCACGAACAGGCCAGGCGAACGCGGGCAAGCCGGTCCAGACGTTTCCCCGCGTCATCGGTGGAAGTGGGTTGGGGTCATGCATGGCTTGATGTGGAATCGGGTCACGCTTTTCCCCGGCGCGGGCGGAAGCCGCCTCCTTGGAGCGGCATCCGCCCGGCGCACAGGGTCGCTTCCTCAGCCAGCGCCCAAATGTGCCTTGGGCACCAAGGTCAGGCGCGGGCTTTCGCCCGACTCGACCTGGTCGCCGATCGCGCGTTGCTCGTCGAGGTAGTTGCCGGTGCGGTCGTCGCGCAACGCCCAGGGGACGTTTTGCGGCAGGTCCATCCGCGCGGCCAGCGCCTGGGCCACCGCGCCGGCGGGGGTGCCGCGCTGAACGTCGCGGGCATCAATGAGATGGGTGCCCGTGATGTCGGCCGCCTCGAAGTGGAAGCCGTTGCCGTGGTTGCCGGAGGAAGTCCGGGCGGGCGGCAGCAGGGTTTCGGTGTCCATGATCATGTGGCTTGATTCCTTTCGGTTGGGGTTCTTGACGACGGCGGGAGTTTCAACGCTTGCGATGCCAGCGAGGCATCCGCCAGCAACTCCACCGTTTCGGCCAGCGTCGCGACGACATGGCGAACGCCGTGTACACCAGCCAAAAACAAATGCTCGGAAGCCGGGCTGCCACTGAAGTCCACCTCCGCGGCCACGGCCAGATTTTCTCCCTCGCTTACGAAGCCCAGCCGCACGAGGCGCCACAGCGTTTGCGCGTCGCTCAACACGGCGCGCAACCAGTCGCGGCGTTGAAACGGCAGGTCGGCCGGCACGGCGGGAAGAATCAGAAACCGCACCGCCCAGCGGCCAGGCCTCAGGATGAGCTCTCCCTGACGCACGATGGGCCCGGCCTGGACGGTCAGTTCGCCCGGGGACAGCCAGGATTCGACGAGTTTGCGCGGCGGCGGTTGCCAGCCGGGCACGATACCGTCCTTGGCGCTCGTCAATGCCCAGGTCAGGAAGGCCCCGGGTGTGATGGGTGTCGTTTCGACCTCGTCTGGCACAGCTTCTTCAGCGGCCACCGCGGACGCCGGAAACTCGAACACGCGGCGGCCGGCCTGGCCTTCGGCGACGTGTTTCCACAATCCGGGCCGGCCTAGATCGCGGATCACCTCCGGCGGCGCCGGCTCGGTGACCGTGCCCAGTTGCACCCACCGGCCATCGAGCCGGAACGAGATGTTTCCCTGGTGGAACTGGCCGTCGCCGTTCGCCGCAAAGCCAGCGCGGGCGAGCGCCTCCTGCCAGCACGGCGGGAGAACCGGAGGGGATGATTGAGACGCTGCGTTCATAATCATAACTTGGCTTCCGAACTGACTACGAACGGTGCCCGGGAAAGTGGAATTTTTTTCAAGTTGTTGGCGCAGGTCCACCACTGTGCCGCGGCGGGGTTCATCACGCCGGCGGAGTCGCGGGGGTCCAATTGCACCGTTTGCATCGTCAAAGCACCGTAGGTCAGGAGGAGGATTTCTTTGAGCGGAATGCCCACCGGCAGACTGGTGCCCAGGCAAAGCAGTTGACGGTGGTCGCCACTGACGCTGGCCGACCAGACCGGCCCGGGCGCAAGGATTTGCACGAACGAAAATCCTGGCTGGGGCGAAACCAGAACCTCCTGACGGTAAATGACACCCAGCACCGCCAGCGGAGCGATTTCGAGGGCGCCATCCGGTTTGGGCAGACAGGGCACGGGCACGCGCATCTCGATCACCGCCCGCAAATCCACCGCGACGTCCAACCACTGCAGGCGCAGCCGGCCCGAAAGCTGTGCTAAAGCGAGGAGTTCCCGCACCTCGACCAGCTTGCGCTGACGCCAGGCGGCCGGACCGCCGCACGTGGCGCGGGCAAACTCGAGAAGCTCGCGGAGCGGCTCGTCCAACATCACTTCACCGAGCGTGTGCAAGCCGCGCGCGGGAACTGGAGTTTTGGGTTCAGAGATCATGGCAGGCGTTGATCATGCGGCGCACGGAACAAAACCGACTCGTCGCCGTTGCTCAACCAGACGCACCGGGCTGCGGCCGCGCCGAGGTTGGCCAGAGGCTGGCCGGCCGCGGCGCCCAGCAACGCGGCGGATACAACCTGGTGCTCGAAGATGGGCTGCACGCGGATCGAAGATCGGCATTGCGAACACCGACCCGCACGCTGGCGCGCCTCGGGCACGAAACAGCGCACGGCTTGCGGCAAAGCACACCGACACATGCCGGACTCGACCCAATTGAAACCCTCAACGGCGAAGGCGGTGGAGGCGGAGGCCGGATCGAATCCGGCCACGCGCGACAAATCAGCAGGGGAACATGCACTCAGGAACTTGATCTCGGGCGCGATGCGCCAACGGGCATGTTCCGCCGGACACCGCGCATTGCGGACGAGGCGGCTGCTGACACTGCGGTTCGTGTAGCCGCAATACTCGAGGCAGGTGTCGAGCACGGACTCCCCCAGCGCGAGCGCAACGCGCAAAACCTGATTCACGGCGAGATCGGCGGCGAGCGAGCAGAGACTGCTCACGCTCATGGTGGGTAGAGCGCCTTGGACAAGAGCCGCTCCGCTCCCGTCGCAACTGAAGCGGACCTGATCGTTGAGCATCCGCCACTCGCCCTCGCCGAAGCCGCACGCCGGGCAGGGCGATTGTTGGTCCGCGTTGCCGAACACCCGGACCTGGACCGTAAGCGTGTCGCCATGCACCGCCGCCTGCACGAGCGGCTTGCCAAAGCGGACACAGCGCCGGCCAACTTCGATTTCCGCCGCCAGATTGTCCGTCGCCAGCACCACGAGGTCCGCGTCCGCGAACGCATCCACAGGCAGGTCCTCCACACGAACGCGGCCAGCGAAGACACGCGTGGCCGGGCTGATCGCCTTGCACCGCCGGGCGGTCACCTGGGCTTTGAATTTGCCGACCGAGCGAGGATCAATGTCATGGGTCAGGATGCTCTCCGCTTTGAAGCGTTTGGGATCAATCAGCCACAGACTCGCGAGGCCGAGGCGCGCCAGGTGGAGCACGACGCGGCCTCCCACGCTCCCGACGCCAATGGTGAGCACCTTCAGCGCGCCCAACTTTGCCGCCGCGTCCGCGGGTCCGGCGATAAACGCCGGCAACCGCGCCGCCGCGCTCGGCGAAGCCACATTTCCGCCCGCCCGGCGGGGTGGCTGCACCTCAATGATTGGAGCGTGCTCAGGCATGAACCAAATCCGGCCAGTAGGTGAATCCTTCCTTCAAAGTGATCGGCCGCTCACAGCCAACACATACGTGCTGCGTCTGCGCGCACTGGAGGGCCTCGGTATCGCCATCGTTGCCGTGATGGGTCGCGACGCCGCACGCGCAGAGGTAAACCGTGGCCTCGGCCGTGAATGGCACGCGACAGATCGGGCACTGCTTTCCGACCAGGCTGGCCGGCGGTTTGCCAACGTGCGGCCGGTTGAAGAACGTGACGTGCAGCGTGGTTTCGTCGGGCAATTGCAGGGAATCCTTTTCGCCCAGGACCGCGAGGCGCGGGACCAACTGGCCGTTCACGCGCAACGGCTCGCCTCGCGGCTGGAGCGCCAGCAGCCGGAGCTGCCGGCGGTTGTTGACAATCTGCTCGACCACGATGGCGCCGTCGGCAAGGGGGTTGATGCCGGGCGCCAGTTGCGGCGGTTCGCCCGGTGGCATCTGGAGCGTGGCCGGCGACGCGGGCACCGGCATCGGCTCGTGCCGCGGGCGACCGCCCTTGGCAGCGAGGGTTTCACCCACGGGCGAATCGGCCACGAGATGTATCTGCTGAGTTTCGAGTTTTGGCATAATCGGTTTTCGGTTCGGGTCACCGGCGCGCGGATCGAATCGCGCTCTGCCCAGACTTCGGGGCTGATCCGGAAATGTTTATTTTTTTGCTGAATTGTTTTTCATGGCGGAGGGACTTGATTGGCCAGCCGATGTCTGGTGAAGCAGGGTTCCTCGCTGTATTCAGTGGAATGGGATTGCGAGAGCGCAGGTGAATGATCCGGAGTCTTGGCAACGGTCTCCCTCTCCCAGCGGGAGAGGGAAAAAGGGTGAGGGAGAGTCTTCGCATCCATCGGGGCGGGCTGAAATGGGTCCCTGCGCCCTGGGTTTTCCACGCGCTCTCCCTCACCCCGCCCTTCTCCCGCTGGGAGAGGGAGATCCGCGGTCCGCTCCCCCTTGCTCCTTGCTTTGGTTTCACTCCACCGAAGACAGAAGAACCTGGAGCAGAGCAAGCCCGCCGAGGCGTGGGAAGGACGCGACCAAGCAGAGCAGTCGGCGCGAGGGAAAGACTGTAGAAAATCAGCGGCCCAGTTTTGGACCTGGGCGCCCGGCAGGCTGCACCATCGTCTTCAGGCAACGTGCCAGTTCTTCGTCAATGAGCAGCGTGTTCACCAGACCGCGTCTCACGATTTCGAGAATCAACTCCGCCTTGGGCGTGCCGCGGGCAACCAGAATAACGCCCACCCGTTGGCCGGGCACCGCTGCCTTCGCCACCCAGGAGAGATGCTCCAGCGTGGCCCCGGTCCAGCCGCGGTTGAGATCATCCACGAGTTTTTTGTCGGCGGGTTTGAGTCCGGGCTTCTCAAGCAACCAGCCGCCGATGTCGCCCCAGATGATCTGGTCCAGCTTCTCCTTCGTGAGGTCTTTCTCCTGTTGCAGCCGTTCCTCGATCAAGTCGCCCGTGGCGTGTTCGAGAGTTTCGAGGCCGGGCACGACGATGCCCGCGCCGGTGATGATGGAGTCCACGTGGGCGATCAGGCGCGAGCGGCTGCTGAAAATCATCTCGTATCCGGGCAGTTCCTCGAAGAGCTGCCGCCAGGCGGGCCGGCCGCCGGTGGAGGCGGCGCGCACGGCGCGGCTGACGTAGGCCGGCACGCCGTGCAGGCAAGGAAAGGAACCGCGGAAGTTTGGAGCCAGAGCTTTTTGCAGCGTGGCGGCAAGCCACGACGCGGAATACTCCAGCCGACGCTGGTTCATCAGGAAAATGGGATCCCCACACAGTGGGATGCACTCGATGCGACGCAGCAGATCGCGGTTGAGGGTGTCGCTGAGAACCTGAATATGTTGAGCAATCAAGAACACGGTCCTGCCCCACATGGTTCCCAAGAGCCCCGTGTGGCGCAGGCGGTGAGCGATCTGGTCGGCCGCACCGCGCAGGAAGGTCACGTAATCTCCCGGCACGGCCAGGGCTTCAAAGTGAATGCCCGCGGGCACCTCTCCGGCGAGCACCGGCGTGAAGGTCAAATCGCGAAAGTAACGCTCCTGCACCGCCTCCCAGTCTTCGGCGTTGATCTGGTGACGCAACATCGTGGGCAGGCGGCTTACGTAGCCCCAGGATTCCGCGGCCGCGATCAACCGGGCGACATACGGCTCGTTGAGATGGAGTTCGACGGCGATCCGGCGCTGGGTCCAACCCAGCGCGAGATAGCGCGCGGCCGCGATGGCCAGGTGCCGCGTCTCGGCGGTCTTTCTGAAAGTCACGGGCGCACTCATTCAGGCTGGGACCATTCTTGTGATGCAGCGCGCCGCCGAAGACAAGGAGTTTTTCCGCAGCGCCGAATTTTGTCTCAAGAAATTTCCTCCGGAAAAGTACTTGAGGACTCGAATTGACGATTGGCGCCAAGCCAGCGCGTGGAGATAAACGCCCGCATGAGCAAACCCAGTCAACTGCTCCGGCCGGCTTCCAACCGGCGCCTTTCCATGCACCTCTTCACGCCGGTCGCCTGGCGTGTTGGCGGAGGTCCAGTTCGGGCGACCAGGCGTTCGCGAGCGCGCGCCGGGTCGCGGCTAATTGCGTCGGGGGAAAATCAGCGGGCAAGGGCGCATCTCATTTTCTTGCAGGGGGCGCCGAGGCGATGCCGTAGCGCGGACTTCCAGTCTGCCGGGTCGCGGATTTCCAATCCGCAACCGCGGCGAATTCCTGGCCTGCCACGCCGTGCCTGGGCCCGCCGACTGGAAGTCGGCGATACCGCAGGTTGGGAAACCTGCGCTACGCCAGGAATGCCTGCCTGCAATAAATTTAGATGCGCCCAGCGGGCAACTTTTTCGGAGATAGTGCTTGCCGGCCCGCCCGTCTGGACATAGCGTCCCATTGGTCAGCCTCGCAAACCGAGTCATGTACTGGATCTGCACAATCACCGGTTTGATTTCCCGGGCCGTTCTGCGGCCCGCCTGGCGGGGCGTCTCTCTTTTCCGTGATTTCCTAACCCATCTCCGGCGTTTGAGCGAGTGCGAGGTGCAGCCATCGCACTCCTTCGAGGCCAATCGAAAGGCGCTACCGCTGCCGCTTTGGGCGGACGGCGGGAGCGAAATCCCTGATGTCAACCGACCGCTTTTCTCCGTCGCGCTTGCGCGTTCCCGACCAACTGGAGGAGGTCCTCCTGCGCGCCGTACTCGCCCGCTGCGAGTCGCCCGTTCCGGTCCTGGCTTATCTGGTTAGCTTGGGTCGCCGCCTCAAACCGGCCGCGTTTCCAGCCGACTGGCTGGACCTGCCTTTGGGCAGGTTGGCCGGTGTCGTCCAGGACATTCTGGCCGCACAACCAACCCTGTCCGCCCACTCCGTCGCCGGCTATCTCGACACCTTGCGTTATCATCTCGCCCGGTCGCCGACGCGCACGCCCGCGGGTTTGAACGCGAGTCTCCTTTCCGCCCGATGCTGGGGCGATGCCCGGCTGCGCGAGTTTCTGGGCCAGGATGCTCCCGCCGATTTTGAGCTGCTCGTTTCGCTGGCGGCCCGGCTCCTCGGCGGCGTGCGGCTGCGCTGGCAGTCGCGCCAAGTCTTCGACATATTTGCCCGGGCACGACGCAAGGACATTCTGATTTTTCTGCGGGCGAAGCATGGAATAACCGCAGCGCTTGCCGAGGAACTGACCCAGCGGACTTTGGCTCGCGTCTGGCGGCGGCGGCACAAGTTCAATCCTAAACGCGCCCGGTTCGTCGCGTTCACGTTCCATGAATCGAAGTACGCTTGGCGAGACTACTGGAGGGAAGTACAAGATCAACTTGCCGGGGAACAAAGCCTCGAGACGTTGAACGAAGGTCTGGTTGATGTGGATCGCAGCTTCGCGGCAGCGTCGGCTGCCGATCCGGACCCAGATCGTGCGGTCATGCAACTTCGGTTTACAAACCTGCTCTTCCGGCTCGAGAAGCCACCGCATCAGATCATCGTTTTCATCCGGTGCCGGCTCCTGGGGATGCCTCCCGCGGAAATTCTGAGGACCTATGCGCGCCGGCCATTGGTGGAGGTTGCGCGCGCCGCCGAGCGCGACTTTCTGCACGAGAGCGGGTTGCCCGATGGGTTGATCCGCGCGGGCTTCGCGCACTTATACAAGCGGATGAAGCTTCCACTCGCGCAACTGATTCGTGGCGAGAAGCACCTCGCAAAACTGGGATCGCTCGCCAGTTTGCGGGCGGGAGATGTATGCCTCTCGCAATACTTGCTGGCCGGAAATCCCCTTGGCGGAAGCTCGCGCGTCGAACCCGGCAACCACGGAGCGTCCTCTCTCCCACCTGCGCATCCCCCCGCTCCGGGTAGCGAAGACTCCGCGTGTGGGCCGCAAGAGAAAGAGGTCCAGGCCGGGAAACAACCGTCCGATCCCCAGTTGCTCACGCGGGCTTGGAACTCGGTTGAGAAGAAGCTGGTTACCATCGCCTGCCAATGGTTTCCCGAGCGCCGGCCCAGACCACTGTCACGCAAAAGAAACAATAAATCCCTCGCCAAAAACGTAAACCACGAGTAAAGAGAGCCTTGTGCTTAGGACAAGGCCGCGAAAAAGACAGACTGCCATCGCCAGCGAAAGCGCGCCGCCGAGGAAAGCCACCAAACACTTGAGCCTCGACGCGCTCTACGACTTTCTGCAGGTGATCACGCCCACAAGCTCGGACTTGGCGACCGCCGCGCACCTTGCCGCCTGTCCCAAGTGCGCCCGGGTGGCCCGGCGGTTGCGCCGCGCACAGGCTGCCGTCGAAGCCTGGTCCGCCGAAACCCGCCGCCGCGCCCGCGCCATCCGCCGCGCCCCTCGCGGCGCCACTGCGCGCTGACTGCCGCGCGCCGGTGCCCGCCGGATTTTGCGTGCATCCATCGGTCGGCTCGTGGTCGAATCCGGGCCGCATGAAATCACTCACAAAAAGTATCACGGCCAAAGTCGTCATCAACTTCACGAAGCACGCTTTGGGCAGGTTGATTTGATGCTGAAGCGCTAGAACACCACTACTTCGCGAATTCTCGGAGGCGCGGGCAGTTGGAGTATTGATGGACTATTTCCGGCAGAGAAAATGGCACTTTGAGGCCATGCCGGAAAAAGAAAGGGTGCAGGCTTCGTTCGCTATGCGAAATGGCACATTCCGCCTCGCAGCCGTGGTGGACGAAAACGACGAAGTGCTCCAAGTGTTCAATGCGATACTCGCTATTGTGTCGTGCGAAAAGCGGGCGGCGATGGCGGAGCTTTGTGTACGAATCTCCCGCAAGCTGGTGCTTGCTAGCTGATGATATTGCCGGCTTTGACTGTCATGGGCCAAATGGTATGCTCCCCCGAATCCGCCTGATGAAGTCGAACCGCAGTACCAACCGGCTTGCGCCGCGCCGAACATATCCCTTCGCCCGGGTGTTATGGATCGCGGTCACATTCCCCGTTGTAAGCGGTCCGATCATTGCGTCGGGCAACGTGGATTTCCAAAGCGATGTCCGCCCGATTCTTGCCAATCACTGCTTCAAATGCCACGGTCCGGACGAGGAAACGCGCAAGGCCCGGTTGCGACTGGACGTGCGCGACGAGGCCCTCAAACCCGCCCGCTCCGGGGAGGCGGCCATCGTGCCCGGCC
>WYBW01000197.1 GCA_011525685.1 Verrucomicrobiia bacterium
CCCACCTCCAGACGCAGAGAAAATCAACAACCCAGGGGACATTTTCTCCTGAGTTCTTAAGGGGACATTTCTAAAGAGTTTTGACATGCCGGAGTTCAACGCCGCGAACCGGGAAATCGCCGCTTGGCACTGTCGGCACGTTTTGATTAGCTGCCGCCGGCCGAATGACCCAGCCGTTGCTTGTAAAAGAAAGTGGTTCCAGATCCCAGGGAATCGTTGACGCGGGACCGCGCCGTTTTTCAGCCCGGTCTGGCGCCGCGCGATGGGGCGCTCTCACCGCGCTCCTAAGCTGGCTCGCCGTCTCTTTCGCCGGTTACGCCCAGCAGCAACCCGAGATCATCATCCGGTCGCTGACCGACGACAGCTTCGTCGAGTTCGATCCGGACACCGGCCTGGCGGTGGCGACGAACGGCGTGATCGTCACCTACGACAACGCGATCCTGACCGCGAATCGGGCGGCGGTGAATCAGCAGACGACCGAGGTGGTGGCCGACGGGCGGGTGCGCATCCAGCAGGGCGATCAGGTCTGGGTGGGGGAACATCTGCGCTACAATTTTCGGACGCGCCAGATGGAGGCGGAACAGTTCCGCACCGGCAAACCACCCGTGTTCGCCGCCGGGGAGGAATTGCGCGGCGACCTCAGCAATCAAGTTTACCATGCGCGGAACGCCTATGTCACCACGGACGACGTGGCGCGGCCGGGCGAGAAAGTGCGGGCCAAATCCATCACGATTGTGCCAGGGGAATCCATCACGGCCCGGCACGCGTTGCTCTACGTGGGCAACGTGCCGGTGATGTATCTGCCTTATTACTCGCGGAAACTCGGCCTGCGGACGAGTGGTTTCAATTTCGTCCCGGGCTATCGCAGCCGCTATGGGGGGTTCTTGCTCGGGACTTATTCCTGGTTTCCCAACGAGACTTTCGACGCGGCGTTGCACGGGGATTACCGGCAGAAACGCGGCTTTGGCGGCGGGCCGGAAGTGAACCTGCACCTGGACCGTTGGGGCGAGATGACAGCGAGTTATTATTACCTGCGCGATCGCGATCCGGAGGAGAACGACGACGGCTATGACATCCCAAGCGACCGTTACCGGCTGAACTTCGGCTACAACGCCACTCCGTTCACCAACCTGAACCTGAAAGGTGTGGCGCGGTACCAGAGCGATGAACTGGTGCTTCGGGATTTCTTCGAAAGCGAATACCGGCGCAACCCCCAGCCCAACACCTTCGCCGAGGTCACCAAGCTGTGGAGCGACTTCAGCCTGGATGTGTACGCCCAACCGCGGCTCAACGACTTCTTCGAGACGGTCGAGCGTCTGCCGGATGTGCGGTTGACGGCGTTCCGTCAGCAGTTGGGGCCGACGCCGCTGTATTACGAGAGCGAAACCTCCGCCGGCTATTATCGTCGCCGGTTTGCCGAATCCACCAACAGCTTCGCGGGAACGAACAACTTCGAGGCCGCGCGAGCCGACACGTTTCACCAGTTGACGCTGCCGCACACGTTTTTCGGCTGGCTCAACGTGACGCCGCGTGCTGGCGGGCGCTTCACCTACTACAGCGAGGCCAGCGGCCCGGGCGGCACGAACAACGAGGTGACTCGCGGGGTGTTCAACACGGGCGCGGAGGTTTCCGTGAAAGCCTCCCGGCTCTGGCCCACGGCCACCAATTCCCTGCTGGCGCTGGACGGCTTGCGTCATATCGTCCAGCCGGCGGTGAACTACGTTTATGTGCCCGCGCCCAGTCATCGTCCGCCGGAACTGCCGCAGTTCGATTACGAGCAGCCCAGCCTGCGGCTGCTGCCGATTGATTTCCCGGACTACAACTCGATTGACTCGATTGACAGCCAGAATGTACTGCGGCTGGGTCTGCGAAACCGGTTGCAGACCAAACGACGCGGCCAGCTCGAGAATCTTCTTTATTGGGACCTTTACACCGACTGGCGGCTGAATCCGCGCAGCGATCAGGACACGTTCTCCGATCTCTACTCGGACCTGGTCTTTCGTCCCCGCTCCTGGCTCACGCTCGAGTCCCAGTTGCGTTATGACATGAACGACGGCGGGTGGCGGCTGGCGATCCACAACCTGACGTTGCAGCCCAGCGACCGCTGGAGCTGGGCGATCGGGCATTGGTATTTGCGCGACGACCTCACCGGAGCGCCCACCGCCACGAGCGAGGACGAGAGTCTCCTGCGGAACGCTCTGTTTTTCAAACTGAACGAGAACTGGGCGTTTCGGGCGGCGCACTACTATGATCTGCGGGAGGGACGGATGGAGGAACAGGATTACAGCGTCTATCGGGACCTGCGCAGTTGGACCGCCGGGCTGACGTTTCGCCTCCGCGACGAGCGCGATGGTCCGGACGATTACACGGTCGCCTTCACGTTCTCGGTCAAAGCGATGCCGCGGTATGCCTTGGGCAGCGACGCGGTCCGCCCGTCGCAGTTGCTGGGGTATTGAATGAGGGAAGCAGACCGGTGCGGTGACCAGATGTGGCGCACGCGCCGACACGAAACAAAGGAAACGATGCCATTGCCGATCAGACTGATTTCAACCGACTTCGATGGGACCTTGTTCGCCGAATTCGAGAACCCGCCCGTCGCCGCGCGGGTGGAACGCTTGATCGGCGATTTGCAATCGCGCGGCGCCAAATGGGTGATCAACACCGGACGCGACATGTCCAGTCTCATGGAAGCCCTGGCGCGGGCGCGCATCGCCATTCAGCCGGATTATCTGGTGCTGGTGGAACGAGAGATTTACCGGCATGACGGCGTGCGCTACGCGCCGGACGAGGCTTGGAACGGCGCCTGTGCCCGCGATCACGCGGAGTTGTTCGCCCGGGTCAGACCGTCCGTGGCCGAACTGACCGATTGGGTGAACGCTCAGTTCCGGGCGACGGTTTACGAGGATGCCTTCTCGCCGTTTTGTTTGATCGCCGGCAACCACGACGACGCGGAGGTGATCCACGAACGGCTCACCGCCTTCTGCGAGCGGTTTCCTCAACTGAGCGTCGTGCGAAACGATGTGTATGCGCGCTTCAGCCACACCGCCTACAACAAGGGCACGGCTCTGCGCGAACTGGCGCGGCAGCAGGGGTTGTCCGCCGGGGAGGTGTTTGCCGCCGGGGACCACCTGAATGACTTGCCGATGCTCTCCAGTGAGCATGCCCGGTGGTTGGCCGCGCCCGCGAACGCCATCGCGGCGGTCAAGGAGGCCGTAAGCCGTCAGCAAGGATTCGTAAGCAATCTGCCGCACGGCGAGGGCGTGGCGGAGGGATTGGAGAAGCAACTGGCGAAAGCCGGCAAGCCATGACCGCTTCATTGTGGGCCGCGCCAATTTCACGATTGCTAATGGCCAGTTTCGCTCGTGCCGAGGAGCCGCGGCAAAACCAACCCAAACTCTTATGCGGCAAGCGGATAAATTGGGGATTAGAAATTGACACCCCCACCAGCAATGCTAGTGTGGCAGCGCAACGGTGTTCGCACTGAGAAAACTTCAGTGGTCGTCTCACCTTGCGGGCCGGAGAGAGCTGCTTTATTCGAGAGGTTTCATGAGTGATTCAACAACGACCACCCAACCCACGGGCGGAGTGCCGAGAGTGCCGAGAGTGTCGAAGGTTTCGGAGGCGGTGATTCGCATCGCCGGCAATTCGCAGGACGGCATCCAGGCCATTGGCGGTTTCCTGGCCCGTCTGGCTGGCCGCAGTGAACAGGAGGTCATGACGTTCATGACGATTCCTTCGACCATTTCCGGCGGACCGTCCATCTTCCAGGTGCGCATCGGTTCCGGGGAGGTGTTGAGCGCGGGCGACGAGGCCGACATTCTGCTGGCCTTCTACCAGCACTCCTATGAGGACCACATCGGCTCGCTCAAGAAAGGCGGCATCGTGCTTTACGATTCGGATCACGTGGAGTTGAAACCGGAATGGCAGAAGGATTATCACCACGTCGGCATTCCCATTTCCTCCCTCACGGTCGAGGCCATCGGCGGCACGGCCAAGGACAAGGGCAAGAACATCTACGCGCTGGGACTGGTCGCCCGGATGTTCGACTTGAACGTGCCGAAACTCGAGGCGCTCATTCACGAACGGTTCGGCGGCAAGGATCAGAGCATCGTCAAGAACGCCTTGTCCGCGTTTCACGCGGGCTACTCCTATTGCGTGGGGGACTTGATCGAAACGTTCCGGTTTGCGGAGAGCGAAAAACGGGAAGGGGCTCAGGTGGTGATGAACGGCAACGAGGCGTTGGGCTACGGCCTGATCGCCGCCGGAGTGCGCTTCGGCGCCGGCTACCCCATCACGCCCTGGTCGGACATCATGGAATTGCTGCGGCGCGAACTGCCCAAGTACGGCGGGTCGTTCATTCAATGCGAGGATGAGATCGCCTCGATCTCGATGGCCATCGGCGCGAGCTACGCCGGCCGCGTGGCCGTGACTGGTTCGAGCGGACCGGGCATATCCCTCAAGACCGAGGCCCTGGGTTGGGCGGTCATGGCCGAGGTGCCATTGGTCATCTGCGACATTCAGCGCGGCGGCCCCTCCACGGGCATGCCCACCAACGTCGAGCAATCGGATTTGAACATTGCCTGCTTCGGCAGCCACGGCGACGCTCCGCGCGTCGTGATCGCCCCCGCCAATGTCGAGGATTGTTTCTACACCGCGATCGAGGCGGTCAACATCGCCCGCCAATACAACGTGCCGGTGATCATTCTGAGCGACCAGGCCATCGCCACGCGCATCGAGGCGTTTCCCGAGCCGGACCTTGAGAAGCTCTGCCAGGACATCACTCCCGACCTGACGCCGGTGGCGAATTACAAGCCATACGATCTTTCAGCGCCGGATGGCATCGTGCCTCGTGTCGTTCCGGGGACGCGCATCGCCAACGGCAAATACCCCATCGCGACCGGATTGGAACATGACGAAATGGGCCACCCGACCGGCTCGCCGAAACTGCATCAGCAAATGACCACCAAGCGCCGCAAGAAATTGCAGGCGCTGGCGGCCACGTTGCCGACGCCGAAAATCTACGGGCCGCCGGAGGGCAACGTCCTGCTGGTGGGCTGGGGCTCGACCCAGGGCCCGATCCGTGAAGCGGTGGACCGCGCCCGCGCCGCCGGCGACAGCATCTCCGGACTCACGTTGCGCCATCTCAATCCACTGCCGGACGGACTGGAAAACATCTTCTCCGGTTTCCATCACGTCCTGGTCGTGGAGTTGAACGACGAGGGACTCTATGGCTACGGCCAGTTGGCGGGTCTCCTGCGCGCGCGGTTTACCGACCCGCGCATTCGCGGAGTCAACAAGTCGGATGGGCTTACCTGGAAGGTGCGGGATATATTGGAACGGGTGCGCACCACCCTTGCGACCCTGAAGAAAACCTGAATCCCGGCGCGACATCGGACGAAAATGATTTAACTTACACCTTATGAGCCAAACCCTGTCCGCAATGCCGGCACCCGCGACCAACCTGGCCGTGGCGTCACCGCTCCCGGATAACGAGCGGAAGCCGCTGACCAAGAAAGAACTCGCCGCCGACCACCCGACCTGGTGTCCGGGCTGCGGTGATTTCTCCGTACTGGCCCTCTACTTCAAGCTGATCGAGAAGCGCAAGCTGCAGCACGAGAAATTCACCACCATCTCCGGCATCGGCTGCTCCAGCCGTTTCCCTTATTTCGTGCAGGCGCACGGCGCGCACTTCATTCATGGACGCGCCCTGCCGTTTGCCAGCGGCATTTCTCTCTCGCGGCCCGACCTGCACGTCTTCGCGTTCAGCGGCGATGGCGACGCCTTCTCCATCGGCGGCAACCATTTCAACCACACGGCGCGCAAGAACATCAAAATGACGCTGGTGGTCATGGACAACTGGGTCTATGGACTGACCAAAAAGCAGACCTCGCCCACCTCACCCCTCGGTTTTAAGAGCAAGACCGACCAGTGGGGAGCTTTGGATTTTCCGATCAACCCGATGAAGCAGGCCATTGCCGCCGGTGCCACCTTCGTGGCCCGCACCACGCACACCAACCCCAACCACGTCCTCCAGATGATGGAGGCGGCCATGGATCACGACGGGTTCAGTTTCATCGAGTGCCTCAGCGAATGTGTCGAGTTTTACGAGGGCGCCTTCGACTCCTCGAACCCGCGCAAAGGCGGGGTGTTCAACCTTGTTCCGCCGGATCATGACGTCACCGATGAACTCGAGGCTTACAAGCTCGCGGATTCGCCCTTCCCCGGTTACTTCGGAGTGCTCTACAAGATCGCCCGTCCCACGAAGAACGCGAAGGAAGCCGAGGTCAACCGGAACGCCATGGAGAAGTTCAAGGGCCTCAAGGACTGGCAGATCCTCCAGAAAAACTTCGACCGGATGAAATAATCGCCTCGGCCGCCGCGCCGGTTTCGGCGGCTCACTGCCCGTATTTATCCAGCAGACGCTCCAGCGCCTGTTCGGTCAGGTAGGCTGGATTCCCTTCAAACCGGACGATCCCGCTGGGGTCCATCAGAATCGAGTGCGGGATGGCTTTCACTTCGGCCTCCTTGCTCATGCGCTCCCGCGGGTCAATTGCCAGCGCATAGTCAATTCGTGGCGCTTTGAACCCGCGCACGACGGTCTCGCTTTCCCCGCTCAACCCGATGATGGCCAGCCGATCCTTGAACCGCGCGTGATAACGATTCAAGTCGGGGATGGATGCCCGGCAGGAAGGGCACCATGTCGCCCAGAATTCAATCAGCACGAATTTGCCCGCCGTGATCGGTGGCGGCGTCACCCACTTCTCCACGGCGAACTTCGGCGCCGGCTGACCGAGAAACGACTTGGCCTTGAGATCCGGCACTCGAAGGTCCTCCTCTCCGGGAGGCAGGTCGGACTTTGGCTCGGCCTCCGCCTCGCTTTCGGCTTCTGGAGCGGGCGGCGGCTCCTTGGCCACCGTCCGGTAGTATTGCGCGGTGGCCTCGGCCTGCTGTTGGGTCACGGCGGCGGCTTTCTCCGGATCGTAGCGAAAACGCTTCTGCAATTCCGGCGACAGGTCCTTCAGCTTGGCGTTGCCCACGCCGCGTGAATGGGTGAAAAACACGTCCGTGGCGGTGACCTTCATCACCGTCACGTTGCTATAGACCTCGGTGCTGGTTTCGAGCACCGGCAACTTCAACTCCGCTCCGCCCGCAGCCCAGGTCGCCCCGGCCACGAGCATCAAGCCAATCAAGAATCGCATGGGTCGCTTATGCCTCACCCGCTCCGCGCTGGCAAGTGAACTCATCACGGCGTAACGGCCAGGGGCGCTGCTTGTGGGAACCACCGTAGCGCAGACTTCCAGTCTGCTGTGTCGCGGGTTTCCAACCCGCAGACCGCACAACTTCGCACCACTGACAGATTGGAAATCGGCGATCCAGCAGGTTGGGAAACCTGCGCTACGGCAAGCCGATAACTGCTCAAGGGTAATTCCGTCAAGATGCGCCCCCCGGCCAGCGCCGGTCTCCTTCAGACTTTTCCCGCGACGCAGAAGGGTTTAACCTGCCCCGCAGTTTGATGAATTGCCTATGCCGATATACGAATTTGCCTGTCCAAAGTGCCGGCGGATTTTCAGCTTCCTCTCGAAGCGCGTGAATCCCGACCGCCTGCCGGTGTGTCCCAAGTGCGGGAACAAGAAACTATCCAAACAGGTCAGCCGTTTTGCCATGACGCGCGGCCTCAAGGAGCCCGCGGCCAAGTCCGAGGCCGAGGGCAACGAACCGCCGATGCCGGACTTCGAGGATCCCCGCGTGGAACGCGCCATGATGGAACTCGAGCGCGACATGGAGCACCTGGATGAAAACAATCCGCGGCACATGGCGCACATGATGAAGAAAATGAAAGACCTGATGCCGCCGGGATCGGTGCCCAGGGAACTCGACACCGCCATAAAACGTCTGGAAGCCGGCGAAGACCCGGAAAAGATCGAGGAGGACATGGGCGACCTGCTGGGCGACTTCATGGGAGGCCCGGAGGGCGGCGCGGGCGAGGGTGGTTACAGCCGCGACAGCGGACTCTACGATTATTGAGCCGGTCGGTTCGCGGCTTGGGCAGTGGCGGACTTCAGAGCTTCCGCTCCTGTTTCAACAGCCACTCGTAAAGCTCGGGGTTGTTGTAAGTCTCCGTCCAGGAATCGTGGTTGGCCTCCGGATACACGGTCAGCTTCACGTCCTTGACGCCAACCTTCTTGAGCGCGTTGACCATCCGTTCCGATTCCTCCAGCGGCACGACGTTGTCCTTGGCACCGTGAAACGCCCAGACCGGGAGGCTGCGCAACGCCGCCGCCTTGGCGCGACTGGCCAGCAGGGCGTCAATGTATTCGCCACCGCCACAGATCGGCGCGATGGCGGCGAACTGCTCGGGGTACGCCAGCGCCAGTTTCCACGTCCCATAGCCACCCATGCTCAGGCCGGTCAGATAAACCCGGCCCGCGTCCACCTTGTGCTCCGCCATCACGTGTTCCAGCAGTTGAAGCAGACTGTCGTTCTGCCACCGCTCGCCCTCGGGGCACTGCGGCGCGACGAGGATGAACGGAAAATCCCGTCCCTCTTTCACCAGCTTGGGCGGCCCGTGAATGGCCACACGCTGTACGTTCGTGCCGCGTTCGCCGGCCCCGTGCAGGAACAGCATCAACGGCCAGCGCTTGTCGCTTTCCGCGCTGTAATCCTTGGGCAGGTAAATCAAATACCGCAATTCGCCGCGGTGCGAAACCTCCCAGGTCATGGTTTTTGCCGACAGCGCGCTGTGGGCGGATTGGGCTTTGAGTTTCATGGAGGGGCAGAGGATCAGCAGGGTCAACAGACTCGGGACAACCAAGCGATTTCGGATTGTTTTCATGCGTTCACCATCGGTTTTGAGGCCGGACACAAGGCCAGCCTACATGATTTTCAGCTTCGGCAGATCCTGCGAATCCACCAGCCCCACCGGTTCGTGGTTCGCGTTCACCACGATCAAATCGTCAATGTCGCGCGCGTCAAAAATCCGCAGCGCCTCCGCCGCCAGCGCGTCCTCGCGCACCGTGACGGGCTTGCGCGTCATCACCTGCCGCAGCGGGCGCGCCAGCAATTCTTCGTCCGCCGCCATCCGCCGGCGAAAATCGCCGTCGGTGAACACCCCCACCAGCCGGCCGCGCGCGTTCACCACGCTGAGGCTGCCGGACTTGGCCCGCGTCATCACCAGCAACGCCTCCTTGACGGTCAGATGCTCACCGGCCACCGCGTTGCGTCCGCCCGTGCGCATGATGTCGCCCACGCGCAGCAACATCGCGCGGCCAATGGCGCCGGAGGGATGATGCCGCGCGAAATCGCTGCGCTTGAACCCGCGCGCCCGCAGCACCGCCATTGCCAGCGCGTCGCCCAGCACCAGCATGGCCGTGGTGCTGGCCGTGGGCGCAAGATTGAACGGACAGGCTTCCCGCGGTACGCGCACATTCAAGACCACGTCGCTGTGCCGGGCAAGCGAGGATTTCACCGCCCCGGTCAGGGAAATGATTTTCACCGCGAACCGCTTCAATGCCGGCAGCAGGTTCACCAGTTCCTCCGACTCGCCCGAGTAACTCAGGGCGAGGATGACGTCGCCGTCGTTGACGATGCCCACGTCCCCGTGCAGCGCATCCACACTGTCCAGCACGACGCTGGTCGAACCCGTGCTGGTGAGGGTGGCGGCGATCTTCCGGCCCACGTTGCCCGACTTGCCAATGCCCACCAGGACAATCTTCCCGTGCCCGCGCAGCGCCTCCACGATCAACTCCACCGCGCGCTCGAAGGACGCGTCGAGCTGGGCGCGCACTTGCTTGAGGGCCGCCACTTCGATGTCGAACACTTCCCGCGCCCGGGCCAGATGATTCACACGCCGAAGATGCGGCGAAAACACGCTCAACTCAATCCCGAACCGCTGCCGCTGGCCTCGCCACCTGCCGACTCCGTGAAAATCGCCGAAACCCCGCGAGCCCGATTGTGGCGGTCCGAGCCGAGGGGAAGGTTTGTGCTGGGGGCGGCTTGGTGGCCGGCCTGCGGCCATTTCGCCTCATGGAACGACCAACCAGATCACCCTGGCCCTCGACCTACTCCGTGTTCGGATAAGAGCCCAGCACCTTCACGTAGCTGCACTCCTGTTCGAGCAGGGCGATGGCCTTGGCGACCTTCTGGTCGAGGTAATGACCGTCGCAATCAATGAAGAAGAAATACTCCCATGCCTTCCGCTTGCTGGGGCGCGACTCGATCTTGGTCATGTTGATGCGGTAACGCCGGAAGGCGGCCAGCGCGTGGTGCAACGCGCCCACCCGGTCGGCAATGCTCACCATCAGGCTGGTCCGGTCCTTGCCCGTGGGCGGGCTGCACTGGCGGCCCAGCACGAGAAAGCGCGTGGCGTTGGCGGCGTTGTCCTGAATGTCGAACTCCAGCACGCGCAGCTTGTATTTCTCGGCCGCCAGCAGACCGGCAATGGCGGCCGTGTTCTTTTGTTTGGCCGCGAACTCGGCCGAGCGCGCGTTCGAGGACGTTTCGATGATCTCCACCCGCGGCAGATGATTCTGCACCCAGCCCCGGCACTGGCCGAGCGACTGCGGGTGGGCAAACAGCTTCCGGATCTGGTTGCGGCGCGCGTTGCTCAAGAGACATTGCTGCACGGGCAGCACGATTTGGGAAACGATCTTCAGGTCGCTGTCCACGAACATGTCGAGCGTGTGCGTGACGACGCCCTCGGTGGAGTTCTCCACGGGCACGACGCCATAGTCCGCCCGGTTCTTGCTGACCTCGGTGAACACGTCCGCGATGGTCTTCTGCGCCGAGTAATGCAGGCTCGAGCCGAACCGGCGGATCGCGGCCTGATGGGTGAACGTGGCCTCCGGCCCGAGATACGCGATGGTCAGAGTCTTCTCCAAGGCCAGGGCGCTGGACATGATTTCGCGATACACGGCGCGGAGCTGGTCGTTGGTCATCGGCCCGTGGTTGAGGTGGCAGATGCGCTGAAGCACGGCGCGCTCGCGGTGCGGCACGTAGATCTCCTCGCCAGCCTTGAGCTTGATTTCGCCAATGGCCAGCACGTGCTTCGTGCGGTCGTTGAGCAGGCGCACGATCTGCGTGTCCAGCTTGTCAATCGCCTTGCGATGGTCCGGGATGTTCATGGTGGATTTCAAATTGCCGGCGGCCGGTTTCGATGGCCGGCAGGGATACTATTGGAGACTTGGGGCAAAAGGCAGAAGAAAATCCTCCCCGTCGCGCGACGCGGGCTCACTTCACTGTCATGCCACCGGGGCTGCCTGCGCATGGTTGGGTGGCCGGGCTGAAGGTCGGAGAGACGGCCTGCCAGCCGCCCGGTGGAGCAGGTGGCTGGTCAGCCGCTCCTCCGGCAGCCTGACGGACTCGCAAAGAGTTGAGATTTGCCCCCGCGAGGTGTTCCGCCATCACCGGCTCGCGACGCAGGCAGTTTGAAGGAGTGAATTCCAGCCTTGCCTCCGCACACCCAATGAGCTACGGGCATGTCTGGCAACGCGGTCAACGGTAACTCCTTATGCAAACGGATCGAACACTTCTCAATTCTCTCACGATTACAGCCCTGGTCGGATTGCTGGCGCTGGCCACAGTCCGCGCGGCTGACAACGAACCGCCACCCGGCTTCGTGTCCTTGTTCAACGGCAGGGACTTTTCCGGCTGGACGGTGCCCGCCGGCGACAACGGACATTGGAAGGTCATTAACGGGGTCATTGATTACGACGCGCGCAGCGAGGCCAGCGGCGACAAGAGTCTGTGGTGCGATCGCGAGTTGGGCGATTTCGTCCTGCTCGTGGACTGGCGTATCAAGGAGACGCCCTACATCAACCCGGGGGTACCCTACATCCTGCCCGACGGCACACACGCCAAGGACACCAAGGGCAAGGAACTTAAACTCGCATTGCCCGATTCGGACTCCGGCATCTACCTGCGCGGCCAGGGCAAGTACCAGGTGAACATCTGGTGCTGGCCCATTGGCTCGGGCGAGATGTACGGCGTACGGACCGATCCCAAGACCTCGCCGGAGTTGCGCGCCGCCGTCACGCCTCGCACGCAGGCCGACAAGCCCGTTGGCGAATGGAATCGCTTCGAGATCACCGTACGCGGCAACACCGTAAGCGTGGTGTTGAACGGCAGGACGGTCATTCCGGGCGCGACCATTCCCGACCTGCCCGCGCGAGGCCGCATCGCGCTGCAACATCACGGCGCCGAGCGCGATGGCCAATGGAGCAGCCCGCCGAGCCTGCTCCAGTTCAAGAACATCTTTGTCAAGGAACTCAAATAGACAGCGCCATGTTTTCCGAGGAGTCCTCAAGCGGGCGACCGGGAACGCCGGCAGCCTCGCCGACGATTTGCCGACACTCAGTGACAGAAACTCGCCGGCATAAATGCGGTTCTTCGCTGTTTTCGGTGGAATGAAACCAAAGCAAGGAGCAACGCGGAGCGGACAGCGGTTCTCCCTCTCCCAGCGGGAGAGGGGCGGGGTGAGGGAGAGCACGTGGAAAATCCGGGGCGTAG
>WYBW01000198.1 GCA_011525685.1 Verrucomicrobiia bacterium
ACAGGCGCTGCACCATTTTTGCGACGGCGTGCTTCTGCGCGGCGCCGTAGCCCACAATGGCCTGCTTCACCTTGCGCGGCGCGATTTCGTAAACCTCGATGCCGGATTCGGCAATGGCCGCCAGCGCCGCCCCGCGCGCTTCACCCATGACGATCGCGGTTTGCAGATTCTGCGCATAAAACAAACCCTCGACCACACACACGGTCGGTTGCTGCTCGCGCACCAGTTCACGCAGCGTCTGGGCGATCTTGACCAGGCAACGTGAATGTGGCCAGCCGGGAGGACAAGTGATGCGCCCATGCGTCACTGCCAGAGGTTGGGGCTTGGCCAGACGAATCACACCAAAGCCCGTGCCGCGGAGCGAGGGGTCCAGCCCGAGAATCACCTGATCAACGGCCGCGCCGGTTCGCCGCTTTGGCTCAAACACCGGCCCGGCGGCCCGCCGTCCGCCGCCCAGGCGGTTCTGCATCTGCTTGAATTGCTGGAGGGTGATGCCCACGCGGGCACTGTGCCAGCGAGGGCACTCCGTCAAAAGCAGAAAACCGAACGACGGCGACAGCGGGCGCGGCCAGCAAGGCACGTCGGTGGTGGCTCCACCCGGTCTGACACCAACTTCAAAACACGAACCGGGGCTCAAACACCGGCCCCAAGCCGTGTTTGCGCAACAGCTCCATGAACTTCGCAAGGCCCCGTTTCTCGTCCGAGCCGAGGTGATAATGAATGTGCCAGCCGAAATAGTCCTGGCGGAAATCCTGGGTGTATTCCGTGCGGTTGCGGATGATGGAATCCAGCGTATCGAGGCCGAAATCCTTGGCCTCGCGCAATTGCCGGCGCAGGGCGGCATTGTCCACGCCCCGGCGCAAAGCCCACACGGCATAGACGAACGGCAGGCCGGTGAGTTCGTACCACGCCGCGCCCAGATCCCAGATTTCGTGCTCGTGCGGGCCGAGCGCAAAGTCCAGCGCGCGGTCGCCGATCAACATCAGGTAATCCGGCGCGGCGGCAAAGTTGTAGTCCGGCAGCGGTTTGAATTCCGGCTTGAGGCCGCGCTCGGCCAGCAGCACTTGCAGCAGGCGCACGCTGGTCAACGAAGCCGGATCGCAAAAAATCTCCCGGGCGTCTTCAATGGGCCGGCGGTGGGCCAGCAGCACGCTCTTGACCTCCCCCAACGAGGCCACCGCGATTTCGTCGAGCACGTCGTAACGGTCGTTGAACAGGACCTCCACTACGCTGACCAGGGCGGCGTCGAGTTCGTCGCGCCGGAGCATCTCCGCTAGGCGAGCGGGCGTGGCGTAAACGATTTCGTCCTCCAGCCCGCGCGTCAGCGGCACGGTGTTCAGCGCTTCCACGGACCCGACGCGGAAGGGCGCGAGGGATTGTTCGAGGCTGCTTTCGCGCTGCTGGTGGGCCGCGCGGTGTTCGCGCTCGACGCGCCGCGCCAGGTCCTCGGCGGATTCCGGTCGGGCCAGGCGCAGTTTGGGCGTTGATTCAGGCGATTCCATTGCACCGCATCAGCATTCGGCGTTCAACGCCGGTTCACGGCGGAAACTTAGTCAAACCTCGCGCTCACGCCAAGCGCGTACCGCGCCATTGAACAATCATGAGCAACGCCTCCAAAGCGCGCGCAAACGAAGTCCGCAAATGCGGTTTGACCCGCCGTTAAAAGCCCGCTTAGACTGCGCGCCATTGTGAACATTGGCACGCTGATTCATCACCTCCGGCTTGGCCTCACGAAGAACCGCATCGGGCGGTTGCTTCATTCCAATCGGGGCAACGCCCTGCTCTACCCGGATGGCTGGGAGCCCAAGGTCCTCAAGTGCCTGTGCGAGACGAAGTGGGCCGGGCCAGTGTGGGACGTCGGCGCCTTCGTGGGCCGGCACGCTTATCGGGTGGCCAATTTTCATCGCGTCTATGCCTTCGAGCCGAACCTCAACGCGCTGCAGTTCCTCGGCTACAACCTCAAAGACACCCCCAACGTGGTGATCGTTCCCTGTGCCCTGACCGTGGATGGCCAGCCGATGAAGGGCACGGTGGACCCGGATTTTCTCAAGCCACCCACGGGACCGGACGTGGCGACGCTGTCCATTGCCGAGGCGCTCCAGAAATTTGGCCGGCCGGGCGTGATCAAGATAGACATCGAGGGCGGCGAATACGAAATGCTCAAATGCGAACTGCTGTTCGACATTCCTCTGCTGATCGAATGGCATCGCGAGATTCCCACCGAGCTTCCTCACTGGACGATCCAGACCATTGACGAGACCCACTCGCTGCTGACGCCGCGCCAGAAGGTCGCGTAACGCTGGCCATGCCCTCCTCGCCCTCCGTCAGCCTGCTGATCCCCACGCACAACAACGCCCGCACCATCGGGGAAACCATTGATTCCTGCTCGAATCAGACTTTTCGCGATCTTGAAATCATCATTTACGACGAGGAAAGCAAGGACGCCACGCGCGACATCATCCACGCCGCTGCCGCGCGCGATTCCCGCATCCGCGTCCTGACCAGCGAAACCAACTCCGGTCCGCTCCGCGCCTGGCGGAAGCTCCTCTACGAGGCGCGTGGCCATTACTGCACCTGGGTCTGGTCGGACGACCTCATCATGCCACGGTACGTCGAAGTTCTGCACGGTGCGCTCGAAAAAAATCCTTCGCACCTGCTGGCCGGCTGCAATGCCTATCGCTACTACTATCCGACCGATCCGAACATCCCCGTCCCCAAGGCGAATCTCGACCAGCCGCATCCGGAGTGGGAACTGTTGAACGAGCTTTATCCGACCGCGAAGATCAAGGGCGACGCCTACGCGCTCGGCATTTTTGCGAAGGTCTATCCTGTCACCCAGATGTGCAATTTATTCAAGACCTCCGCGGTAAAGGAGGTCTTTGACAATTACATCCAGCTCGAAAATCCGTTTGGCTTCGATTACTCGCGGATGGCCTACGGCAACGACGTTGCGTTCCTCAGTGAACTGGGACTGCGTTCCGGCGAACTCGTGCAAGTTGGCGACCCGCTTGTCGTTGCCCGCTCGACGCCGACCAGCTTGACCGAACGGCTCATCAAGAAGGACCGTTGGCAATACTGGTTGCAATACACCTGGGCGTTTTATTACGGCTGGTCGAGATGCCGCAGCCTCTCACCGCGGATGGACAAACTTATCAGCTTGGCGCTGGATCGCGTGCATTTCTGCAACATCCCTTACGGTCTGAAGAACCGCCTCTGGCCGAAGCACGGCAATCCCTTTCGCGCCGCGCGCGCGCTCTGGTTCATCCTGCGCCACGACCGGCATTTCAAGAAGGACGCCGGGCCGGATTCGATGGAGGCGTACCTTTCGCAGCGCACGTAGGACAGGCGTCGCGCCTGTCTCCATCTGTCTTGAGGTTTGAGACAGGCGCGACGCCTGTCCTACGCCGGGCAGAGAACAAGGCGCCGATCAAGGTCGCTGGCCATGCAACGAGTGCAGTCTGCTCAAGCTGTCAGCATCGAGAAGCTTGAGCAGGTTCAAATAATCCGCCCCGCCTGATTCCGCATCGCGCCACGGCTCGACCGCCAGTTTGCGCACACCCGGCTCAAACAGCGCTGCCAGTTGCGCCTGGCTCGACATCGCGCCCGCCGCCCGCAATTCGATCTTCGCCGTGTCTCCCTCACGCACGAAATGAATTGTCTGCACGGCCCGCCGGATGTCCCACACGCGCATCCCGTCGAGCGTTTGGCCCAGCAGCATGAAGCGACGGCGAATCTGTGTCTGCTTCCTCGCGTCGCCGCTCCAGGCGGTCAGTCCCGCGCCGCGCGGGGCAAAAAACGCCAGCGCCAACGGATTTTGCGCGAGTTCGCTCTTGAGCTTTTCAAACTCTCCGGGCTGCTCGGCCGATGCCGCGCCGCCGGCTCGGTCCAGTTCTTCCCGCAACTCACTCGCAAACCCAACGCGCACCGCCCCGAGCCAGGCCGGCCACGTGACGGGATCGAGAACCGTCAAGGCAACTGACTCAGCGGGCATCCCCGCGGCGGATTCCAAGATGTAAAGCCGCAAAGTCACGCCGTGCTGACTCCCAAAATCCCAGGCACTGAATCTCAAACCGGCGCGCTCGACGGAGAGCGCGGATTTCACTTCCAGCCGTGTGTCTTCCGCCGGCCAGCCGCCGAAGGTTTTCTCCTTGAGGCTCGCGACCAGCGAATCGCGTTGCCCCAGCACCGCTTGGGCCGAAACCGGTTCCGCCTTTGCCACGAAGCTGGATTGGATGCTTTTGTTCACCGCATCGGCCGGCAGTTGGTCAAACACCTTGAGTTGCTCCGGGCTGAAAAACTTCTTCGCGGCCATCTCGATCAACGGCTGCTCGTTCCTCAGAAACCGGTTGAACCAACGAAACACCGGCACCTGCAAATCCTGCGTGTCCGAGTGCGGCCCTTCCGTGATGAGCAAGCCAAGGTTTTTTTCCGCTCCGTAAAGCCGGTAAATGCGCCGCACCTTCTCGTGCAACCGCACCACGCCCTCAAGCGGGAAGATTGTGTCCTTGTCCGAGTTGGCGATGAGCAGCGGACGCGGCGCGAGCAGCGCGGCCAGTTGCGGAAAATCCCAGCGATACGTGTTCACAAAGAACATGCAGTCGCAGTGGCCCTCGACGCAGCCGTCCACAACTTGATTCTGCATATCCGTGATGCCAGCCACGGGCGCGGCAACCTTCACGCGATCATCCAGCGCCGCGACCGTCCACGTGTAAGAACCCCCGCCCGAGCGGCCCGTCATGCCGATGCGTTCCTTGTCCACCTCGGGCCGCGAGCAGAGATAATCCAGCGCCCGGATGCCGAACCACGCTTCCACCCCCGCCGGCGTGTAACCGCGCGGGTTCCACCACCACATTCCTTCGCGATACGTGCCATGATGCAGCCCCTCGATTTCGCCCAGTTGCAGCGTGTCAATCGTGAGGCAGACATAGCCGTTGCGCGCGAACCACGCGCCGTGATGTTGATAACCGACCTTGTTTCCGTAGCTGATGCCATTGGTGAATTGTCTTGAATGTCCGCAAACGTAAAGGATCGCAGGCAAGGGCTTCTCCAGTTTTTTTGGCACATACAAATTCGCCGTGACGTAAAGCTGCGGCGAGGCTTGGAAATGCAGCTTCTCGACGGAGAACTCGTCGTGCTCGATTTTGCCCGTGACCACCGGTTTCAGATCGGTCCGCTCCGGCAGCGGCCACAGTCCGAGCATCTCCTGCAACTGACGGCGGTATTCCTCGCGGCGGGATTTCCAATCCTCGAGTGTCTTGATGTCCGCCAGGCAACGTTGCGCCAGCACAGTGGTTTCGTTGCGAAAATAATCCGCGAGCATCTGGTCGCCAGGCGTGGACATGGGTTGGTCAGCGGCGGGCAGCCATGAAGCCGGGATAAGGCACGCGAGCAAGGGGAGGATTCGCTTCATGGAGCGAGGATGTTGCGCTCCGTGAGTGGCGGCAAGCAATTTGGAGCGTAGAGGCAGAGGGTGGCGGCGATGGCGCTGCACTTTGAGCAAGTCATCTTGGTGTAGCCTGGATCCTGGTTGCGCGGCGAACGGAAACGGCCCTCCCTCACCCCGGCCCTCTCCCGCTGGGAGAGGGAGAATTGCTCGCCGTCTCACGCGAAGACTTGTGACTGAATCGGCAGGACCTCGTGCCGCAAGAAGGGTAGGGGTCAATAGCTGTTCCCTCTCCTTGCGGGAGAGGGCCGGGGTGAGGGAGAAGATGCTGGCTTGGGAAAACCGCGCTGCAGTCTTGTCGAAACCGCGCGAGCGCTTGACGGCCAAAGCGGGGTCGCGCGGCGCTGGTCCGGCACCTCAAGATTTTTCTCGCCGCGCAGAGAAGGGCGGGGACAATTATCTCCTTGTGAAAAAGCGCCGGCGCATTGCGGTTGTGGGATTGATTCTGGTCCTGCTTGCCGTCGCGGCTTGGTTTGCACTGCGTCCGCGCGAGCCGCAGTATCAAGGAAAGAAGTTAAGTTGGTGGTTGCAGCAGACCGAGACATGGATGGCCCTTTCAGGTGAGGAAGGTGATCTGACAAGCGAGGAGAAGGAAGCGAAAAAACAACAGGTGGCAGTCGCGCTACGCGAGATGGGGACTAATGCGTTGCCACTCCTGGTTCAACGGCTGGTTGAGCTGGAAGAACCCAATGCCCTCAGCCGGCTGGTGGAATGGTTCAATGAGCGACAGGAATTCCTGAAGATTGGTTTGCCGCGCCGCCCACCATGGGCAGCTTATGCCAGCGAAGCATTTCGTCTGCTCAACACCAATGCGATCCCGGCCATTCCTGAGCTGGCGGAATTGTTCCAAGCCGAACCAACGTCTTCCTTTGCGGGCGAGGCATTACTCGGGATTGGCGAGCCTTCGCTGCCCGTGTTTGTAGCCGCGCTCACCAATCCATCAGCCCGCGTGCGTCGGCTTGCGCTCCAGAGCCTCGGCGAATTTGGTTCCGCATCGGCTGAAGCCATTCCGCTCATCGTTGGAATTGCTGCCAGCTCAGACCCAGACCTTTCTGGTATCGCCTTGCGAGTGCTGAGTGAGGTGGAAACAAACTGTGCCCGCCACCTGCCATTGCTCGAATCCCGGCTTTTCGACACGAATCATCCGTTGGACGCGGCGTTCGTCCTGGGGCGGATGGGGCCGGAGGGGCTGCCGTTGTTGGTCCGGGCTTTGACCAATGAGAGCCGCCAGGTTCGCATTGGCGCACTCGCCGCGCTTCAACCGGAATTCGCCGAGTTAAGCCACGGAAAGGCTGCTGCTCCTGCTGATTACGGTTTTAGCCGGGTGACTGTCCTGTTCAACTTGAAGTGTGCCCTCGCAGCCATCTCGTTCCACGAACGGGCTTGGAGCTTTCTAGAACCAGCAGCTTGGGCGCGAGTGGTGCAGCACCCGGATGCCGGCGTGCAAAGAATGGCTGTGGATGGACTCAAGCGGCTCGGGTTGTCTGGAGCGGCAGGACTGTCCCTTGCAACAGCAAGTGAAAACTCCTCCACGCGACGCGCGGCCCAAACTGCACTGCAAGCACTAGGTGTGGAAACCTACAGTGGCGCCATCACGCGCGGCTCAAAATCGGCAAAGCGGTTGGCCATGGTGTTTACCGGCCATGACTTTGGCGAAGGCGGCGACAACATTCTCACGGAGCTTGCGCGCCGTGGCGCACAAGGTTCGTTCTTTCTCACAGGTGAGTTTCTGACCAATCAGGACTTTGCGCCGGTGATTGAGCGAGTGGTAAAGGAAGGCCACTACCTTGGACCGCATTCGGACAAGCACTTGCTGTATTGTACCTGGGAACGAGGACACCAGACGCTGGTTTCCCGACAGGAATTTCGGGCTGATTTGGCGGTCAACATCCAGAAAATCAAAGATGCAGAGGAGAAGTATTTTTTTACCCATGCACCCAGCATGTCGTTATCTTCGCCAATCAATCCTTATCCGTTAGCCGAGCGTGCGCGCTTTCGCTTTTTCTTGCCTCCATTCGAGCATTACAACGCAGAGGTTGCGCAATGGACGCTGGACCTGCAGTGCATCCTCATCAACTTCACCCCCGGCACGCGGTCGAATGCGGATTACACGGGAGAGGCGGACACAAACTTTGTTTCCTCGCAGGCGATCTTCGACAGCATCGTGCAGAAGGAGCGCGAAGATCCGCATGGGTTGAACGGATTTATTCTGTTGTTCCATCTCGGCAGCGGGCCGGGGCGCAAGGACAAGTTCCACTATCGCTTCGGCGAATTGCTCGACTACCTCGCCGGCAAAGGCTACCAGTTCGTGCGCGTGGATGAGTTGCTCGAACCAAAGGTGACTGAATGAGCCAAGGACGATTCAACGGAGGACAGGCGTCGCGCCTGTCTCCATTGTCTGTTTTCGATAAGAGTGAGTCAGGCGAGACGCCTGTCCTACGCCGAGCGGCATTCGCCGCGACATTGCTGGTTCTGGTCTGCGTCTTCCGGTCCGCGGCGGCCGAAGAGATCTTCATCCGAGCGAATCAAGTCGGCTACGGCCTGCGGGACGCCAAGATCGCCATTGGGTTTTCCAAATCGGCGCTGCCAAAGACCTTTTCTGTTTTGGACGCGGACACGCGGAGGATCGCCTTTGATGGCAAGGCCAAGTCCGTTGCCGGCGTAACATGGGGACAGTTCGAGCATCACGCAGAACTGGATTTCACCAAGTTCAGCAAGCCGGGCCGTTACGTCTTGCGTGTCGGCGATGCGCAATCCTTTCCGTTCACAATCGGCACCGGGGTTTACGCCGGGTTGCCGGATCAACTGCTGGAGTTCATGCGCCAGCAGCGGTGCGGTTACAATCCCTGGCTCGGAACGAACTGCCATCAGCACGATGGGCGCACGGCCTATGGACCGCTGCCTGCCGGCACGTACGTTGATGCGCGCGGCGGCTGGCATGACGCGGGTGACTTGCTCAAGTATCTCATCACGTCTGCCAACGCGACGGCGCAGATGCTCCTCGCGTATCAACTCGCTGACACTTCGGGTGATTCTCCCTCACCCCCGCCCTCTCCCGCTGGGAGAGGGGGAAGCAATCGGCGCGCTGTGAATAGCTCTGGCGACTCCGGACTTCGGCAGACGAGCGACAGCCGCTCCCTCTCTCGTGGGGTGAGGGGAAACCGGCCGCACACTTTCAGCGATCAGGTCAATGCCCTCGGCGACGCCGGCGCGAATGGTGTGCCGGACATTCTCGATGAGGCGCGTTGGGGTCTCGACTGGTTGCTCAAGCTGCATCCCGCGCCCGATCAGCTTTATCATCAGCTTGCCGATGACCGCGACCACGCGGGCTGGCGGTTGCCGCAGAATGAAACCGTGGATTACGGCTGGGGCAAGGGTGGCGCGCGCGTGCTGTATTTTGCCGACGGCAAGCCGCAGGGCCTGCTGCAATACCAGAGCGAATCCACCGGCGTGGCAAACATCGCCGGCCGTTACGCCGCCGCCATGTCGCTCGCGTATCAAATCTGGAAGGACGATCCGCAACACGCGGAATACGCGCGGCGCTGCCTGCAAGCGGGCAAGGAAGTCTATGAACTCGGGCGCGCCAAGGAGGGCGTACAACAAGGCAATTCCTACAAAGCGCCGTATCGTTACGAGGAAACCACCTGGGCGGATGACATGGAATGGGGTGCGGCGGAACTTTACCGCGCCACGCGCGAACCGCGCTATCTCGACGAAGCCAAACATTACGCGCAACTCGCCGCGGACGAGGGTTGGATGGGTCGGGATGAGGCGAGACACTATCAGTTTTACCCGTTCATGAACGTCGGCCATTTCCGGCTCTACGATCTGGTGGATCGGCAGTTCAAAAGCACTCTGGCCGGCTACTATCGCGCGGGGATCGAACGTTGCGTGCGTGCCGGTGGGAAAAATCCCTACCGCATCGGTGTGCCGTTAATCTGGTGCTCGAACAATCTTGTTGCCGCGTTGGTCACGCAATACCTGATGTACGAACGCATGACGGGCGACACGCGTTACCTCGAGTTCACGGCGAAGCAGCGCGACTGGTTGCTGGGGCGGAATCCGTGGGGGACGACGATGTTCACCGACATTGGCAGTGAGTTTCCGCGGGACACGCACATGATGACCTTCAAGATCACCGGCCGAACGGCTCCCGGCGGCTTGGTGGACGGGCCGGTTTATGAACGCATTTTCAAATCGCTCAAGGGGGTCAGCATCACCGAACCGGACCCGCTGGCGGCGTTCCAAGGGCCGGCGGTCTATCACGATGACTGGAAGGATTACTCGACGAACGAACCCACGATGGACGGGACGGCCTCGGCGATTCTGATGTTTGCGCTGAGTGTCCGGTAAGTTGTCATTGTTCACGGGTCGCTTTTGGGCGAGACTTGGAGGGGAAAGCGTTGAGAGTCCCGCGGACTCGAGGCGCTGAAACTCGATGAACGACGATCTACAGAGGCGAATTCAAGAAGCCCTGGCCAATCCGCAGAACATGGGCGAGCTGGCCGATGCCGACGCCGTGGGGACGGTGGGCAATTCCGATTGCGGGGAGATGCTGCGGCTGTGGGTGAAGTTCAAGCAGCAGGATGGCAGGAAGGTCATTGACCGCGCCACGTTCCAATCGTTCGGCTGCGAAACGGCCATTGCGGTCGCCAGCCTGGCGACGGAATTGATACGCGGCAAGACCGCCGAGGAGGCCTTGGCGCTGCAAACCGGCGAACTGGCGGGAGAACTGGGGCCGTTGCCGCCGATGAAAATTCACTGTGCGCAACTGGTGGAAGGGGCATTGCGTTCGGCGCTCAACCCGGCAGCCGAATCCGCTGGCCAGTCGGTCGCGCAGCCGATCCCGACTCCGGCTGCCGCCACGCCGACGCTGCTTGAGAGCTTCTCGAAACCACAGGCCGGTGGCGTGAAAATTCAGTTCCTGGATTAACACCAGCAGTTCGCCGTCAAGCTTGGTTCGACATTTCTCCGTCCGGCGCGCCGGCAAGTCACAGATCCTCGCCGGCCAGCGAGTCCCGCTCGGACTTCCAAGGCCCACCTGGCGAAAGGAAATGCCCTGCGCGGGAACGTCTTCGTGAATGTGGGGTTCCTTCGAGCCAGCCTCACCCGGAATGTCCTGTCCGCGAACAAGGCCCCAGAAAACGGGACAGCCACCTGGCATATCCGGGTGAAAGGAAACGAAATACGTCGTGGCATCGTGAGTGCTTGAGCGCAGTCCATGATGGCAGTTCTGCACATTACGCTGGCCCTGATCGTCGCGGGATTGGTGGTTGAACTCTTCGCGGCGGCCACGGCCCCGTTGGGCTACCAGGATGAGGACGGGTTCCACCTCGGCGCGGACAAGAAAGCCGCCGCGGACGAAGTCCACTCTGGCAACCCCAGCTAGTCACGCAGCCCGCCTTGGGCGCGACGCAACGCTTTGTTCGCCCTGACCGGCGATCAAACATGGCTCGGCCCCCCGACCCGGTTCGCGGTGCCGGCAAGCCATCGAACGCAAAGTCCCCTGCCGAAGAAGAAGTCGCCTTGCCGCATCCTGCGAGATTCACGGCCAATGGTGCGCTCTGTCGGCGGGGGACGGCGCTTTGGCCTGTAAACCGCCTCCGAGCGAAAGTGATCAAGGCCGTTACTCCCGTCCCGCAGCGGTGATGAAGGGTTGCAAGGCCCTCATCAATTGCGCAAACCCATCAAGCGTCACCTGTTGCGCGCCATCGCTCCAGGCCTCGGCGGGGTTGGGATGCACTTCGATCAGCAGCGCGTCCGCGCCCATGGCCACCGCCCCTTTGCACATGGTGGTCACCAGGTCCGCCCGTCCCACGCCCTGGCTGGGATCAATCACGATGGGACAATGCGATTCATGCTTGATGATCGGCACGGTCGAAAGATCAAGAGTGTTGCGGGTGTAGGTTTCGAACGTGCGGATGCCGCGTTCGCAGAACATGAGGTTGGGATTTTCATTGGCCAAAACGTATTCGCCCGCCAGCAGCCATTCCTCGATTTTCATGGACAGCCCGCGCTTGAGGAGAATCGGTTTGCCCGTTTTGGCCGCGGCAATGAGCAATTGAAAATTCTGCGCGTTCCGCGCGCCGATCTGGATGATGTCGGTGTATTCGGCCACGAGTTCGACATGTTGCTCGGACAGCAATTCCGTGATCACCGCCAAGCCCGTCATCCGGCGGGCCTTGTCGAGCAGCTTCAAACCCTTCTCCCCAAGGCCCTGGAATTCGTAAGGCGACGTGCGCGGTTTGAACGCTCCACCGCGCAGCACGGTGGCGCCGGCGGCTTTGACGGCCTCGGCCACGGTGAGCAACTGCTTCTCGCCCTCGACGGAGCAGGGCCCGGCCATGACGTGGAGTTTGCGCCCGCCAATGACGTGTTCCCGGACGCGAATGGTGGAGGCGGAAGGATGCGCTTCCCGGCTGACGAGCTTGTAGCGCTTTTGGATGGGCATGACGCTCTCGACCGCCTGCGGGAACTGGGCGGCGAGGGTCTCGAGGTTGGCGTGGGTGAGCTCGTCGCCGATGGCGCCAATGACGGTCCGGGCCACGCCGCGCATGACGTGCGGGGTGTAGCCAAGCTTGCGAATCTCATCGAGAACGGCGCGTTCCTCCTTTTTCGAGATGCGCGGTTTGAGCACAATGATCATAGGTCATTCACAGGTTGGCCGGAGGTCTCCACAAAAAAGCCGCAGGCGGCGTGGCGACCTGCGGCGATGTTTGGTATTTCAGAGTTTATCGCAGCCGCAAGCACGCACGCGCCGGCCAAAAATAGCCGAAGAAATACTGGCCGCCGAAGGCGTTGCTGACTTGCTGACTGCGCGAATTCACTGGCGCAACCCTAACAAATCCGCCGGCCCCGTCAAGCTTCGGTCGCGGTCAATGAAAAACCCGCTTCACGTTCCACCCTCCTGCATGTCCGCTCGGGCGGCGCAAGGTGGGCCCTCACCAGACTGTGCGCCCGTGTCAAAAGTCGGGACTCGGCGTCCCAAAACGCCCTGCATGCTTTCCCACTGTCCTGCGCAAAGGAAACGAGTTGGCGGCCGTTCACGCGCTGGCCTGCGGTTTGCTGAGTCGCCGGCATGAGTGCGCTTGCATTTAAGGTGAACAAGAAAAACGGCGCCTATGTGAAGCCGACTCTCGTTTCGACTGATCGAGAGAAAGAAAGTCAATTCAGCGCTCTCGACGGGGCCATCCTCGCCGTCTTCCTCCTCTGCGTTGCCGGATTGATTTGTTTGCTTCTGGCGAACTGAACCAATTTCCCGCGGGCGGAATTTCCGCTCCTGCCTCCTTCTGGTGGGGAGGATCGCTGCTTCTTTGCGAGCCTCAAGCCTCGCTTCTCTAAGCCATCGCACGCTAATCAAGTGGCGGCCTTTCCCTACCGCGGCTGCTTTGCGAGGTTAAAGTCACCATCCCCCGCTGTCGCCGGGCGGACCAGCGGACCAGCAAAGGATGGAGACACGCCCGCAGCGGGAGGGGAGTCCGCTTTCAGCTTCCCGCTTCCCGCCAGGTTGCCTACTCTGTGCCCACGCATGAATGAACACGTCGGCACCCTGCGCAACGACCGGCCCGGGTCGGGCGCGATGGCGGCGCAGTCCAATTGCCCATTCCAAGAGAAGATCGCGAAGCGGGGAAACGCCTCATGAGCAACGATTCCAAAAAAGACCGCGGCTGGCTTGGCGACGATTTCGCCCTGCGGGAAGTGCTGGGCCATTTTTGGTGGGTCGCGCTAATCGCCATTACCTTGTTGGTTGCCCTGCTGCTGCCTTCGATTTCCTGTTTCAAACGTCCAAGTGGCGCCGAGGTCGTGATCTATGCCGCGCAGGACCAGGTTTATGCCGAACCGATTCTGCGCGACTTCGAAAGGGCGACCGGCATCAAGGTCAAGGCCGTCTATGACAGCGAGGCGGTGAAGACGGTGGGGCTGGCGAACCGGTTGCTCGCCGAGCGCAGTCATCCGCGGTGCGACTTGTTTTGGGGCAACGAAGAAATGCGCACGCGTCAGCTTGCCGCGCAAAGTGTCTTTCGCGAGACGAACGGCTGGGCGGCGTTCGGTTACCGCAGCCGGCGGATTGTGGTGAACACGAATTTTGTGGCGGCAGGCAGGATGCCCGTCCCTACATCCTTGCTCGAGCTCACCAACGACATCTGGCGCGGCAAGGTGGCGCTGGGGTTCCCGCAATTCGGCACCACCGCGACGCATTTCCACGCGCTCAAACAGCTTTGGGGCGAGCAAGGCTGGCTGGCGTGGTGTCGCGCGCTGGCGGCGAACCGGCCGTTTGTGGTGGATGGAAACTCGGTCGTCGTAAAATTCGTCGGCCGCGGTGAGGCTTGGATTGGATTGACGGATTCGGATGATGTCTTCGCAGGCCAGCGGGAAGGCTTGCCGGTGGGCATGTTGCCCATCAACGAAGAGCAACTGCTGATTCCGAACACCGTGGGCGTGATCCGGGGCGCGCCGAATCCGGACCCTGCCCAGAAGTTGTTCGAGTATCTTCAGCGACGGGAGGTCGTTGACCGGTTGGTGGCGGCCAAGGCGCTCGAGGGGGCGATTCCGAAGGCGGATGCAACCGCGATCAGGCCGGATTGGGACGCGTTGCTGCGCGACCTGGAGACGACGATCAAACAACTAAACGAGATTTTTCTGAGGTGAAAACGCTCGATAAACATAGGACGGGCGTCGCGCCCATCTCCATCCACTTGCAGAAGACTGAGACAGGCGCGACGCCTGTCCCACGCGGATGAACTGGCCGTTGCTCCAGAACAGTCTGCTCGTCGCCGCCGCGGCCACGATGCTGGCGGTGGGTTTCGGCCTGATGGCGGCGTTGTGGCTGGCGACGTTGGCGGCGCGGTGGCGAAATGTGTTTCTCGGGCTGGCGATTCTGGCGCTGGCGCTGCCGCCGTTCCTGGTCACGAATTGCTGGATCAATCTGCTGGGTGAAACGGGTGTGTGGCGCGCGTGGCTGCCGTTCAAGGTTTATTCGCTTGGCGGCACGGTCTGGATTTTGTCGCTGATGTTGTGGCCGATCCCATTGTTCGCGGTGCTGGCGGCGTGGCAGCGGTTGGAGGCGGCGCAATTCGAGTGCGAACCGGCGCTGAGAGGCCTCGCGCTGCTGCGCTGGCTGCTGCTGCCCGTGGCGCGCGGTGAACTGGCGCTGGCCGCCGTGGTCACCTTTGTGCTCGCCTTGAACAACTTCGCCGTGCCGGCCATTTTGCAGATCAAAGTGCTGCCGGATGAGATGTGGATCCGGTTCAACACGCAGTTTGACACGCTGGGCGTGCTGAAGTTGAGCATTCCGCTGGTGGTTGCACCCGTGCTCTTGCTGGCCTGGGTTTCGCGCCGAGGCGTGAGTTGGCCGCGTCTGCAGGGGACGGTTTCGGCCATGGTGTTCCGCCGGCAGCTTGGCGCGACGTGGCGTGGCGGTTGCGGCGTGGCGGCGGTGATGGTGGCCGGCCTTTCGACGGTATTGCCTTTGGCGCAGACCGTGACCGCGAAGCGCACCTGGAGCGAACTGGCCGGCGCGGTGGAGGCGGGCACAGGCGCGATGTGGAATTCCTTCTGGTTCGCGGCGCTGGCGGCGACGCTTGTGGTGGGCGTGTCCGCCGGCTTTGGGAAAGCGCAGTCGAAATCGTGGGGTCAAGTCCATGAACAGCATTATTCTTCCTTCATCTTTCTGACTCGCTTGCGTTCTACTCTGCCCTGGTTGCCGTTTTTCCTTCCCGGTGTGTTGCTGGGCATTGCCCTGATCCACTTGTTCAACCGGCCGGTCTGGGCGGCGTTTTATCAAAGCGCGGGCATCGTGGTGCTGGCGCTTGGGATCCGCTATTTCGCCCTGGGCTGGACGGCGGTGCGGCACGCGGTCGGCAGCGTGGATTCGGATTTGACCGACGCGGCGAAGCTCGAGGGGGCGAACCGCTGGCAGATGTTTCGGTTTGTGGTCTGTCCCCAAATCGCTCCGCAAGTGTTCGCCGCATGGTATGTGGTCTATCTGCTGTGTTTGTGGGACGTGGAGACGATGGTGCTCATTGTGCCGCCGGGTGGTGAGACGCTGGCGCTGCGGATTTTCAATCTGTTGCACTTCGGCCACAATGCCCACGTGAACGCGCTCTGCCTCACGTTGCTGGGACTGGCATTGCTGCCGTTGGTCGCCTGGGTGGTTTGGCGATGGGCGAGAGCCACTGCCGCCGTTTGGCGGCGACCGGCATGGGGGTTGGTGTGCCTGGCCGCGTGGTTGGGGGGCTGTTCGGCTGGTGATGACTCGCGCGGGGAGCGGCTCGGCAGCCGGTTCTTCGAGCGGGTCGAGGTGATCGGCTCACGGGGCGTTGGCATTGGCGAATTCAACAAGCCGCGTTCGCTGGCCTGCGACGCGCAGGACAACGTGTATGCCGTGGACATGACCGGGCGGGTGCAAAAATTTTCGCCCGCGGGAGAATTCCTGCTGTCGTGGCAGATGCCGGAAACGGACCTGGGCAAGGCCAAAGGGATGGGACGCGACCGCGAAGGGAACATCCTGGTGATCGAGCCGCATTATCAGCGGGTGAATCATTACGCGCCGGACGGAACGCTGCTGGCGCAGTGGGGTTGCAAAGGGACGGACGCAGGTTGCTTCACCCTGCCGCGGGCGGTCGCGGTGAATTCGCGCGGGGAGTTTTACGTGAGCGAATACATGGGGGAAGAAAGGGTGCAGCGGTTTGGGCTGCAAATTTTGAGTCCAGCGTCCAGCGTCCAGAGTCAACCCCTCACCCCGGCCCTCTCCCCTTCCGAAGGGGACAGGGAGAATCGTGCTCCGTCGCTGGTGCATTCGAACGCGCCTCACTTATTGCAAGTCATCGGCAAGGCGGGCACCGGACCGGGGGAGTTTAATCGTCCGGAAGGCATCTGCGTTGACGCGCAGGACCGGGTTTACGTGGCGGATTCGTGCAACCATCGCATCCAGGTTTTTTCCGAGGACGGCCGGCTGCTGCGCGTGTATGGCAAGGCGGGTTCGGGCTTGGGCGAACTGAGCTATCCCTACGACATCGCCGTGGACGCCGCGGGCAACCAGTTCGTCTGCGAATTTGGCAACAGCCGCATTCAGGTGTTCAACGCGGATGGCGAACCGGTGGAGATCATTGGCGGGCCGGGGGCGGCGCCGGGGCGTTTTGCGAATCCGTGGGCGGTGGCGCTGGATTCCCAGGGGAATCTCTACGTGGCGGACTCTCAGAATCATCGGGTGCAAAAACTGATTCGAAGCCCGCAATCCCCCATCCGCAATCCGGAATCGCGCCGGCCGCTCGCGGTTTCGGGACTGGCTTCCCCTGCCCCATGAACTTCCAGTTCACCCACCCCTACTGGCTGTGGCTGGCGCTGCCGGCGCTGGCCTGGGTGTTCTGGTTGGGCTGGCGGACGGAGGCGCAGTTGGATGCCGCGCGCAAGTGGCTGGCGCTGACCCTCCGGGTGCTCGTGACCCTGGCAATCGTGTTGGCGCTGTCCGGGCTTCAGTGGTTGCGGCCCGTTGAAGGCATGAACGTCTTTTTCGTGCTCGACCGCTCGGACAGCATCCCGTCCGAGCAACAGGACGCGGCAAAGAACCTCGTCAACCGTTACGCCGCCCGCATGGAAAAACCGGACAAGGCGGGTGTCATTGCCTTCGGGACGGATGCGAGCATTGACCGGCTGCCCAACCCGAGGATTGACCTGCAACGCCTCGAAGCGGTGGTGGACACCGACCGCACGGACATCGCGGCGGCCATCCGGCTGGGGACCGCCGCGTTTCCCGAAACCGGCCAGAAACGGCTGGTGCTGATGTCCGATGGCAACGAGAACATCGGCGACGCCATGAGTGCCGTGCTGGCGGCCCGGCCCTTGGGGGTGACGGTGGACGTGGTGCCGCTGGGGGTGACGCGCGGGAATGATATTTTCGTGCAGAAGGTCCAACTGCCGCCCAAGCTCAAGAAAGGGCAGCCGTTCGAGGCAAAGATTTTTGTCCAGGCGGATCAGCCCGCCGTCGCGAACGTGAGGTTGTATCGCAACGAACAGTTTCTGGGCGAACAATCCGTCACCCTCGCCGAGGGCAAGAATCTCTTCACTTTTCCTCAGACGCTGACCGAACCGGATTTCTACAGCTACGACGTGCGGGTGGACGCACCGGGCGACACCCTGCCGCAGAACAACCGCGCCACCGCTTTCACGAGTGTGAAGGGCGATCCGCGGGTGTTGATCATTTCCTCCGAGCCGGAACTGGATCGGCCGCTGGCCGCCGCGCTGGAAAGCGCCCGGCTGGAGGTCAGGCTGGGCGGCCTGAACCTCCTGCCCAATTCGCTGGCTGAGATGGACAGTTACGACGCGATCTTCCTGAGCAACGTGTCCGCGGGCGACCTGGGCCGGGAAACGATGCAACTGCTGGAGAGCGCCGTGCGCGATTTCGGCGTCGGTCTGGTATGCGTGGGCGGCGATCAGGCTTACGCGGCGGGCGGTTACCGCAACACGCCGCTGGAAACGACGCTGCCCGTGAGCATGGAGTTGGACAGCAAGAAGGTGTTGCCCAAGGGCGCGGTGGCGTTGGTGATGCACGGCATGGAATTCGCCAACGGCAACCAGGTGGCGCGGGACTGTGCCCTGGGCGTGCTGGCCGCGCTCGGGCCGGACGATGAAATGGGCGTCGTGCTCTGGGACGGCACGGAGCGCTGGGTGCATCCGCTGCAGCGGGTGGGCGACAAACGGGAGGCGGGCCGGAACATCGCCGGTATGAACCAGGGGGACATGCCCAGCTTCCAGGGGCCGATGGAGAAGGCATTCGAGTCGCTCAAGAAGTCCAATGCCAATCTCAAACACATCATCGTGTTCAGTGACGGGGATCCGACCGCGCCGTCGCAACCGCTAATGCAACAGATCGTGGCCGCGCGCATCACGGTGAGCACGGTTTTGATCGCCGGCCACTCGGGGCCGGAGACGATGATCTGGATCGCCGAACAGGGCAGGGGCCGGTTCTACAACGTCACTTCGCCCAGCATGTTGCCGCAGATTTTCATCAAGGAAACTGCCGTGATTCTGAAGTCAGCGATTTACGAAGAGCCTTTCAAACCCCAGGTGAGGTCAGCTTCCGAAGTCATCCGTGGCATCGGTGCGCAGGAATATCCAAACCTGCTCGGTTACGTGGCCACGTCCGAGAAGGCCCGGGCGGAGACGCCGCTCTGGACGCACAAGGGCGACCCCTTGCTGGCGCACTGGCAGTACGGTCTGGGCCGCGCCGTGGCGTTCACGTCCGACGCGCGTTCCAAGTGGGCGCAAACCTGGCTGGGCTGGGAGCGATACCGGCAGTTCTGGTCGCAGATCGCCCAGTGGAGTCTGCGACGGTTGGAGAATTCAGATCTCACGGCTGAAGTCGTCATCGAGGGCGGCCAGGGGCTGATCACCGTCGAGGCGCTGGATGAACAGGGGAACTATCGCAACTTCCTGGACTTGCGCGCGACGGTCGTGGGTCCGAAAGGCGAACCGCAAACCGTGCGGCTCGAACAGACCGGCCCGGGACATTACGAAGCCCGGTTCGTCACCCGCGAAGTTGGTGGTTATCTGCTGAACCTGATGGAACTGCAACAGGGTCGGCCGGTGGGATCGCAGGTCGTGGGCGGCAGCGTGAATTTTTCGCCGGAGTTTGCCGCCGCCGAGCCGAACCTGAACCTGTTGCAACGCCTGGCCGAAAGCGGTGGCGGCCGGATGCTCGATCCCCGGCAGTTCACGGAAAGTCCCTTCACCCATGGCCGGCAGAAAACGTTTCAGCCGCAGGACCTGTGGGAGTGGTTGTTGAAGCTGGCGGTGGTGTTGTTTGTCGCGGACGTGGGGGTGAGGCGGATTCAGATTGATCGCGACGAGTGGTTGCGGGCGACGGCGACGCTGCACAAGTGGGTCTTTTTCTGGAAAGGAACGCCGCGTCCGCCCACGGCCGAGGAGTCGCTGGCGGCCTTGCTGGCCAAACGGGGACAGGTGCGCGCCGCGCGCACCGGGGCCGGAACCGAGGCGCGGCCGGAGTTGTTTCAACCGCAGCAGACCGGAGTGCCCATTGTGCCAGCGGCCGAGGTGAGCCGCCAGCCTCCGCCGGCGGTCGCGCCTGCGCCCCAACCGGAGGTCAAACCCTCGCCACCCGAAGCCCCGACGGGCACGACCAGCCGACTGCTGGAGGCCAAGCGCCGGGCCCAGAAGCGGCGGCAGTAACGCGCTGGTCAAACAGGTTTCGCATCGGTAACCACAGCGGATCGAACGTTGGAGAGGCGGCTTACCAGCCGCATAGTCCAAGGGGCGGCTGGCGAGCCGTCTCCCCGGCAGACCGGCGGACTTGCCACCAACCGAGACTCGCTCCCTGCAATACGTGACAAGGAAAAACATTGCGCGAAGGGCCGGGCTTTGGCTTTATCCGTTAATGCAAAACCGGCGGCCGAGCAGCACCCGAGAGATTGGGCCGAGCGCCGGGGAGCGTTGACACTCCGCTGTGGACCATGAACCGGAGTCGGTTGCATATTTTTTACTCGGGCCACGTGCAAGGTGTCGGGTTCCGGTTTACGGTCAAGCGGGTCGCCACCGGTTACGAAGTGACCGGGGTGGTGCGGAATCTGCCGGATGGCCGGGTGGAACTGGTGGCCGAAGGCGAGCGCAAGGAATTGGAAGCGTTTCGCGCGGCGATTCCCGACGCCGGCCTGGCGGCTTGCATCCGCCACGAGGACGCCCATTGGAGCGAAGCCCGGGGCGAGTTCCGCGGATTTGAGATTGTGCGATAGGACGTAAATGAAGTTTGCCATCATAGCCGACATCCACGCCAACCTGGAGGCGTTTCAGGTCGTCTTGGAGGACTGCAAGAAACAACAGGTCACCCACTATGCCTGCCTGGGCGACGTGGTGGGCTACAACGCCAACCCCAAGGAATGTCTCGACATCGTCCGGACGATGAACATGCCCTGTGTGAAGGGCAACCATGACGAGTACTGTTCCAGCGAGGATCACCTGGACGGTTTCAATCCGGCGGCGGCCGAGGCGGTCAACTGGACGCGCCGACAACTTTCCGCCAGTGACCGGCAATGGCTGCGCGAATTGAAGTACACCCGGATGGTCACCACCTTCACCCTCGTGCATGCCACGCTCGATGGGCCGCAGCGGTGGGGGTACGTCTTCGACAAACTGGCCGCCGCCGCCAGCTTCACCTACCAGAACACGGCGGTGTGTTTCTTCGGCCACACCCACGTGCCCGTGGCGTTCATGCGCGACAGCCACGTGCGCGGTGGCACCTACTCGAAGTTCAAGGTCGAGGCGGGCAAGAAATACTTCGTCAACGTCGGGGCCGTGGGCCAGCCGCGCGATAACAATCCCAAGGCGGCCTACGTGGTTTATGACGTGCATGAAGGAACGATCGAATTGCGCCGGCTCGAATACGACATCGCGGCCGCCCAGCGCAAGATCCTGGCCGCCGGCCTGCCGGAACGGCTGGCCGAACGCCTGGCCTACGGAAGGTGAGGGGTGGCGCGTGGCCGGTGACGAGCCGCGTCCGCGCCCAGGCGGCTTGGTGTCGCCTGCCACCCGTCAGGCGCCACTTCCTTGAAGATTCTCATTCTCAAACCCAGTTCGCTTGGCGACGTGGTGCAGGCCCTGCCGGTCTTGCGGCTGCTCAAACGCCACCGGCCGGAAGCCCAGATTTTCTGGTGGATTGACGCCGGCCTGGCCCCGCTCCTCGAACACGATCCCGACCTCGCCGGGGTGGTGCGGTTCGAGCGCAAACGCTGGGCTTCGCCCAGGCACTGGCCGGAAATGTGGCGCAGCCTCCGCTGGTTGCGGGCGCAACGTTTTGACTGGGTGATTGACCTGCAAAGTCTGGCCCGCAGCGGGGTGTTCGCCTGGCTGGCCCAGGGCGACTTGCTCGTCGGCCTGGATGAATCGCGCGAAGGAGCGCGAGGCTTTTACGACGTCGCCGTGCCGCGCGCCTCGTTCCACACTCACGCCGTGGATTGGTATCTGGCCGTACTTCAGCGGCTTGGCGTGCCGGTCCACTGGAATTTCACCTGGTTGCCCGAGCGGTCGGAAATCGCCGCTGCGGTTAGGACCAAATGGCCGCAAACCCAGGACGACCCCCGCTGGATCGCCCTGCAACCCGGCGCGCGCTGGCCCAACAAGCGCTGGCCGATCGAACATTTTGCCGAGACGGCGCGGCAACTGGCGGCCCAACTACCGAAGGTCCGCTTCGTGGTTCTGGGCGGAGAGGACGACAAACCCCTTGGTGACTTTCTCGCCTCGACCCTGCGGGAACGCGGCTTGAATTTGACCGGACAAACCTCGCTGCCGGAGACCGTGGAGTGGTTGCGGCGGAGCGACCTGCTGATCACCAACGACACCGGACCCATGCACATTGCCGCCGCCTTGGGCAAACCGCTCGTCGCCCTGTTTGGCCCGACTGAACCGCGGCGCACCGGGCCTTATGGCCGGTTGGATGACGTGATGCAGCATCCGCTGCCGTGCGCACCTTGCCTCAAACCGCGTTGCGCGTGGCCGCAGCCCATGGAGTGTCTCACCGCGATCACGCCTGCCCAGGTGGTGCAGCGCGCGCTGGCCGCTTTTGCGGCTTGCCACGCCGGGCGGCCTGCCTAGAGTGGGAGTAATGAAACTCTCAGGATTGCCCGTCGGACTGGCGTTGATGGCCTGGCTGCTGCCGGCCCAAGCGCAGGTGACGGTGCAGGTCGTGCTGGAGCAGGAACAGTTTCTGGTGGGCGAGTCCATCCCGGCCGCGGTGCATATCACCAACCTCTCTGGCCGGACGTTGCGATTCGGCAACCACCCTGAGTGGCTGACCTTTTCCGTTGAGTCGCGCGATGGTTTCATTGTCGTCAAGAACAGCGAGGTCCCGGTGTTGGGCGAGTTCACGCTGGAATCTTCCAAGGTGGCCATCCGGCGGGTGGACCTGGGGCCGCATTTCGCGTTGGGGCGGTTTGGCCGCTACAGCGTTGCCGCCACGGTGCAGGTGGCGGAGTGGGGCGCTCAACTGACGAGCAAGCCGGTTCATTTTGACATCATTCGCGGCGCCCGGCTTTGGTCGCAGGAATTTGGCGTGCCGTCCGCCGCGGGCGCGCCCGACGAACCGCCCGAGGTCCGGCGCTACACGTTGCAACAGGCCAATTATCTCAACTCGCAGATCCGGCTTTATCTGCGGCTGACGGATGCCGCCGAGTCGCGGGTGTTCAAGGTGTTTCCGCTCGGGCAAATGCGTTCGGTCAGCAAACCCGAGCCGCAACTGGACCGGGAGTGCAATCTGCACCTGCTCTATCAGGACGATGCGCGGTCCTTCAATTACACGGTCGTCAATCCCGACGGTCAAATCACCCTGCGGCAGACCTACGATCTCGTGAACACGCGGCCGCGCTTGAAGATGGATGCGCAGGGCGCCATCTCGGTGGTGGGCGGGGTGCGCCGCGTGGCGGCGACGGACATCCCCGCGCCGAAACGGGACGAACCGGTGCGCCTGCCGCCGGCGGAATAGCGGCCCGCGTCAAGGGGGATGGGTCCGCCCGTTCGGGATCCGCCCGGCGGCGAGCCTGCTACTGCGCCAGTTCCACCACCGAAGCCACCCGCGCCTGCATCTCGCGGACGATGGGTCTGGCCCGGGCGAGCGCGTTCTGCTGGGTCTGGCCCGCAAAGGATTGCATCACCAGCCGCACGGCCGCGATCGGGTCGCCGTTCCGGTCGCGCAAGGGCATGACCACCGACACGGTCTTGTCCTCCTTGCCGTAGTAGATTGTGCCGTTGGCGATGCAGTTCTTTTCCGCGGCGCCGCCGGACTGGCCGATTTCCTCCTCGTGCTTGCTGGCAACGACTCGCGGATCGCCCGACGGGTCGAGGGTGTAGATTCTGAGGCCGATCAGCCGTGAATACTTCTTGAGCACGTCGCGCGCGATGGCGCGGGCCGGGATTTCGCTCCGCGTGTAAACGATCCGGGCATCGGTGAAATACGTCACCGCATCGGACTTCGTCCAGAAGGCGATCCGTCCCGGGCGGGCGTTGTTGTCCGTGAACGTGGGCAGGGCCTTCCGGCCGTTGAGCAGGCAGATGATCTGGTTGCCTTTGCACTCGATGCTCAACTCATTCCAGACACCGGCCGGGACTTCGGTCTCGAGCCGGAACGCATCCCGGCGTTCCCCATCCACGACCTTGTAGAACATGATGTTCGTGCCCAGCCCGCTGGCGCGGATGACGTAAAAGTTCTTCTCGTCCTGGTAACGAAACGCGATGCCGGCCATCTGCGCCTCCACGCCGCTGACCAGTTTGAACCGCGTGGTCAGCAGGAAGTCCCCGAACAATTCGCCCTCATACACCAGCATCGGGAAACGTTCGTCCGTCGGGTTCGGGTCCAGTTGGGCGAGGACGGCGCGTTTGGTCACCGGCGGCGACTTGTCGGTTTGCGGCGTCAACAGGGGTGGAACGTCGTCCATGATGATCCGCCACTTGCCGGGCGGGCCTTCGCCCGCCACCACGCTGCTGAAGCCGGGCGGGGTTTGGTCCGCCGGAAACTCGGCGAAATCGAAAACCCGTTGCGCCCCTGAGGCCGGCCACGCCAGCGCCAGCCCCAGGGCCAGAAGATACTTCCACATCACCTCGCCAGCGTGACAAAGAAGCAGCCGGGCGACAAGGAATTGTGCCCCACATTCCTGTCCTTGCAGTAGGCATGTCCCCCTGCCTTGCCCCGGAGGCCGCAAGAATGGTGGATTGACAGGAAACACGAGGCAGGAGCAGAGTGGACAGGTCGTAACAGGGTTTACAAGCCGGCAAGCGAAAGCGTCAGGTTTATGGTCAGTCCTATGACATAGTCGCAGTGAGCCATGGAGTGGCTGGCATTGAGCCTTGGATTTATGAGAGTCCCCACACTTATCAAAGCCGCCATCGCTGGCATTTTGGTCCTCGCAACACCAGCAGCTTTTTGCCAAGGCACGGTTTACACATCCCGGTCAGCCTTCGAGGCCGCGCTAAGTTTAAGCACCACTATTACCTTCGAAGACCTTCCGACTTCGGGAAATGGTGAGTCCAACATAACTACTTCGGGCGTGACCTTCACCACTCCTGATCGCCGCTTGGTTGTCGCAGTCAACGGTGCGCCGATACCTGGGGATGGCAAGTACCTCTGGCATTTCGACGGGGGTTCTCCGGTAACCGTCCTCCTCCCAGGTGGTGTCACGGCTTTCGGTGCGGATTTTTCCGGCGGTTTCGAGCCCGGCCCCTCGTATAACGCCACCCTGACCGTGAACCTGGTCGGGGGCGGATCATACGTCCACAAC
>WYBW01000199.1 GCA_011525685.1 Verrucomicrobiia bacterium
CCAGGGTGTTTAAGCGCCTTGCTTCCGCCACCCTCCCAGGCCGTGTGCCAGCGCCCTGCAGATTGATTGCTCACACCGCAGCGACGGGCGACTTCGGCTTTGCAAAAGCCTTGTTCGAAGAGTCTAATCGCCTTCATCCGCCGCCGTTCCAGTGCGGCGAAGTCTCGTTTCACACCTTTTGGATTACCCATATCGTTTTAGACAGCGACAGGGTAAAAGGTATCACTATATTATGCAAGCGTCAGTAGTGCAACAAGTGCCGCACCAGTGCGTGAAAGACATCCGTTGATTCCATCTGCGGCGCTTGCAGCAGTTCCGGACGACCGGTGATGAATACCGGCCAGTCCGCCGGGTTGGCGGGCCGTCTTCCGTGTGAACCTTTCACCAGCGCCGCATCCAGCGGAATCACGTCCAGCAACATCCGGAAACCAAGTTGTTTTTTCAACAACCGCCAGGCGATTTTGAGCTTGGGAAACTTCAGTTGCGGATCGAGGAACAATTCCACCGGGTCATAGCCCGGTTTGCGATGAATGTCCACCGTGCGCGCAAAGTCCGGCGCGCGCGCATCGTCCAGCCAATAGTAGTAACTGAACCAGCTTTTCTCGTCGGCCACGGCAATCAAGTCGCCCGCGCGGGGGTGGTCAATTCCGGCGGCGACCTGGTCCTCTTTGTCCAGCACGCGGTCAACGCCTTCCCAACTCTGTAGCAAGTCGCGAACGCGAACCCGGAGCGATGGATCGTTCAAGTAAATGTGCGCCACCTGATGGTCGGCCACAGCGAACACCCGGCTCGCGCCACAGTCGAGAAGTTCCAGGCCCAGTTCCTCCTTCACCGCGAGCCAGCCTTGTTGGCGGAAGAGGCGGTTCAAATGAATCGGCGTGTCCACGTTCGTGATGCCGTATTCGGAGAGCAGAACCACCTGCATGGATTGTGCCCGGAAAAAGTCAATCAAGTCGCCGACGATGGTGTCAATCGCTTGCAAGTCAGGGAGGATGGCGGGATTCAGCTCTGCGGCGACCCTCCTCACCCTGTCCCTGTCTCCATCCGATGGGGAGCGGGTGGCCACAGGCCGGGTGGGGGGAGTTTGCGGGCCGCATCGCTGCAGGTTGTAATCCAGATGCGGCAGGTAGATCAGGTTCAATGTCGGCTGATACTTTCTCTCGATCCACTTGGCGGATTCGGCAATCCAACGCGACGCGGCCGCTGGCGAACCTCGCGGTGTCCGCACGCCCGCCGCCGGTCCCCAGAACGTTGGAAATGGAAATTCTCCAAGGTCGCGTTTGATCTCGCTGCGGATCGAATAGGGCCAGGTGTAAATATCGAACACTTTCCGACCATCGGCGGGATACATGGGACGCGGGGTGATCGAGTAATCCGCGCTGGAGTACATGTTGAACCACCAGAAGAGTTTTGCGCAGGTGAATCGCCGGTCGCGCTGGCGCAGGTGCTCCCAAATCTTTTGGCCGCGCACAAGGTGGTTGGACTGCTTCCAGAACTGGACTTCGGCCAGTTCGCGATTATACCAGCCGTTGCCAACGATGCCGTGTTCGGAGGGCGGCTTGCCCGTCAAGTAGTTGGATTGCGCCGAACAGGTCACCGCCGGAAACGCCGGCGCGATTTGCACCAGCCGTCCCTCTCTGACGAATCTGGCCAGTCGTGGTGTGTGTGCGCCGATGAGTGATTCGGTGAGGCCGACAACGTTGATGACCGCGATGCGATTCATGTGAAAGCGACCAGGAGGGCCGGCATCCCTGCCGGCGGACCTTGGTGCAGGGCGACAGCACGATGCCGACGCTCCCGGTGCCGGTTCATGCCGAAGCGCGAACGATTTTCCGCGCCCGGCCGCGGTGACGCTCGCGCAATTCGTCAATCGCGCGGATGACGCGGGGCAGGTTCATTTCGTGAACCTCAAAGCCGTGTCCAATCGCGTTGAGCAGCGTGATGGTCAGCTCGCCGCCGAGGTGTTCGCGAAATTCCTCGAGGCCTTCCAGCACAAGCAACCCATTCTCCGAGTCGGTGTGCAGCAACTCGCTGGCGAACAGTTCGAAGCCGAGAGCCTCGAGCAGTTTCAACACCCGCTCGGCGGATCCCGCGTCGAGGTGACCGGCATCCCGTGAGTAGATGGTGTCCAGCGCAAGCCCGATGGCGACGGCCTCGCCGTGGCGGATCTTGTATTCGGAAAGCTGCTCGAGCTTGTGCGCCGACCAATGCCCGAAATCCAGCGGCCGCGCCGAGCCGGTTTCAAAGGGGTCGCCGGATGTGGCGATGTGGTCGAGATGCAGTTCGGCGCAGCGATGAATGAGGTGTTGGATGGCCGCCGGGTCAAATTCGCACAGGCGGGCCGCGTCGCGTTCCAATTCCGCAAAAAACTCCGCGTCCCGGATCGAGGCCACTTTGACGGCTTCAGCGTAACCCGCCCGCTTGTCTCGCGGTGACAGCGAGGCGAGCATCTGAAAATCGTTCACCACCGCGAACGGTGGCGCGAAGGTGCCGATGAAGTTCTTCTTTCCAAAAGCGTTGATTCCGTTCTTCACTCCCACTCCCGAATCGCATTGCGCCAACGTCGTGGTCGGAATGCGCACATGCCGCACACCGCGATGGGCCGTGGCCGCCGCCAGTCCCACCATGTCCAACAGGGCGCCACCGCCCACGGCCAGGACATAGGCGTGGCGGTCAATGTGGTAACGATCAATGTGCGAGTGGATTTCCGAGACGTGAAAATAGGAGTTCTTCGTGCGCTCTCCGCCTTCGACGATCATTGGCGTACAAGCCAGATTCAACGCGTCGGCGTGGGCGGCAAAATAGGCTTCGATCTGTCGGATCAGCGCCGGTTGCGCCTGGGCGAGGGATTCATCCACGACCACCAGCGCCTTGGCGGTCCGTGCGGGAGCATTGCCGGTGAGCAGACCTTTGATCACCAGATTGGCTGGATCGAACGCCGCTTGAGTGAAATAGACTCGCAGGCCGTAAGCGACTTGGATGGAACGCTGGATCACCGACATCCGCCGCATTATGTGGTGCGGAAGCCAGGGCGGCGAGTCTAATTTGCCTCCGCCGCCGTTGATGGACGCATCTCGACTTTTTGCAAGTCCGCCAGTCTGCCGGAGGGGCGGTTTGCCAGCCGCCCCTCCGACCAGGTAGTTGGTAAGCCGCCTCTCCAGCGTCCACGCCCTCCACGCGGCCACAGGCAGGCAGACCCGGGTGCGAGAAAGTGAGAGTCGCCTGCCGTTGATGAGTTTCAGATCAACGCGCGATGACTTCGGCAATCAAAGGCGAGTGTGCCGGTGGTCGGTCCGTGATGCGGAACGCCGGTTGGATTCGTCTCCGGGCGGTTTCTGCTTGCGCACGGTCCATCGCGTGGATGCGGGCCAGCGTGTCACCGCGCCGCACCGCGTCGCCGGGTTTGGCCAGTTGATCCAAACCCACTTCGTGATGAATGACGGATTCCTTCGTCAGTCGCCCGCCGCCAAGGTCGCGAATGACTTCGCCCAACAGCCGGGCATCGCACTTCGAGACGAAACCGCGGCGATGGGCCTTGAGATCCACGACTGCCGACAACGTGTGGTCGCGTGCGAGTTTGTTTCTGAACGCGTCGAGGTTCGCGCCTTGGGCGACGAGCATTTCGTCCCACTTTCGACGCGGGGCGCCGGAGTTCAGGCAATCTTCCGCCTGCCGATGGGCGGCTTTGAAGGAACTCGCCTTGCCGGTCTGGACCAGTAGATGCGCGGCACTGGCGAGGACGAGTTGGCGCAAGTCGAGCAGGATGGGCGTGGCGGCTGCCTCACCTTTCTTTGAGTTGGAGACAGGCGCGACGCCTGTCCCAGGCTCGAGGCAGGCCAGACTCTCTTTGACCTCCAGCCAGTTGCCTGCGGCCCGGCCGATGGGCGTGCTCATGTCGGTGAGCATGGCGCGGGTGTTGACGCCGCAGCGGTTGCCGAGGGCGACCATGGCTTTCGCCAGCTTGCGGGCGTCCGCCTGCGATTGCATGAAGGCAGCGCGACCGAACTTCACGTCGAGGATGAGGGCGTCCAGATTTTCCGCCAGCTTCTTGGAGAGGATGGAAGAAACGATGAGCGGGATGCTCGGCACGGTGCCGGTCACGTCACGCAAGGCGTAGAGTTTTTTGTCCGCCGGTACCATGCGGTCGGTCTGGCCGCAAATGACACAGCCAACCTCCTGCACGATGCTCACGATCCGCTTCGCGGGCAACTGCGTTTGGAAACCGGGGATGGAATCCAGCTTGTCGAGCGTGCCGCCGGTGATGCCCAGGCCGCGCCCGGAGATCATCGGCACGCGAAAGCCGAGACACGCCAACAATGGCGCGAGTGGCAGCGAGACTTTGTCGCCCACGCCGCCGGTCGAGTGTTTGTCCACCAGCGGGCGCGGGTCTTTTGGGAAGTTCAGCGCGTCGCCGGAATCGCGCATGGCGAGCGTGAGCGCGGTGGTTTCTTCCGTATTCAGGCCGCGAAAGTAAATGGCCATGAGGAAGGCGGCCATCTGGTAGTCCGGGATTTGCCCTTGGGTAAACGAGGCGACGACGGCTCTGATTTGGCTGGCGTGGAGTGACAGTCCCTGGCGTTTGGCTTCGAGAAGGGCGAGGAAGCTCATCCGTGTCTTTCCTCGTTGGCCGCCAACCTCGCTTCAATCCAACCGTTCACTTCAGCCTTGGAATTTCCTCGCGGCGATGCTCGCGTTGTGACCGCCGAAGCCGAACGAATTGTTGATGATGGCGTTGACCGGCATCTCACGCGCGGTGTTCGGCACATAGTCCAGGTCGCACTCTGGATCGGGCACCTCGTAGTTGATCGTCGGGGGCACGACGCCGTGCTTGATGGCCAGGGCGCACACGCTCATTTCCACCGCGCCCGCCGCGCCAAGCATGTGACCGGTGGCGCCCTTGGTGGAACTGACCGCCAGCTTGCGGGCATGGTCGCCGAATACGGTCTTGATGGCCTGCGTTTCGCAAACGTCGCCTTGGGGCGTGGAAGTGCCGTGGGCGTTGATGTAGGAAATGTCCGTGAGGTTCAACCCGCCGTTGCGCAAGGCCATCCTCATGCAGCGCGCCGCGCCTTCTCCCCCGGGCGACGGAGCAGTGAGGTGGTGGGCGTCGGCGGAGTTGCCGTACCCTGTGATCTCACAATAGATTTTCGCTTCGCGCTTTTTTGCGTGTTCCAGTTCTTCCAGCACGATGACGCCGGCGCCCTCGCCCATCACGAAGCCGTCGCGTTCCTTGTCGAATGGACGCGAGGCGCGTTTCGGATCATCGTTGCGCGTGCTCATGGCGCGCATGGCGCAAAACCCACCAATCCCGATGGGTACGATGGTTGCCTCGGCGCCGCCGGCGAACATCATCACGGCTTCGCCCATTTTGATGGTGCGCCAGGCTTCCCCGATGGCGTGATTGGCCGTGGCGCAGGCGGAACAGGTGGCGAAGTTCGGCCCGCGCAGATTCTGATACATCGAGAACAAGCCGGAGGCCATGTTGCTGATGAGCATGGGAATCATGAACGGCGAGAGCCGTCCAGGGCCGCGTTCGAGCAAGATCTTGTGTTGCGCGGTGGTGGTTTCCAACCCGCCAATGCCCGAGCCGATGATGACGCCGATTTCGTCCCGGTTGAGTTTGTCGAGTTCCGCTCCGGAATCCTTCAAAGCCTGCCAGGCGGCGTAAACCCCGAACTGCGAAAAGCGGTCGGTGCGCCGCACTTCCTTGGGTGAGGGAAACGCCGGGCTGGGATCAAGACCCCGGACTTCCCCGGCGATCTGGGTGTCAAACGCCGCCGCGTCGAACGCGGTGATGCGGTCAATCCCGCACGCGCCAGCCAGGAGCTGTTTCCAGAACGCCTCCACCTCATGCCCCAGTGGTGTCACCACCCCCAGTCCGGTGACCACCACGCGGCGGTTTGTCCAATCGCTCGGCATAAAATTAAACGGGGCAGTTCAATCCCGCAAAGCGGAGACGCCCTGCCCCGGATTCATCGGAGGCGCGATTACTTTTGCTGGAGGTCTTCGATGTACTTGATGACGTCGCCGACGCTTTGGAGTTTCTCCGCCTGTTCGTCGGGGATCTCATGGCCGAATTCCTCCTCCAGTGCCATGACCAGTTCCACCGTATCGAGCGAGTCGGCGCCGAGGTCCTCGATGAACTTGGCCTCCGGCGTGACCTGGTCGGCGTTGACGCCGAGCTGCTCGACGATGATGTCCTTTACACGTTGTTCGATGCTTTTTTCAGCCATGGGTTTCTCCGGTTCTGGTTTTTGATGTGTCTCTATGCCACGACTGGGGAAGGCGTCAAGCCCCGAATGGCGAATTTTTTGCGCGCTGTCTGGGTGTGGGTCGGCGCTTTTGGCGGGTTCAGGGATTGCCCCCGCCAGGCGCAAAATTTGGGCTTGTCCGTGGCGCGTGGAATCAACAACATCCGCCCTCCTTTCTTTGGACAGAAGAAAGCGAAGCCGCTGTAACGGCAGCCACTAAACGGCGGAATCCGGGGCGGCAATCCGAGACTCAGTATGAAGTATCTAATCACGGGCATTACGGGATTTGCCGGTCCGCACCTGGCCAATCTCCTCATCGCTGAAGGCCATGAAGTGTTTGGTCTGATCCGGCATACGAACGGCCGGCAGACCGACATCCTGGACGTGGTGCCGGCCGGGCATTTCGAGAAGATCACCTTCCTTTACGGCGATCTGGTCAATTTTCGGGTCATCAACGGCATCTTCCGGCAGCACAAGTTTGACGGCGTGTTTCATCTGGCGGCGCAGTCGCATCCCCCCACCAGCTTCACCGACCCGCTGGGCACCTTCGAGGCCAACATCATGGGCAGCGCCAACCTGATCCAAGCCATCAGTGACAATCAGCCGGAGTGCAAGCTCATGTTTTGCAGCACCTCCGAGGTCTATGGCAATGTGGGCGAGGACGGGCGGAAAATCCGGACCACCGATGTCATTCTACCCGCCAATCCCTACGGCGTCAGCAAGGCGGCGACCGATTTGTACATGCAGGAGCGGTTCGCCAGCAAAAAGATTCGCGGCTTCATCACGCGCGCCTTCTCGCACACCGGCCCGCGGCGTGGACGGACCTTCTCCATTTCCTCGGATGCCTACCAACTGGCCAAGATGAAGACCAGCAATGCCGAGCGCAAACTGCTCGTCGGAAATCTGAAGACCGTCCGCGTGGTCCTCGACGTTCGCGACACGGTGAAGGCCTATTACCTGTTGATGATCAACGAGCGGAGCGACGGCAAAGTCTTCAACATCTGTGGCGACGTGCCGCACGAGATGGGTTTCTACACCGACACACTGATCAAACTGAGCGGATTGGACGGCGTGCAGAAGGAGGTTTACCCCGCATTTTACCGGCCCATTGACATTCATTATCAGCACGGCGACTGCTCGGAGGTGGTTGAACTCACCGGCTGGAAGCCTGACTACGACATTTCCACGACCTTGGGCGATTTGCTGGATTACTGGGTGCAGAAAATGAGGCCGGGAAAAACGGGTTGAGGCACAGCCTGTCGCAGACTGCTCGCGCCGACGACGGCCTCTCGCACTACGCCAACTGCTCCGAAGCCACGAGGCAGTTCCGAAGCTTCTCATAGACTGAATCCACCGTGATGGACGCCATGCTGCGGCGGATTTCCTCCCGTGTGCCGCGAATGTCACGTCCATCGTAGAGGTAGAACTCGAGGTTCCGCCCGGCCACGTGCGGATTTCGCAGAACGGTGAATCGCTGTTGATACGGTTCGTTGGGCTTGTTGAAGGTGGGCGTTTCCAAAACGAATTGGTTTGGCACCTTGACCGCCGCCGCCAGATGCATCAAGGAACTGTCCACGCTGAGGAAAAGGTCACACGTCCGGAGCAGCGCCGCGGTCTGGCGGATGTTCTCCGTGCGAACAACGTAAACCTGGCGGGGCGGAGCCTGGGCCAGAATCCGCGCATGGTCCTGTTCCTCCTGCGGCCCGCCAAACAGCAGAATCGCCACCTCGGGATGGTTCTGCGTCACGCGTTGAATCAGAGTCAGATAGTGTTCCAGCGGCCAGCGGCGCAGGGCCAGATTCTTGGTGCCGCCCGAGCCTACGTGAACTCCAAACCGCCGCCGCGCTTTGAGTTCATGCCGGGTGAGGAATTCTTCGGCCCATGCCGATTCGGTCGGCGAGAGAAACAGCTCGCAATCCCGGGGAGGTTGGCGGGGCGTCACCCCCAGCAAGGGCAGCAACGCCAGATTGTTCTCGACCGAGTGCTTGCCGTAGTCCTGGGGCAGACTCCGGTTGACGAACCATCGGTCCACGGCCGGGCTGCGGTGATAGCCGTGGCTGATCCGGATCCGGGCGTTGATGAGACGGGCCACGGCGAGGTAGTGAATCCGGCTTTGCGGATGGGTGTTGATGGAAACGTCGTATCGGCGCCGGCGCAAGGCCCACAGAAACCTCAGCGTCTCCAGCTTGTGCTGCTTGAAGAAATCCTTCTGGAAGACCGTGCTGACGTGGGGATTTCGCTCCAGCAGGTCGCGCGCGCCCGGCCAGAGCACCAGCGCGTCAATCACGGCGTCGGGAAAGTTCTCCCGCAATTCACCGATCACCGGCGTCGAGAACAACGTGTCGCCGATGCCGGCCAGGGAAATCACCAGAAACTTCATTCAAGGTTTGCGACTTGCGATTTGCGAAGGCCGGGCGCGGCTTGAGCCTTTACCAGCCTGAATCCAAGCGTGGATTTGGGCAGAAACATAACTCCGTCCAACTACAGCCGGGAGATTTTCTCCAACAAGCTTGTGGTGGATTTGCCCGGCACAATGGGCAGGATCACAATCCGTCCACCAGCCTGTTCCACGATCCGCCGCTCTTCTTGGTTCAAGGTCTCCAGCGTGTAATCCCCGCCTTTGGCGTAGATGTCCGGCTGGGCTGCCGTCAAGAACCGCGCGGCCGACTTTTCGGTGAAGACACACGCGCCGTTGACGCTCTCCAGCGCCGCCACCACCGCTGCGCGGTCCGCTTCGCCATTGACCGGCCGGTCCGCGCCTTTCAATTGCCGCACCGATTCGTCGCTGTTGACCCCCACCAGCAGGGCGTCGCCCAGATTGCGCGCGGTCTCCAGATACGTCACATGCCCGAGGTGCAGCAAATCGAAACAGCCGTTGGTCACGACCAGTTTTCGCCCCGACGCCCGCATCGCGGCGCGCCATTCGGGCAATCGGTCCCACGGAACGATTTTCTCGCGGAAATTCATGGCCGGATTCTGGTGGAACTGAATTCAGCTTGGCAACGAGATTTGCGGCGGCTCTGGTTCACAATTCTTTCTCGCCATAATTGATGCTCATCGCCCCGCCCAGCAGGTTCACGACCCGCGCGTTGACCAGGCCGAGTTCCTGCATTTTCCGGGCGACCCCTTCCTGCGCCGGATAATGCTTCAACGATTCGAGGATGTATCCGTAGGCGCTGGCGTTACGGCACAGTAACAGCCCCAGCATCGGCACGAACAGTCTCAGGTAACCGAAATAAACCGAGCGCCACAGCCGGTTGTCCGGCTTGCCAAAGTCCAACACCACCAACCGGGCGCCGGGCCGGGCCACGCGCGCCATCTCGCTCAAGCCGGTTTCCCAACTGGCCAGGTTGCGCAGGCCGTAACCCACCGTGATGATGTCGAAAGTCGCATCGGGAAACGGAATCCGCATCGCGTCACCGCGAAGGAAGGTCGGATTGCGGACTTTGGGCTCTGGGTTTTTTCTCCGACCTCTACTCCGCGCCACTGTCAGCATCGGTTCGCTGAAATCCAGCCCGACCACTTCAGCGCCGGCTTCCGCGAGCGCGAAGGCGAGGTCGCCCGTGCCACAGCATAAGTCCAGCGCGCGGTCACCCGGGCGCGGGGCGGCCAGTTCCGCCACGAGCCGTTTCCAGCGGCGATGCAGGCCGAAGCTCTGCGCGTCATTGATCAGGTCGTAGCGCGGAGCAATCGCCGCGAAGAGCGCCTGCACCTTGCTGGCGCGCTGTTCGCCAGGGCTGTAGAACGGGTTTTCCATGCAAAGTCGTCCGCCAACTGGACACGCATGTTCCATAAAATGGCAGCGACACGCGACTCGAATCTGGCTCCCTTGTCCTCGTCCAGCCTGCGGGCCGCGCGGCCGACCAGGTTTGCCCGCGATCGGCCGGTTGCTCGGTGTGGTAATTGCTCAGTCATTCCGTGTGGCCGCCGAAAGGACAACCATGAATCGAAAAAGAATTCTCGTGGTGGATGACGATCCGGTGATTCTCAAATCGCTGTCGCTCAAATTGAGTGGCAGGGGCTATGACGTGTTGACCGCCCAGGACGGTTCCGCGGCGGTAAATGCGGTGCGCACGCAGAAGCCCGATTTGATTCTCCTCGATCTCACCTTCCCGCCCGACGTGGGGCACGGCGGCGGAGTTGGCTGGGATGGCTTCCTGATCATGCAATGGCTCAAACGCATGGATGAGGCGGTGAATGTTCCCATCATCGTCATCACCGGGGGCGACCCGGCCACGTATGAAGCCCGGGCCAGGCAGATCGGCGCCACCGGGTTCTTCC
>WYBW01000005.1 GCA_011525685.1 Verrucomicrobiia bacterium
GAGTGTGCCCGTGGATGCGGGATCATGCTCGCCGCCAGTTCCAAAAACTTTACTGCTGCCTGGACCGATGCAGATCGCTGGCGCTCAAGCCGCCCGCCAGGCCCGCCGCGCAGCGGCTGGGTTCAACAAAGCGTTATGCGGACCATCCCCACGCGGGTGGGGAGAACGGCCGGCGCACCGTCCGGCACCGTTTGCATCGCGGACCATCCCCACGCGGGTGGGGAGAACTTGGACGCTTGGAAGCGAAACCGTTGACGACACGGACCATCCCCACGCGGGTGGGGAGAACCCAAGCCTGCCAAAAAGATTATTCATCAACAGCGGACCATCCCCACGCGGGTGGGGAGAACCCTGGAATATCAGCAGGTTGCGCAGCCGTTTTCGAGCTTTTTCTGGGAATCAGAAGGGCCGGTTTTCCTCGTCCACCCACTGTTCGGCGACGAGCCAGAGCCCGCTGATTTCCACGTCGCGGCGATCCGGTTCACCCCAGCGTTCGATTTTGAAGCCCTGGCAATTGGGTTCGCTGCTGAGGATGAGCAAGCTCATGCCTTCGGCGTTGCGTTTCACGTAGTCGAGCACCTTGTCGCGGGTGCGTCGGTTGACGGTGCCGACGAAGACGTTGGGTTTGGGTTCGACGAACCAGCGTTTCAACATGCCGCGAATGGCGGGCGGGGTGTCGTTGGCGACGAGAACGGTCATGCGAGTGCGGAATGCGGAACGCGGAGTGCGGGATCAGCCCAGCGCCGAAGGGGGGCGGGCGGCGGCCTGTTGCGGTGCGGCTTCGGCGGTTTGAAACAGGGCGGCGAGATCTTTGGGCATCCGCTGCAGAATCCGCTCCTCCTCGACGCGTTGTTTCAATAGTTTCCGCACCAGGCTGCCGTCGTCTTTGGGATCCTGCCGCACGGCGAGGAAAGCGGCGGGAATGCTGGTGAGGTGTTTGTAGAGGTCGGCCACATCATAGACGAACGGGAGTGTGCCGGCGTCATGCACGAATCCGAGGCTGGGCACGTAGCCGAGCGAGCAAATGACCGCCGCGCACAAGGCGTAGAGACTGGCATTGGCGGCGGAGAGGGCGCGGTTGATGTCGTCGGCGGTGTCCCAGTTTTGGCGGTCGTAGTTGCGGCCTTTCCAGGTGACGCCGTGCTTGAGGCCGAGTTCGGTGTAGAGGGCGCGGACGCGCAGGCCCTCCATGCCGCGCAGTTCCTTGACGGATTTGCCGTCCACGGCCACGTCGGGGAAACGCATCTGGAACATGGCGCGGGCGATCTGCGTGCGGCGGCGTTTGTCGGCCCAGGCCTCGGCGTGAAGCCGGGGCATGTCGTTGGTGTGATTGGGCGTGAGGCCGAAAGCGTAGAAACGCAAACATTCCTCACCAGTCCAGCAGACGGGGGTGTTGCTTTCGGCGCAGGCTTTCATGGCGGCGTGGGTCACGGTCGTGCCGGGGCCGAGGAGCAGTGCGGAAACGGTGGCGGCGGGGATGCGGCAGAGCGTCCCATCCGCGCCGATCCATTTGACGCTGGAATCGTCCACTTCCAGGCGGCCGTGTTCGAGGTAGATGGGCGTCCAGCGGTCCTTGGCGGAGGCGAGAGTTTCTAGCGGGGGACGTTCAAAGAGCGGCATGAGGGAGAAATCCGAAGTTCGAGTTCCGAAGTCCGAAGGAGTCAGGATTTCAGCAGCGGCACGAAGCCCGCCTGCTTGAAATGGTGATCCGTGGTGAAGGCGTCGCGGACTTGAAGTTCGTGCATGGTGGCGAAACTGACGCAATCGGTGAAGGACCACTCCTTGTCTTCGTGTTTGCGAAACAATTTTCCTGCCGCATGGAAGCGGTCCGGCCCAATCCACTCCAGCCGGAGTGATTCGCTGCGTTCGATGGTGTCGAGGAAGTCCACCGCCGCCGCATGGCTGTGACGCACGAGCAGCAGGGTGATGGTCTCGTCCACAACGTATTCGGTTGTAAAAAACCGCCGCCGTTTGCGGGTCAATTCGGCCTGCAACGTCACGGCGGCGGCGTGATGTTCATCGCCCATGTCCCAGAGAGCGAGAAACCCCGCGCTGTCCATAAAGACATCAACGGCGGCCATAGAGGATGCGGTCAATGTCCGCGTGCCGGGTTTTGCCCTTGGGACTGGGCTTGGCCCGGCGGGCGATGCTCAGGAAGGGATCCTCCGCCGCATTCCCCGGCGAGGCGGCGTTCAGCGGTTCGAGGCGGGCGGCAGGTTTGCCGCGGTGGGAGAGGACGAAGCGCTCGCCCTTGGCGACCCGGCGCAGCACCCCCTCGGCATCCTGCCGAAACTCCAGCATGGTCACAGTCTTCATGGATTGAACTTTAAGTTGGAGTTGAAGTTTGTGCAACGCCGGTTTTGGGCACGCGACGAATCCAACGCGGGGCATGGCGTTCGCCGATGGGCTGGCCGTAGCCGACCGGGGTGTCTTCGATGAGGTCCGCGCCCGGTTCACTGGGCGGGACTTCGAGGACGTGGTCGAAGTGTTCGAGTCGTTCATCGCCGCTGAAGCCGGCGCGTTGGAGCAATTGCCGCCACACGTCCGCGCGTTCGCCGGGCGGCGCGGCGAGGACGGGGGTGGCGGGCAGGCAGCATTTCCGGCCCAACCACACGCCCCACTTGGGATTGCGCAGCGCGGCGGCAATTTCCTCCAGCAACGCCGTCGGGCCTTCGAGCAGCACGCCGAAGCGGGCGTCGAGGAGGTAGTGGCGATAGGTTTGCACGGTGGCGTCCTCGTCCACTTTGCCGCTGGCGCGGCGGATGCCGGTGACGGTGTGGTAATCCTCCAAGCGCTGGATGAGCCGGCCTTGGCCTTTGTCCAGTTTCACCGTGGTGAAGCGGAGCTTGGCCAAGCGGGCGAGTTGCCCGGCTTCATCCGGCGCGTGTTTATCAATGCCCAGCGCGGCGGCGATGAGGCCGAGGACGCCGCTGCGCGTGGGATGCAGCGCGGTGGTGCGACGCTCGAAACGCGAGGCGTGTCCCCACGATTGCATCGGGCCATCGAGCAACAAGGCCAGGCAGGTTTCAGTGGACATGCTGGGTGAGGGCCTCGCAAAAGGCGTTGAGGTTGACGTCCGGGATGGCGACTTCGGTTTCGCACGTGATGCCCCAGGTATCCTTGAGTTTGGCGTGGTGGGCTTTCAGGGCTTCAACGGAGGGTTCGAGCAGGCCGCAACCGGACTTGGGCCGGACGGGATTCTCGAAGGCGTTGATGAGTTGCACGGGTTGTCCGGCGGCTTTGAACGTGCCGAGCACAAAACCGGGCAGCGTGTGGGCGTTCATGGAATTCTTCCGCGCGCCAGGCACGGCCTGGAGCGTGGCGCGGATGAAGGCGTCCACGACCTTGCGGCGTTCCGCGGCGGAAAGCTTGGCGAGGTGGTCCTTGTCCGCGAGCAGGTCGAGGTTGACGGCGGCGTAGCGGTAATAGGTGGGGGAGCAATGCTCCGAAGTGCCAATCATGGCAGCACCTTCATCGCTGCTTTCACTGTCTGGCTTGCGAAACTCCTCAAAGGCGCTGAAGAAATCGAGGTCGTTGTCGCTCTTGTGCGTGGACAGGGCGTGGCTGAACATAGCCGCCCCTTCCACAGTCAGCGAGGAGTCTGCCGCGACCATCCTGCCGAACAACGCAACATCCACAGCGTCCAGACTCAAGCTCTCCACAGTCGCCGCCTTGGCGACAGCGAGAAGACTTTTAACTTTGCCGTTTGCCTTCAGTTCAGCAGCGATGCCTTGCGCGCACAGCGCGATTTGTTTGGGCGACATGAAAAGTGCGGTCGTGACTTGGCCGGCGTCTGCATCTTCCAAATGCTTTGAAACCGTTTCAATCGAGTCGGTCTCGAACGGCTTCTGTCCCGGTTTCTTCGCTTTGGTTAGAGCCACGCTCAAGCGTATTGCCCACTCTCGAGGCGAAGACTTGGCGACGCCTTGTTCCGAAAAAGCTTTGGTCAATGCTTCCGTCAGCGGAGCGACTACGAACCGTCCCCGAACACCGCCGAACCGGGCGTCGGGCAGGTTGTCCTGCGCGTATTCGCGGATGGCGCGTTTGAGCGACTGGCTGGAGAGGCGGGCGCGGTTGACGCCGCCGAAGACGGCGGTCTTGGGCGAGCCAACGTCGTCGCGGTTCAGGCAGGAGACGGGGAAGGATTGCAGGATGTGGAGTTCGATGAGTTTCATTTTATGTTTTGTTGATGAATTAACGGTTACGGGTTGAGAGTTGAAAGGGGTGCGCTGAAGCGGTAGTTTCTGGCCATGAGCACGGTGAAAGAAATCGAGGCGGCCATTGAGAAACTGCCGCGCCACGAACTGTGGCAGTTGAAAGCTCGTCTGGACCGCCGGTGCGAAGAGGATTGGGACGCGCAAATCGAAGAGGATGCGCGCCCGGGCGGCCCGCTGGACAAGCTGGCGCAACAAGCCATTGCCGAGTTCAAAGCCGGTCGCTGCACGCCGCTGCCGTGAGCCATTCGACCACGCCGGATTTCTGGAGGCACTAGCGCGGGCTTCCGCCGGCCATCCGCCAGTTGGCCCGCAAAAACTACCGGCTGCTGCGGGAAAACCCGAGACACCCCGGGCTGCATTTCAAACCCGTTGGGCCGAATACCTGGTCGGCGCGGGTCGGAATCAAGCACCGGGCGCTTGCCGCCAAGTGCGATGCCAACTTCATTTGGTTCTGGATTGGTCCTCATGATGAATACGAGCGGTTAATCGGCGGCTGAAAGCGGCGCGAGCACGAGCAGGCCGAAGCCGAAGGCCTTGGCCGAGCCAATGCCGGCGGCGACGGTGGCGCGGAACATCTTGGGGTCGGTGACGGTGAGTTCGCCCTGAAACTCGACGGCGGTGTGCGTGCCGTGCGAGCGACCATCCTTGTGGAAAAACTCGCGGCCACGCGGAATGGTGCGGAGCGAGTCGGCATTGATACGGAAACCGCCGGCCTCGGCCTTGCGTTGCAGCCAGGCAACAAGATCTTCGCGTTTCGTGATGGCGCGGCGCTTTCGTTTCTTCGCGTCGGCGATGTAGTTGCCGTTCTCGTCTTTCACCGGCTTCCACGTCGGATTGGCCAGCAGGCTGAAGCGGTAGCGCGGATGCTCGAAGAACTTGTCGGGGATTTCCTTCGTGCCAAAGCAATCGGTGGGACACCAATCGGGCTTGGCGGGCACGGAGCGCGAAAGGATCAGCACGCGGTAGGCTTCCTCCTTGCGGTCCACGCGGATGAGGAAATCGCGCGCCGCGCCGTCACGCCCGCCGAACGCCTGCCAGACGCGTTGATGCCAGTCGTAGGTGTCGCGGATGCGCAGGAGGCGGGCGGCGTCCTCGTAGGGAACGAGAATCTGCGTGAGATACAGCGTGGCGGTGGTGGCCGGAGTATCAAGTGTGGTAGTGCTCATACGAGGGCGGGTTGGTTGGCGGTTTGCGGGGTTTCGGCGGAGGCGGTTTCGCCGGATTGCCAGAAGGATTTGGCCCACTTCACCCGGATGTCGTCCGCATACCACGGCCAGTTCCAGAGATCGGCGAACAGGCTCTCGTAGTTCACGCCCACGCCCTTGCTGGCGGCGAGGCGCACCCACGAACGAAGCTGGCCGATGACGTCGTCCACGCTGTCGCAGGCGAGCAGGCGGCGGAAACGGCGCTCGAAGCTTTCCGCGATGTCCTTGCCGTCGCCCTGCGCGATGCGGCGGCACGTGTCGCCGAAGTTGCGCAAGCTGGGTTCGTCTTTGGGATGACTGGCATACAGCGCGGCGATGGCCACATACACGGCGTTGCCGATGTCACCGCCGAGACCGGCGATGACGGGCCATGCGTCCACGTGCAGGCGCGGGTTGTCGGTGAGGCCGCGCCGGAGGGCGGCCATTTTGCCGCGATCGTTGCTGGCGCGGCGCAATGCGCCGACGAAATCGGCGGCGCGTTCCTTGGGGCTTCGCTTTGTTTTACTCATAAGCTCAGGACTTGGTTTCGGATTTTGGTTTCGGGCGATAGGTCAGTTTGCGCCGGGCGATGTAGCGCAGGTTTCCAACCTGCTGGATCGCCGATTTCCAATCGGCGGGGTGTGCGCGAGGTCGTGCGTGCTGGGTGGCGCGAGGCTACGCAGGCTGGAAGCACTGCGATACAGCAGACTGGGAAGTCTGCGCTACGGGTCGTTCTGTCTGTCCGCACGGGCATATCTTGGTTAACGCTTGGGCTTGAGAGCGAAGGTAAGTTTGCGCAGGCCGAGCGCGTAAGCCTCGATCTGGCGCGGGGTCTGGCGCGGACAGGATTGCTCGTAAGCGTCGCGGGCCGCAGCGGCGACGGCTTTGCCCCATTCGCTGTTCGGCAGGTCGGCGATGAGGTCGGGATGGCGGGCGAGGTCGAAGAGCGCGGTCAGGTGCTGCTCGACGCGCGTCCAGAACTGCTGCCGACCGCGGTCGTAGGCGGGAGCGACCACCTTGAGCGAAGCGGCGTAGGCTTTGACGGCTTGAATCAGCACCCCTTCGCGTTCCTCGGCGTGGGCCACACCCCGTTCATACGCGGCACGTCCCAACTCGGTAAACATGCCGGGCGGGAGCGAGTAGGTGGATTCGACAACGTCCTCGATCTTTGCGTTCTTCTTGGGAAAGATCATCGCACCTGACCAAATGGTAATCCCGGAAGCGGGAAATGGATTACGCAAAGCCAACGGACCTGAGACGCCATCCGATTGCCGACCTTTGACGCAAATCGCGGGCAACTCGCGCCAAATCGCTTTGTCCGCACGGATGCTCAAAGGCACAACCTTGGAGTCCTTGGCAACAACAACAGTTGCTGTGGGTTCACGCAATCCAGAATCCTCCATGCCTTCGTAAACCAGTGCGTTCGCGAGAGTCATCTTCGTGCAAGAATCCAACCAGATGGCTCGCGCCAGCGGGACAAGACGCCCGAAATAGCTTTGCGTTAGGGCTTTCAACTCCGCATTTGAGAGCTTCTTGGTGAGGCTGGCCTCCCAAATTGGGCGTCCTGCGCCTGATGGTGCATAGCAGTCAGTGATTGTCTCCAACGTCAGGAGATTCAGGCGGATTGTCTCCATCAGGCTTTCGCCCAGAAGCAACGAATGAAGCATGCTTTCGTCTGCACACGGAGAACGCCCCTTGTAGCCGCGCCCAAGCAGCGGTGAATAGCACTGGTAGGTCAGAAGGTATAGTGCCGCTTGGGCTGGCTTGAACTCCCGCCCTTCCGACGCTGCGTTGTCGAAGAGCGTCGCGTTGCTCTCTCCAGATGCGAGACAAAGATTCAGTCGCGTGACGCCTTCATTCTCCATGACCGGGTTGGCATCAGCGACTACCCCCGGCTTCATTTGCAGAAACCGCTGCCCATCCCCGAACAGCTCGAACGCGGATTTCCACTTGGTCAGGTAGTCGCGGACGCGCGGCTGGATGTGCGGCTGACAGGTTTCCCATTCGCCTTCGTCCGCCGGGCCGTCGAGGGCGGCTTGCGTGATGCAAAGCAGCAGGCGCATGAGGGCGACGCGTTCGTGCGGCTTGACGGCGAGGTCGCGCAGTTCGTGGGCCTGTGCGAACAGGTCTTGCAGGCTGAACAGGTCGCGGCGGCCATCGGCACGCAGCGCGGGAATCCAGGGGTCATTGGTCAAATTCATCGTCATCGTAGTCATCCTTCCAGGTTTGCGGGGTGGGTTTGGAGGCGCGTTCGGCGAAAATGCCGAGGCGCGGGTCATAGGTCATGGCGGAAACGTCGTCGCCGAACAGGCAGCGGCCATCGTCCTGCACCACGGCGACCACGGCGTCGGGCGGGCCGTGGAGATCGAGCCAGCGGGGGCGCGGGGCGTTCTTGGGAATCATCCAGCGCGGGGCGCGGACGAGCCATTGATGCAGAAAACGGGCGTGAGCGCGCCGCCATTCGTGTTCGCTGATCTCGATGCGCGTGCCGTCGAGTGCGACGAGGGTCGTGAGGCCGTTGAGGCCGCCGGTGATGGAACGGAGCAACAACACCGGCGTGGTGGGCGGGCCTTTGCGGCGGGTGAGGACTTCCTCCTTGTCGGCGAGCATGGGATTGCCAAGCACGCGCGTGGCGGCTTCGGCGTTGAGGGCGAGGTCGCGTTTTTCCTTTTCCAATTCCGCGTGCAGTTCGCGCCAGGCGACGGGTTCATTGTCATCCGGTTCGGCGTAGGTGGCTTCGAGCAGCGGGCGGATGTCGGCGGGAAGGTGGATGTGGGAGCGGTGTTCCGCTTCCAAGCCGGTAGCAGCGGACGTGAGTCCACTCTGACCTTCGGAAGGTTTGAGCCGACTCACGTCGGCTGCTACGGGGAGTTGTTGCCAGACGGCCAGCGTGCGCAGAAGGACATAAGGCGCATAAACGCGGGCGCTGCGACCGAGAGATTTCTTGAGAGGGTCGTCATTGGCTTCGACGGACAACTCTGGCAGGCGCACCCAGAATTCCGGCGCGGCGGCGGCACGGTGCGGGCGTTCGTGCCGCCAGAGCCGGCCCAGGCGCTGGAGCAGCATGTCGGTGGGCGCGAGATCGGAGACGATGAAATCGAGGTCAATGTCCACGCTTTGCTCGACGACCTGGGTGGCGATGAGGATTGTGCCCTGGCCGTCCGCAGGGCGATTCCTGCCCAAGAGTTCGAGCCAGTCGTCTTCAAGTTCAGCGCGGCGGTGAAAGGGGAAACGACTATGCAGCAGGCCGACGCGCACTGTTCCTTCGCGAATCGAGTTGGACACGTCGCGAAACGATTGCTGCGCTTCGATGACGGTGTTGCGAATCCAGAGGACATGCTGGCCGGCTTCGGCACGGCGGATGAGTTCGGCGCGGGTTTCGTCCTCGGGAAGGGTGGCCGCACGGAGTGAAATGGGCGGGCGCGGTTTCCATTCCGGGGTGAAATGGCGGCACTGGGTTTCGCCGCCGACCGTGACGAGCGGATAGGCCGTCGGTGTTTCGGTTTCGTTGATGCCAGCGGCGGCAAGCAGTTCGCGGCGGCGTTCGGCAGTGAGCGTGGCACTGAGGATGATGACCGAGCAGCGGAGGTTCACCAGTTCACGGATCAGCGCGGTGATGAGCGTGCCGGTGTAGATATCGTAGGAGTGGACTTCATCGAGGATGACGACCTTTCCGGCGAGGGCGAAGCGGCGGACGAAGAAATGTTTCACGGCCACGACGCCTTGCAGCGCCTGATCAATCGTGCCCACGCCGTAGGTGGCGAGGAGAGCCTGTTTGGCGGAGGCGAACCACGAGCGGGCTTCGCGGGTGCTGTCGCGGGGATCGTCCTCGTTGTCGCGATTTACTTCCGAGAAAGCCGGGCGCAGCCGCAAATCGAAGTCGTCCTCGAGCCAGGCGTTGCCGTGGGCGAGGCGGAGCGGGGCGGCGTCGGCGAGGGTGTTGCGGAGGAACGCGCCGATGCGTTGGTGGATGCGGTTGCTGGTGACCTGCGTGGGCAGCGCAAAATAGATGCCGTGGTTCGCGCCGCTGGCGATGAGTTTTTGGGCGGCGAACAGCGCGGCCTCAGTTTTGCCGCAGCCCATCGGGCCTTCGACGATGACAATGCCGGGCGCTTGAGTGGCGGCGGCAACGTCCCGTTGGACGGCATTGGGTGTGAAGGCGGGGGATTGTGCCGAGGCAAAGGCGGCGGCGAAATCGGTGGCTTTGAGTTTGCCGCCGGGCCAGCCGATTTGGGTGAGCGCGGTGCGGGCTTGGTGCCGCGCCGCGTCGAGCGGATGGCCGCAATCCGGTGCGAACCAGGTTTCGTTCGAGCCAATCCAGTCAGCCACAGTGATCAGACCGGCCAACAACCAAAGGTCGGAATGCTGCGGAGCAAAGCGGGCTTCGGGTGATGCGGAGGGCAGATCGCCGAACACCGCACGGAGGTCTGCCGTGACTTTCAGGCGGTGGGCTTCGGCCCATTCGGCGCGCGGTTGGATTGCGCCATGCGGAATCCGGGCGTTGCGTCCTTTCACACGACCATGATGCGCGCCCACGGCCACGGCCCAGAGCCGGGCGGCGGACGGAAGAACTTTTTGCAGGAACACCTGACTGACCAACGCGTGGTCAGTGACGGCCAGCGTGATTTCGCCCGGCGAGACTTTTGGCGCATCGGGTCGCGCGAGCCATGCCGGACATTTGGCCTGAAAGCCAAGAGTGATTTTCCCCACATCATGCAGCGCGGCGAGCGTGGTTGCGCCGGGAGGGAGTAATGCCCGCACCGCTGGTGGCAGCGCGGCGAGCAGCGCCTCGGCCACGCAGCCAGCATTCAGGCAATGGTCGTGGACGGAAATCCCCGGCTGGCCGTCCGCCGTGGTTTTCGCCCAAAAGTAGTCCTGCCCCAAGCTAATCATCGTGCCCATTCAATCACAAGGGGTTGGTCAAAGACAGTCCAACCCTCAGCGCTGCCGCTTTGACTCAATGGGGCTTGGTGTGAGCTAAAAGGGGATTCCGAAGTCGCGTCCGGATCAATCGTATTGGGAATCGAGCAAGCAGAACAACTTGGAGATGGAGACAGGCGCGACGTCTGTCCTACGGGAATGGCCGCGTCCCCGATGCTGGAACCGTTTACTTGCGTTGCAGCAACTCAAGCTGCCCGAACGTCACGTCGCTTTCCCACTACTTCCCCGCCGGGAAGGGGAAGGTGGAAAGGGCGCGCATGTATTGCGCGCGTTCGTAGGCGCTCGGGTCTTCGCAGTTCTTCTGGCTGAGGCTGCCTTTGAGCTGTTTGACCGATTCGTACTCGTGTTGTTCGAGCCAGACGCGCAGGTCGTGTTCGATCACGGAGAGTTGTTTGATGCCGTGGCGCATGAGGGCGGAGCAGAGTTGGGTCACGTCCGCGCCCACCAACAGCATTTTCGCCACGTCCGAGGCGCGATGGATGCCGCTGGTGGCGGCGATGCTGGCCTGGATGCGTCCGTGCAGAATCGCCACCCAGCGCAGCGGCAGGCGCATGGCCATGGGGGTGCTGAACAGGACGTTGGGCGTCACTTCGAGCGATTCGAGGTCAATGTCCGGCTGATAAAACCGGTTGAACAGCACGAGGCCGTCCGCGCCGGCTTGGACGAGGCGTTTGGCGACGTTGGCGAAGTTGGTGAAGAAGGGACTGAGCTTCACGGCCACGGGAATCGTCACGGCGGATTTCACGCCTTTGACGATCTGCTCGTACTCTTTTTCGATGTCGGCCGCCGTGAGATCGGCGTCGGTGGGAATGCTGTAAATGTTCAATTCGAGTGCATCGGCGCCGGCCTGCTGGATGCGCTTGGCGTAATCGGTCCAGCCGCCGAGGGTCGAGCCGTTGAGGCTGGCAATGACGGGGATGTCCACCGCGGCCTTGGCCCGGGCGATGTGCTTGAGGTATTGTTCCGGGCCGACGTGAAATTCCGCGGGCTCGGGGAAATAGGTGAGCGCCTCCGGAAAACTTTCCGTCCCGTGCGTGAGGTGATGGTGCAGTTCGTAGCGTTCGAGGCGCAGTTGTTCCTCAAACAACGAATACAGCACCACGGCGGCGGCGCCGGAATCTTCCATCAGCTTGATGTTGGCGATGTCATCGGACAGCGGCGCCGCGGCCGAGGGGACCAACGGCGAGCGCAGTTCCAATCCAAGGTAAGTAGTGGTCAGGTCCATGACTGGGAATTTGAGATTTCAGATTTTTGATTTCGGATTTGAGTTCACGGATGGTCCGACACGGTGGCGGGCGCCGGTTTGGCCGCTGCCGGCTGCACGGCTTTGGGTTTGAAGTCGCGCGCGGCGAGCGCCTCGTAGAGCCGCCAGCGGGCCTCGGCGTCCTCCTGCGCCCGCTGGAACAAACGCTTCGCTTCCTCCGGCTTGCTCTTGGTCAACATCTTGAAGCGGTTCTCCATGCTGAGGTATTGCTCGACCTTGAGCTTGGGCGCGCCCGAATCGAGCTGAATCGGATTCAACCCTTGCGCGGCACGGTCGGGGTTGTAGCGGTAGAGCACCCACTGGCCGGATTGGACGGCGGCCTTCTGGTTTTGCAGGCCGGTGGTCATATTGATGCCGTGGGCGATGCAGTGAGAGTACGCGATGATGATGGCCGGTCCTTCGTAGGCCTCGGCTTCAAGGAAAGCCTTGAGCGTTTGTTCGTCCTTCGCACCCATGGCAACCGTGGCGACGTACACGTTGCCGTAACTCATGGCCATGAGGCCGAGGTCCTTCTTGGCGGCGGGCTTGCCGCCGGAGGCAAACTTGGCCACTGCCGCGCGCGGAGTGGATTTGGAGCATTGACCGCCGGTGTTGGAATAAACCTCGGTGTCGAGCACGAGCACTTTGACGTTGCGTCCGCTGGCGAGCACGTGGTCCAAACCGCCGTAGCCAATGTCATACGCCCAACCGTCCCCGCCCAGAACCCACACGCTCTTGCGCACAAGCTGATCGGCCAGCGGCAGCAGTTGCTTCGCGGCCGGCGTGGCGAGACCCTTGAGCTTCGCCTTCAGTTCTTTCACCAGTTCACGCTGGTCGAAGATGTCCGCCTCATCCTTTTGCGGGTTGCTCAGAATCTTGGAAACCAGTTCGTCGCCGACCTGCGGCGCGAGTTGCTTGAGCAGTTCACTGGCGAACTCCCTCTGCTTGTCAATCGAAACGCGGAAACCCAGGCCGAACTCGGCGTTGTCCTCGAACAACGAATTGGCCCATGTGGGACCGCGGCCGGAGGCGTCCTGCGTCCAGGGAGTGGTGGGCAGGTTGCCGCCATAGATCGAGGAGCAGCCGGTGGCGTTGGCCACCAGCAAGCGATCGCCGAACAGCGCCGAAAGCAGGCGCACGTAAGGCGTCTCGCCGCAGCCGGCGCAGGCGCCGGAGAACTCAAACATGGGGCGCAACGGTTGAATGGAGCGCACGTTTTCGAGCGGCACGACGCGGCGGTCCATGTCGGGGACGTTGAGGAAGAAATCCCAGTTCTTGATTTCGGCCGGGCGCAGCGGCTCGACGGGTCGCATGTTGATGGCTTTCAGCCGCGCCTCGGACTTGTTGCGGGCGGGACAAACGTCCACACAGACGCCGCAGCCGGTGCAATCCTCGGGTGCGACCTGGATGGTGAATTTGCGGCCCTTCCATTCGGGCAGGCGGGCGTCGGCAGACTTGAACTCAGCGGGTGCGCCGGAGAGGAGGGCGGGATCGTAAACCTTGCTGCGAATGGTCGCGTGCGGGCAGACGAAAACGCATTTGCCGCACTGGATGCAGACGTTGGGATCCCACACCGGGATTTCCAGCGCGATGTTCCGCTTTTCCCACTTCGTCGTTCCCGTGGGGTAGGTGCCGTCCACGGGCAGCGCGCTGACCGGGAGTTCGTCGCCGTCGCCGGTCATCATTTTGGCGAGCACTTCCTTCACGAAGGCGGGTGACTGCGGAGGGACGGGGGGCCGGGCCGGCACGCCCGGCACGATCGCCCCGGGCACTTTGACCTCATGCAGGAACGAAAGCGCCGCATCCACGGCCCGGATGTTCATCTGAACGATTTCCTCGCCTTTCTTGCCGTAGGTCTTCTTGATCGAATCCTTGATGTGCGCGATGGCCTCGTCGCGCGGCAGCACGCCGGAAAGCGCGAAGAAGCAGACCTGCATGATGGTGTTGATGCGCCCGCCCATGCCGCTTTCCCTGGCCACCTTGAAGGCGTTGATGACGTAAAACTTCAATTGCTTCTCGATGATCTGCCGCTGCATGGGCTCGGGCAGTTTCGCGAAAGCCTCCTCGGGCGCATGATGCGTGTTGAGCAGGAACGTCGCGCCCGGTTGCGCATACTTGAGCATGTCGTAGCGCTCCAACAAGGAGGGTTGATGGCAGGCCACGAAGTTCGCCTTGGAAATCAGGTAGGTCGAGCGGATGTTCCGCGGACCGAACCGCAGGTGCGACACCGTGGCCGCGCCGGATTTCTTTGAGTCGTAAACGAAGTAGCCCTGGGCCCAGTTGTCGGTGTATTCGCCGATGATCTTGATGGAATCTTTGTTTGCGCCCACCGTGCCATCCGCGCCCAATCCGAAGAACACCGCCCGCACAACGTCGCCTGGCTCGGTCGAGAAGCCGGGATCGTAAGGCAGGCTCAGACCGAGCACGTCGTCTTCAATGCCAATGGTAAAGTGATTCTTGGGTTTCGGCTGGGCCAGATTGTCGAACACGCCTTTCACCATGGCTGGGGTAAACTCTTTGGAGGACAAGCCGTAACGGCCCCCGACCACCACTGGCATTTTCGCGAACCTCCCGCCGTTGGCGGTGGCGCTTTCGTAAACCGCCTGCACCACGTCGAGGTAAAGCGGTTCGCCCGCGCTGCCCGGTTCCTTGGTGCGATCGAGCACGGCGATGGCTTTCGTCGTTTTCGGCAGGGCCGCAATGAGAAGCGGGTTGTCCAGCGGGCGGAACAACCGGACTTTGAGCACGCCGACCTTTTCGCCCTGCGCCATGAGGTAATCCACCGTTTCATGCACGGCTTCGCAGCCCGAACCCATGATCACAATCACCCGTTCGGCATCCGCGGCGCCGTGATATTCGTAAAGCTGGTATTGGCGTCCCGTCAGTTGGGCGAACTTGTCCATGGCCTTCTGCACTTCCGCCGGGATGGGCAGGTAAAACTTGTTGGCCGCCTCGCGGGCCTGGAAATACACGTCCGGATTCTGCGCCGTGCCGCGCAACACCGGCCGGTCGGGCGTCATCATGCGGGCGCGACAGTCCAGCACGCGATCCTCGTTGATCATCGCGCGCAGGATGTCGTTGGAAATCTCGGCGATCTTGCCGACTTCGTGCGACGTGCGGAAGCCATCGAAGAAATGCACGAAGGGCACGCGGGTTTCGAGCGTGGCCGAATGGGCGATGGCGGCGAAGTCCGCCGTCTCCTGGACGGACGCCGAACACAACATGGCCCAACCGGTCGCGCGCGCGGCCATCACGTCGCTGTGATCGCCGAAAATGGAGAGGCCTTGCGCGGCCAGCGACCGCGCCGCGATGTGAAACACGGTGGGCGTGAGTTCGCCGGCGATCTTGTACATGTTGGGAATCATCAGCAACAGCCCCTGCGACGCGGTGAAGGTGGTGCTCATCGAGCCGGTTTGCAGCGCGCCGTGGATGGTGCCGGCGGCGCCGCCCTCGCTTTGCAGTTCGATGACCGACGGCACGGTGCCCCACAAATTCTTCACCCCGCGCGCCGCCCAATCGTCCGCCCATTCGCCCATCGGCGACGAGGGCGTGATGGGATAGATGGCGATGACTTCACTCAACCGATAGGCCACGGACGCCACGGCTTCGTTGGCATCAATGGTTTTGAATTTGCAGCCGTTGATTTGTTTGCTCATGCGATTCTCCGCAGACGAAATGGCGCGCCGGTTTTGCGTTGGCCAGTCTGCCGGGCCGAACCCACCGGGTCTGCGTCCGTGGCGTCAGCCTCTTCCCTCTGCCGTCGAACTGTCAGACACAGACGAGTTTAGGATTGGGCTTTCCCGGCCAGGACGCTCCACATACCTTGCCGTTTGCTTCGCATATTTTGCAGCGCGAATCCTGCGCCACGCGGCAGGTGGAGAGGCAATTTGAAGCCGCTCAAGTTTTGACTCCGGCTGACAAAATACGTACACAGCTTGGCAAGTGGTGGTGAGTCAGGGCTGGCACGATGGGTAACATTCCAAGGCGAAGACTTTTATGCTCGAATCACTGATTTATCCGCAAGCGGTCGCCGTGCTCGGCGCCTCGCGCAATCCCGGCAAAGTCGGCCACGCGTTCGTGGCCAACCTGCTCAAGAGCGGCTTCCAGGGAACAATTGTGCCCGTGAACCCCGAAGCCAAAGAAGTGCTGGGGGTGAGGTGCTATCGCAGCCTGGAGGAATACGGCGGGAAAATTGATCTCAGCATTGTGGTCGTGCCGCCGAAGTTCGTGAAGGACTCGATTCAAAGTTCCATCAACGCCGGGGCTCAGGTCGTCACGGTCATCACGGCCGGATTCAAGGAAGTGGGGGCGGCGGGCGCGGCGGCGGAGGAGGAACTGGTCGAATTGTGCAAGGCCAACGGCGTGCGTCTCATGGGGCCGAACTGCCTCGGCATTCTCAACACGCATCACCGGATGAACGCCACCTTCGCGCCCTCCGTGCCGCCGGCGGGAAAGATTTCCGTGATCTCGCAATCCGGCGCGCTGTGCGTGGCGATTCTCGATTGGGCGGCCAAACAAAAGCTCGGCATGGGCAAGGTCATCAGCATCGGCAACAAGGCCGACTTGAACGAGGCGGATTTTTTGCAGGCGCTGGCGGAGGACAAGGAGACCGCCGTCATCGCCAGTTATCTCGAGAGCATCAAGGACGGCAACAAGTTCCTGCGCATCGCGGAGGAGGCCGCCGCCATCAAGCCGGTGGTCATCCTGAAGGTGGGCATCACGCAAGCCGGCGCCAAGGCCGCCTCTTCGCACACGGGCAGTCTCGCCGGCGCGGACATCGCCTATGGCGCCGCGTTCAAGCGGGCGGGCGTCATCCGCGCCGAGAACTTTGAAGCGTTGTTCGATTACGCCCAGGCCTTCGCGGCGCAGCCATTGCCGAATGGAAACCGCGTGGCGGTCATCACCAACGCCGGCGGCCCGGGGATCATGGCCGCCGATGCCGCGGAGACGCTGGGTTTGAAAATGGTGACGCCCAGCGACATGACAAAGGCGAAACTGCGACCGTTCCTTCCGGATTCCGCTTCCGTGGGCAATCCGGTGGATGTGATTGGCGATGCGCCGCCGGATCGTTACCTCAACTCGCTGAAGGTGCTGCAGGAAGATGAGGACATTGACGCGATTGTCGTGGTGGTCACGCCGCAGAACATGACGGAGCCGCTGGCGCTGGCCGAGCAACTGGCCGCAACGCACAACCAGAAGAAGCCGTTGCTCACCACCTTCATGGGTGGCGAGGCGGTCGAAGCGGCGAAGGACACATTGATGGCGGCGGGCATCCCCAACTATCCGTCGCCGGATCGCGCCATGGACGCGCTGCGGGCGATGTGTGATTACGCCGCGTGGCGGCGGCGACCGGCCCGCATCGTGACGCGCTTCCCGGTGAACCGCCGGCGCGTGGATCGCGTGTTGCAGGTGTATCACCGCAGCAAGCAGGCGCAGATCGGCGAAGTCGAGGCCAAGGAGATTTTGCGCGCCTATGACTTCAACATTCTGGATGGCCATCTCGCGCACAATGCCGAGGAGGCGGTCGAGATTGCCGAACGCATCGGGTACCCGGTCGTGTTGAAAATTTCCTCCCCGGACATCATCCACAAGTCCGACTTCGGCGGCGTGCGCATCAACCTGGCCAACGCCGAGCAGGTGCGCGACGCGTTCGATTTGATGATGCTGCGCATCCAGCGGCGGGCGCCGAACGCGCATCTGCGCGGCGGCTTCGTCGAGAAGATGGGCACGCGCGGACGCGAGGTGATCCTGGGCATGACGCGCGACCCGCAGTTTGGCCCGATGTTGATGTTCGGTTTGGGCGGAATTTTCGTGGAAGTCATGAAGGACGTGACGTTCCACCTCGCGCCCATCACGGCGGACGAGGCGATGCAGATGTTGAAAGGCACGCGATCCTACGCGTTGCTCAAGGGCGCCCGCGGGCAGGCGCCCGTGGACCTGGACGCGATCGCCGGCGCACTGCAACGCATCAGCCAGCTCGCCACGGATTATCCGGAGATCAAGGAACTCGACATCAATCCCTTCATTGTGGGTCCGGTGGGCACGGAGGCCTACGTGGCGGACGCGCGGATGACGCTCGAACAAGGTTCAGCGGGTGAAAATGGGGAGGCGCACTGAAGAATCAGGATTTCACGACCATGAGCAAAACCAAAAACACTTTCGATCCAGCTTGGAGAGAAAAATACGCGTCGCAAATTCTCACGGCGGAGGAGGCGGTCAAACGCATCCGCCCCGGTCAACGCGTTTTTGTCGGCACGGCCTGTGGTGAACCGCAGGGGCTTGTCGAAGCCTTGTCCAAACGGGCAACGGAACTGCCCGATACCGAAATTGTCCACCTGCTCACGTTCGGGGACGCGCCCTATGCCCACCGCGAGTTGACCCGCTATTTCCGGGTGAACAGTTTCTTCATAGCCGAAAACGTGCGCGGCATCATCCAGGAAGGCCTGGGCGACTATACGCCGATCTTTTTGTCGGACATCCCCCGGCTGTTCAACTCGGGCCGGCTGCCGCTGGACGTGGCGCTGATCCAGGTTTCGCCGCCGGACCAGCACGGCCTGTGCAGCCTGGGCGTTTCGGTGGACATCGTCAAAAGTGCCGCCGACAACGCATCGCTGGTCATTGCGCAGGTGAACGCCAACATGCCGCGCACACTCGGCGACACGCTGATTGACGCGCTGGAGATTGATGTGCTGGTGCCCAGCGATGCCCCCATCATCGAAGTGCCGCCTGCCGAGGTCACCGACGTGACGCGCCAGATCGCCGAGTATGTGGCGGCGCTGGTGGACGACGGCGCCACGCTCGAACTGGGCATCGGCAAGATCCCTCATTCGCTGCTCAATTTTCTGAAGCACAAGAAGGACCTCGGCATCCACACCGAGATGGTCACCGACGACATCATCCCGCTGATTCGCGAGGGCGTGGTGACGGGCGCCCGCAAGACCATGGACCGCGGCAAGGTGGTCGCCAGCTTTTGTCTCGGCACCAAAAAGCTCTACAAGTACGTGGACAACAATCCGGCGTTCTCCTTCCGCCCGACGGAATACGTCAATGATCCGAACATCATCAGCCAGCAGCACAAGATGACGGCGATCAACACGGCGTTGGAAATAGATCTTACCGGGCAGGTTTGCTCCGATTCCATCGGAGACAAGTTCTATTCGGGAGTCGGCGGCGCGGTGGATTTCAATCGTGGCGCGGCCCACGCCAAGGACGGCAAGGCCATCATCGCCCTGCCTTCCACGGCCAAGGGCGGGGCCGTCTCACGCATTGTCTCGCGGTTGGCGGCGGGCGCCGGCGTGGTCACGACCCGGGCCGACGTCCACTATGTGGTGACCGAATACGGCGCGGCCTACCTCCATGGCAAAAGCGTGGCGGAGCGGGCATTGGCGCTGATCAGCATCGCGCATCCGAAGTTCCGTGAACAGTTGTTGCGTGAAGGCATCGAGGCGAAGTACCTCGCCGCCGAGTTGGCGGAGAAGGAGGGCAAGATCGTCGTCGGGCCGAAGGAACTGCGCACCACGTATCTGCTCAACGACGGCACGCTGCTCAACTTCCGGCCGATTCATCCGACGGACGAGCCGCGGATGCGGGATCTCTTCTACAAACTGTCCGAGGCCACGATTTATTATCGCTTCATGGGTTACCAGAAGATCGTGCCTCGCAAGCAGATTCAGGATTTCGTCTATATTGACCATCGCAACGATGTGACCATCGTGGGCACGTTGCCGGAGGCGCACGGCGAGGACATCATTGCCATTGGCAGTTATTACCTTGATCCCAAGACCAATCTGGCGGAGGTGGCCTTCGTCGTTTCCGACAAATGGCAGAACCACGGCATTGGAACATTTCTGCTGAAGCACCTGATGCGCATCGCCCGGCGCAACGGCATCCGGGGATTCACCGCGGAAGTGCTGGTGGAGAACAAACCGATGCAAGCCGTCATCAACAAGTCCAATACCAAGGTCCGGAGCAAGGTCGGCACCGGCGTGATCAGTTACGAGATGGATTTTGAATGATGGGCTCTCATTCCAGGTAGCGTTAGGGTCGTAGTGGCCTTGTAGAGCTGGCAATGGGTTCGGGTGGCGATATGAACGCTTCACAATTTCTTCTGGCTGTTTTGGTGATGATCACAGGGCCAGCACACCACGCGTCGGCACAAACGAATCGAAGTTCCTATCTTCAGTCCAGCCCCGGCATCCTGCCGCGTCTTCCCGGCTCCGGCGCCGCAGCAGCGAAGCGCGACCACATGTTCGCTGTCAATCTGAGCGATGACCGAATTGCCAGCAACGCTGTGGTGGTGAGAATCCTCACGGGTGAAGTGAAACCCAGCCGGATCAAAGTGACGGTCACCCGATTCGAGCCTGGCGAAGGGGAGACGCTCGGCGATGTCCTCCGACCTCCTAAGAATCCGAACGAAGATTACGAGGAGAGCAGAAAAGCCGTTTGGGCCAGATTGAATCGGCTGGGGGCGCAATTGGAGCGGGGTATGCAGGCATCGGCCAACGCGCCGTGGATGCCCTTCACCCCCGAGTTCTTGGTAGATCTGGGTCCGGGTGAGGGAGAACGGGGTGTCACCGTGGCCGCGGAGTGGGACAGTGGTTCGATCCCTTTCGAGACGCAAACCGTTTCGGTCCGAGTGGACTACACCCCTCCTACAATTGTCATCACGAATCCCACGGAGACCATGACATCCCAGCCGATAATCCAGATTCAGGGCTACAGCGACGAACCGCTTGCGTCAATCCGTTACGATGTCATTAGCGCTATGAACGCAATCAAGAACCAAGAGGGTGGTGTGACGCACCAGTCCGTGGACCGCATCAGCCTGCAAATCACCACGAACTTTTTTGAGTGTGTTGATGTGGACCTTGCGCTGGGCACCAACACGATCCTCTTGCGTTGTGAGGATCGAGCGGGAAATGTGAGGACCAAGACGCTGACCTACGTGCTGGATTTTGACTTCGACAAAACGCCGCCGGTGATTTCACTCATCTACCCCCGAGATGGCCGGCTCGACAGCGGGACTACCAGGTTGTTGAAATAGTCTCACGCAAATTTGAACAGGCCGCATTGACTTGCGTCTGAAATCCATGCGCGGAAAACCTCAAGCCCAGCCGGACTTTCTGACGGTCATCAACCTCAACGCCAGCGTGC
>WYBW01000025.1 GCA_011525685.1 Verrucomicrobiia bacterium
ACGTGGATTTCAGACCCATCGCCGCGGCGCTGCGCGAGGTGAATTATCAGGGTTACGTCTCGGTGGAAGTGTTCCAGTTCGAGGAAGGCGCGGAGGTCATTGCGGGCAAGAGCATCGAGTATTTGAAGCGGACGTTTGCTTGAACAGCGCGTGGCGCTCGCTTCAGCCAGTGTCCCGTAGGACAGGCGTCGCGCCTGTCGCCAACTTCAGTCCTCCGCATCAGCGGTATGCTTTTACGGGCGCGTACGCAAAGAGCATGGCAACCAAATGGTGAACCAGTGACAGGAAGATGGAGACCGAGGCGCGACGCCCGTCCTACGTTCACTTCCCCTGCGGCAGCGGTGCGGCAGTTTCGCCCGCCGGGATGCGCCAGTGTCGCCATTGCAGTTTCTGCGCAACATCATCCAGCAGCGAATACGCCACGGGCGTGACCACCAGCGTCAGCAAAAGGCACAACGCCTGTCCGCCAATCACCACCACGGCCACGGCGCGGCGTTCTTCCGCGCCCGGGCCGGTCCCCAAAGCCAGCGGCGTCATGCCCGCGATCAGCGTGAGCGTGGTCATCAGAATCGGTCGCAGCCGTTCACGGTTGCCCTGGAGAATCGCGGCCAGGCGTTCCATGCCCCGCTCGCGCAGCTTGTTCATGTGGTCAATCTGCAGAATGGCGTTCTTCTTCACCACGCCAAACAAGACCAGCAGCCCCAGCGCGGAATAGAGGTTGATGGTTTGTTGGGCGACCAGCAGCGACAAAAAGGCAAACGGCACGGAGAGCGGCAGCGAGAGCAGGATCGTGAACGGATGCACCAGACTCTCGAACTGCGACGCGAGAATGATGTACATCAGGATGACCGAGAGCAGAAACGCCCAGAGAAACTCGGTGAATGTCCGCTCCAGTTCCCGCGCGCGGCCGGAGACGCGGGTCGAGTAGCCGGTCGGCAAACCCATCTTTTCGACCTCGGCGCGCAAGGCGGCGATGCGATCGGCCTGGGCGTAACCTGGTGCCACGGCCGCGCGCAGGCTGACCTGGCGCTGTCGGTCCAGCCGGTCAATGCGGGAGGCGGTCGTTGTCGGCACCAGCTTGACCACGTTGTCGAGCCGGGTGAGACCGCTGCCGCCGTTGCGGGACGGCACCCACAGGCGCGCGATGGTTTCCGCGTCATTGCGGTCGCCTTCCCGCAGGCGCACCTGCACGTCGTAATCCTCGTTCATCGTCTCGTCGCGGAAGCGCGTCACCCGGTCGTCCCCGCCCACCATGATGCGCAACGCCGTGGCGATGTCCTCGGTGTCCACGCCGAGATTGGCGGCGCGCTCGCGGTCTATCTGGACGCGCAACTCCGGCTTGTCGAGCTTGAGCGTGGTGTCGGCATCCTGCAGGCCGAGCGCGGGAGCATTGGTCCGCAGCCGCTCGGCATACTCAAACAGCACATCCAGGTCGGGACCGAGCAGGGCGAAATCAATGTCGAAGTTCGGCCCGCCGCCGATGAAAGTCTGCGGATTGCGGATGGCGATGCGGACGTCGGAGAACTTTCGCAGGCGCTGCCGGATTTCCTGTTGCACCTCGCGCTGGGTGAAATTGCCCTGGAAGGCGTGCCAGGGCGGCCATTGGAGCAGGCGCGCCCAGCCGAAGGTGCGTTGCTCATGCGGAATGAGCCGGACGTAAAAGTTGGCGCTGTTCAACCCGCCGAAAAACCCGCTGCCGACGGTGGTGAGGATGAACTGGACACCGGGAACGCGCGTCAGTTCCTCCTCGACCTTGAGCGCCACGTCGTTGATCGCGCCCAGGCCGGTGCCCTCGGGCGCGCTGACGCGCACGTCAAATTCGCCCTCGTCCACGTTGCTGGGCAGGTATTCCTGCCGCACGAACTGGTAGAGCGGCACGGAGGATGCCATGACCGTCAGCGCCAGGGCCGCCACCAGCCAGCGACGGCGCATTGCGAATCCCAGCGTCCGCATGTAGAAGGAATCAATCACGTGATAAAAGCCGGTGCGGGAACGGGGTTGGGCTGAGGTGCGCTCTCCCTCACCCTGGCCCTCTCCCGCTGGGAGAGGGGACAGCAGGCTTCCGCTCTCCTTGATTCCAGCGTGCTCCGGCCGTTTGCCGCCTCCTGTCACACCGGGAGACGGAGTGCGACTCTCCCTTTCCCTCAGGGAGAGGGCCGGGGTGAGGGTGGACTCGTCGTCCAGTTGTTGCCCGTTCCCACGCTTCACCCGCAACAACCGCGCGCTCATCATGGGCGTGAGCGTGAAGGACACCAGCAGGCTGACCAGCACCGCCACCGCCGAGGTGATGCCGAATTGATAGAGGAACCGTCCCGAAATGCTCGACATGAACGAGACGGGCACGAAAATCACCACCAGACTCAAGGTCGTGGCCATGACGGCCATGCCGATCTCGGCGGTCGCCGCCCGGGCCGCCTCGAAGGGCCGCATTTTCTTCTCCTCGATGAAGCGAAAGATGTTCTCGAGCACCACGATGGCGTCGTCAATCACGATGCCCACCATCAACACCAGCGCAAGCATGGTCACGCTGTTGAGGGTGAAGCCGACCGCCTTCATCATGCCGAACGAGGCAATGACCGACGCCGGAATGGCCACGGCGGCAATCACGGTGGCGCGCCAGTTCCGCATGAACAGCAGCACGATGATGCTGGCCAGGATGCTGCCCAGCACGAGGTGGGTTTTGATTTCGTGCAGCGCCTGGTAGATGTAGCGCGATTGGTCGCGGATGATCTCCATTTTCAGATCGCCCGGAAGCTGGGCTTCGAGCGCCCGCAACCGTTGCTTCACCCCTTCAATCACCGCCACCGTGTTGGCCCCGGACTGGCGGATGACCTCCAGCGTCACGTTCATTTCCCCATTCAGCCGGGAGATCGAACGTTCCTCCTTGGTGCCATCCTCGGCCCAGCCGATGTCCCGCACCCGGATGGGCGAGCCGTCCCGGGTGGCGATGACCAGATCGTTGAACTCCCGCGGGTCGGTCAGCCGGCCCATGGTGCGGAGGGTTTGCTCGCGTTGCTCGGTGGTGACGTTGCCGCCGGGCGTGTTCGCGTTCTGCCGGTCCACGGCGTCGCGCACGGCGGTGATGGGAATCCGGTAGGCGGCCAGCCGGTCGGCATCCACCCACACATTGATGGCGCGCTCCAGGCCGCCGATGACACTCACCTGGCCGACACCGGGGGAACGTTCGATGTGCGTCTTGATGATCTTGTCAGCGATCTCGGTCAGCTCGCGTCGCGGGCGCGGACCGGAAACGGCGATGGTGAGAATCGGTTGCTGGTCGGTGTCGGACTTCGAGATCGTGGGCGGGTCCATGTTGCGCGGCAACTGCCGCACCACCGTGGCCACGCGATCGCGCACGTCCTGTGCCGCCACGTCAATGTCCCGGTTCAGATTGAAGGTGACGACCACAAAGCTCGACCCACCGCCGTTGATGGAGCGCAATTCGTCAATGCCTTCAATGGTGTTGACGACCTCCTCGATGGGTTGGGCGACCTGCGACTCCATTTCGGCGGGTGAAGCGCCGGGCAGCCGGGCGTTGATGCGCACCACGGGAATATCCACCGAAGGAAAGCGGTCCACACCCAGGTGGATGTAGCCCGCGACGCCGATGACCACGAGCGTCATCACGATCATGGTCGCGAGCACGGGCCGGCGGATGCAGATTTCAGCAAGTTTTTGCATTCGCTATACCGCCAGATAACCCAAGATCGCCACGGATAATTCGCCTCTTAATCTTGATCGTGCTCCTGATCTTAATCTGGAAAGAGGCGCGGAGATCATGATCAAGATTACGATTAAGAGACGAGAACATCACTGTCCGCTTGCGGTTCTGGTCCCGTCGGCCGGCAACGTCTCGGGCACGTTCTCGAGCTTCAGCGCCTGACCCGTGCGGATGCCGACCGGGTCCAAGACCACGATTTCTCCGGCGGCCAGCCCGGAAACGATCTCCACCCAGCCGTCTCCGCGCCGGCCGGTGGCCACAACTTTCTCCACAGCTTTGCCGTCCTTAACCGCCACCACTCGCTCCATTCCCGCAAACTTGATAACCGTGTCGGGCGGCACCGTGACGCCCGGCTCGCGCTGGCTCACGATGATTTGGGCGCGGGCAAACAGGCCGGCGCGCAACGCGCCGCGATTCGGAACATCCGCTTCGGCCTGCAACATGCGGTTGGCTTCGCGGATCGCCGGCGCGATGCGCACCAGGCGGCCGGTGTAAACGTTGCTGTCGGCCTCGACCGTGACCCGCACCTCCTGGCCGACGCGCACGGCCACCGACTCGCGCTCCGGCACTTCCAGACGCAGGCGCAACGGCTCGGTCTGGACCACCCGGACAATGGGCGCGCCGATGCCGACGTAGTTTCCCACGCTCGCAACGCGCTCGGCGATGGCTCCGTCGAAGGGCGCTTTGACGCGCGAGCGCTCGAGGTTGAGTCGCGCGATGGCTTCCGCGGCTTCCGCCGCCTGCACATCCGCCCGGGCGCGCTCGACCTCGGCCACGGCCAGGTCCAGTTCACTGGCGGAGGCGATGTTGTCCTTGGTCAAATCCTGGATGCGCTTGAGCGTTTGCGTGGCGTTGGCGGCGCTGGCATTGGCCCGGGCGAGGTTGGCGGCGGCCTGCCGGGCGAGCGCCTCGTGGGCGGTCTGGTCAATCAACGCCAGTTCCTGCCCGGCGGTGACGCGGTCACCGATGTCCACGAAAGACCGCTCGATCTGCCCCGCCACCTGCGCGGCCACGGTGGCCTCGTCGTGCGCCGCGAGCGTGCCCACCACGTGCAGGACGCGCTCCATCAGCCGCAACTCGGCGCGGGCCACTTGCACGGCCCGGGGAGCGGCCTCGGGGCGGGCTGGTTTCGCGGTGTCCGCCTTGCGGCAGGCCACCAGGAAGACCGTGGCTGCAATCAGCAGCGCCAAGGGAATGGGCCTGAGCTTCATGGCAGAATCAACAATGGTATGCAGCCGTCACCCGCTTCAAGAACGCCGCTGGCTTGAGCACTTCCACCCCGAACGGCTTGCCCAACGCGAGCAGGTCTTTGTCATACGAAACAATGATCGGCGCATGAGCCGCCAGGGCCGCCGCCAGATAAGGGTCGTCGTCCGGATCGCGGCTGCGCTGCTTGCCGAGCGGCGCGGGGGAAACGATTTTCAAATTATCGAGATACCAAATCAGCACGCCAGCCGCATTGTGGACGGCCTTGCGATGCTGGATCAACTCCGTGGCCGTCTCACGCGTTTCCGCAAGCGTGAATTCGCTGCCGTAGGCAAAAACCTGCCGTCGGGCCAGTCTGACCAGGCACGCCCAGGCTTCGCCGCGAAAAACGACTCCGGCGGCGACGACGTTCGCATCATATACCACGCGCACGCAGTTTCCTTCTGGCCCGGCGCTGGAACTTGAGCACTTTCGCCACATCGGCCGCAGAAGGGCCGGCCGGCGCGCCTTTGAGGGCATCGTTCAAAAAAGCCACGTCCTCCCCGATTTCCTTTTGAATGCGTTCGCGGACCAGGTCGCGGAAATACTCGCTCACGCTTCCATACTCGCGTTTCGTCCGCTGGCGGACAAACTCCGCCATCGCCGGCGGCAGCGAGATGTTGATCGTGCTCATTTTCATGATGTCAACCTGCATCTAATGCCATTTATTGGCAAGTCGAGGCCCCGCGCTCAGTGTACCGCCTGCCGGTTGCGAAACCGATGTTACGCCCCCGCGGTTCAAAACCTTGAACCAGTTCGCCAGCAACCAGCGGCAAACCATGAGCCCCGGACCGGCGACAGCCTACTTGGCCACCGGCGCAACGTCCACTGGCATCGGGTGGGGTTCGCGCCAGCGCCGCAACTTCGCGGCGAGATCACTGAAGAATGTGTAAACGACCGGCACAACGAACAGCGTCAGGAAGGTGCTGGTCATCAGGCCGCCTACCACCGCGATGCCCATCGGCCGGCGGCTTTCCGCACCGGCGCCAAAGCCAATGGCAATCGGCAGAATGCCGGCGGTGGTGGAAAATGCCGTCATCAGAATTGGCCGCAGACGGATCATTCCCGCCTGGGTCATGGCTTCGTACGCTCCCAGGCCGGTGGCCATCTGCTGATTGGCAAACTCGACCAGCAGAATGGAATTCTTGGTGACCAGGCCGATGAGCAGCACCAGACCCACGAGGCTGAACAGGTTGATGTTCATGGCGGGGATTGGCGGATACAGCCCCAGTTTGCCGCCAAAGTCCAGCAGCCAAAGCAGACCAAACGCGCCGATGGCCGCCAGGGGCAGCGCGAGCATCACCGTGATCGGGTGGAGGAAGCTCTCGAACTGCGCCGCCAGCGTCATGTAGATGATGACGATGGCCAGACCCAGCACCCACCAGACTTCGGCGCTGGTTTCGCGCAGACTCCGGGCGTCGCCGCCCCAGGCGTACAGAAATCCCGGTGGCAATTCCTTGGCCAGCATCTCCTCCACTTCTGCCACCACCGGCCCGATGGGCACGACGCCGGTGGACGCGGTGATGCTGGCGCTGCGGAGGCGGCCATAATGGTTGATCGAGTTGGGCGCGGCGCCCTGGGTGCGCGTTACGAGGCTGCTGAGTTGGATCAACTCTCCCTGCTGGTTGCGCACGAAGTTCCGGTCCAGGTCCTGCGGGGTCAGGCGCGAAGCGCGCTCGAGTTGCGCCATGACGTAATACTCCTTGCCGCCGACCTTGATGCGGCTGAGATCCAGGCCGCCGAAGAGAATTTGCATCGTGCGCGAGATGTCCTGGATGCTCACGCCCAGGGCCGCGGCCCGGCTGCGGTCAATCGTCACCCGCAACTCCGGTTTGTCCACCTCGAATCCGACGCGGATGTTGCGCAGGTAGGGCTGGCCGTCCTTGGTCATCGCACGAAGTTGGTTCGCGAACCGCTGCGACACCTCGTTCAATGCGTCCAGGTCCTGGTTTTGCAGAATCAACTCGAACGGCGAATCGCGAAAATTGACCTCGATGGCCTTGGGCAGATTGGCGATGGCGAATCCGCCCTCGACCTCCATGAAAAAGCGCTGGGCGATGCCGCCCGGCCCGTGAACGATCTCCTGCACGGATCGCTCGCGCTGGCTGCGGTCGGAGAAGCGTACGAAAACCACGCCCATGTTGGCCTGGCCGGGGCCGGCGAAACCCGGCGCCACCATTGCGCCATAGGATTCCACCTCGGGCACCGCGGCCACGATCGCCTCGGCCTTTTGCAACTGCCGGTCGGTAAACTCGCTGGTGGAACCGTTCGGCGTGAACACAATGCAAAACATGCGGCCCTTGTCCTCGAGCGGGAGGAAATCCTGCTCCAGCCCCTTGTAGGCGAACACCATCACCGCCAAGGTTGCCACCGTGACCAGGAGCATGACCAGCCTATGGTGCAGCGCCCAGCGCAGTCCCCGGCCGTAAAGGCGCGACACGGCGGCGAAACCGCGCTCGAACCAGTTGAAGAGCGAACCGTGCTTGATGCCGGCCAGCGGCTTGAGCACACGCGCGGCCATCGCCGGCGTCAGTGTCAACGCCACGAACGCCGAGATCACCACCGCACCGGAAACCGCCAGCGCAAACTCGATGAACAACCGCCCGGTGGTGCTTTTCTGGAAGGCCAGCGGCGTAAACACGGCCACCAGCGAGATCGTGATGGCGATGACGGCAAAACTGATCTCCTCCATCGCCTTGAACGCCGCCTTCATCGGCGTCAGGCCTTCTTCGACGTGACGGTAGATCGCCTCCAAGACCACGATGGCGTCGTCCACCACGATGCCGATGCTCAACACCAACGCCAGCATCGTGAGGATGTTCACCGAATACCCGAACGCATAGAGCATGGCGAACGACCCAACCACCGACACCGGAATGGCCACGGCCGGCACGATGGTCGAGCGCAGATTCCGGAGGAAAACGAAAATCACCAGCACCACCAGCACAAAGGCGATGCCGAGGGTTTCCCAGACTTCCGTGATGGCTTTCTCGACGTAGATGCTGGAGTCGTAGGCCACCCAGAGTTCGCAACCCTCGGGCAGCGTCGGTTGGATGGCGGCGATCTCGGCGCGGATGCCCTGGGCCACCGCCACGGTGTTGGCCTTGGCCTGCTTGACCACGCCGAGAAACACGCACGGCTTGCCCCGCGCGCGCGCGATGGTGCGGTAATCCTCCGCCCCTTCCTCAGCCCGGCCAATGTCGCGCAGCCGGACCAGCGTCGTTCCCTCCGCGCGCACGACCAGGTCGTTGAACTCCTCGGCGGTGCGCAGTTCGCCCCGCGTCTGGATGGTCATTTCGCGGTCGAGATTCTCCACCCGACCGCTGGGCAGCTCGATGTTCTGCTCCTGCAAGGCGCGTTCGACGTCGAGCACCGTGACCTGGCGCGCGGCCATCTTGTCCGCGTCGAGCCAAAGCCGCATGGCGAACCGCTTTTCCCCGCCGATCATCACCGACGACACTCCGGCCACCCCTTGCAGGCGCGGTTTGATCTGGCGCTCGGCGAGGGTGGTCAGTTCGACCGTCGAGTAACGGTCGCTGTTGAGCGCGTTCCAGATGATGGGCTGGGCGTCGGAATCCTGCTTGGCGATGACCGGTTCGAAAATGTCCCGGGGCAGGTTGCCGCGCACGCGTGAAACCCGGTCGCGTACGTCCTGAGCCGCAATGTCAATGTCGCGCGACAGATCGAACTCGATGGTGATGACACTGGCGCCCTCGCGGCTCTCGCTGCGGAGCGTCTTGATGCCCTCGATGTTATTGATCTGCTCTTCGAGCCGCTCGGTAACCTCGGTTTCCACCACCTGCGCGTTGGCGCCCGGATAAACCGTGGTCACGCTGACAATCGGCGGATCAATGTCGGGCAGTTCGCGCACCGGCAAACGCGACAGACCAATGATGCCGAACAGAATCAGCACCAGATTCATCATCGTGGCGAGCACCGGGCGCTGGATGCTGACGCGGCTGAGGAGCATGACAGGTGAGAAAGTGCGAAAGTGAGAAAGTGGGAGTTCTTGTTTCGGTGCTTACCCGCCGGCGTACGGCGCGGCCGCCTCCGGTGGTGCCAGTTTCACCGCGCCGCCCGGACGCAGTTTCTGCACGCCCTCGACCACCACTTTTTCCCCGGCGTTCAGTCCCTTGAGCACCTCCGCCCGGCCCGCCAGCCGGATACCGACCTCAATCGGACGAATCTGGGCGTTGCTGTCCTGGTCCACGATGAACACGGAAAAGTGGTCGCCGTTGCTCATGATCGCCGGCTCGGGAATCACGATGGCCGCGTCCCGCACCTGCAAGGTCAGCTCGAGACTGGCAAACATCCCGCCGCGCAATTTGCCATCGGCGTTCGGGATGCGCGCCTTGATCAGCGCGGTGCGCGTGGTCTCAAAGATTTGCGGGGAGATGAAATAGACCTCGCCCCGGAACTTCTCGCCGGGATACGCCGCCACCGAGAACTCGAGCGGCTGTCCGATGCGGAGCTGTCGCAGAAAACGCTCGGGGGCATGAACCTCCACTTTGACCAAGTCCAGGTCCACGAGCCACGTCAAGGTCGTGTTCCGGGTGACAACCTGTCCGGGACTGATCTGCCGCGCCCCCACGATGCCGGTAAACGGCGCGTAAATGCGCGCGTCCGCAAGCTGGCGGCGACGAAGCTCCACGGAGGCCTCGTTGACGGCATGGGTGGACGTCGCCTGATCGTATTCCTGTTGCGAGATGAGTTTGTCCTCGAGCAGTTGCCGGGCGCGCTGGTAGTTGGCCAGGCTCAACTTGAGGTTGGCCTCCCCTTCGGCCAGCGTGGCGGCCAGCTTGGTTTCATCCAACGTCACCAGCAGCCGGCCTTTCTCCACCCGTTCGCCTTCCTTGAAATGGATTCCCTGCACGATACCGTCGGTTTCCGGCTTGAGTTCGACCATTTCACTGGCGGTGATCGTGCCCACCAGTGACAGCGTTTCTGTGACCGGCTGTTGTCTGGCCTCAACGGCCACGACCTGGATTGCAAAACCACCCGGTGGGCCGCCGGCCTGCGGCTGCTTTTTGCAGCCGACCAGCCAAGGTAGTGCCGCGACGATCGCCAGCACCCAGAATCCTGTCCGTTTCAAAGCTTTCAACATTTCATTTCCTGTTCCGCTTCGCCGCGGCCCCGGCGAAGAACAAATCCACGATGCGCTCCGCGGTCTGGCGGTCCATCCGGCAATCCGGCATCAGTAGATGCGCCATCAGATAGGCGTTCGTCTGGCCGTAAAAACCAAACGCCAACTCGCGACTGTCGAAGCGACGGTTCAGTTCGCCTTTGGCCAGCGCCTTTTTCATCAGCGAATGCACGAATTCAAAATTCCGCTCACAGCGATCAGCGTAACGCAAGCCCTCCGGCAGTTCGCCCGGCGACGCGAACGCCGTGGCCAGCGAGATGCGCATCAGTTCCCGGTTCTGCCGGAAGTAATCGAACAGTACCGCCACAATCTCGACCAGTTGCTCCCGCGCCGTCCGCCCGCGCGCTGCCGCTTCGCGCATCAGCCGGTAGCGTTCATCGTGGGCCTCGTTGACCAGCGCCTGAAACAAACCGGCCTTGTCCCGGAAATAATAATACAGCGTGGGCTTGGACACGCGCGCGTGCTCGACGATCTGCTGCACGGACGTGGCCGCATAGCCCCCGTGCGCAAAACGCTTGAGCGCAGCGCGCAAAATCTCCCGGCGGGATTCGCCATTGACAGCGGGTTTGGCCATGGACCTACCGAACGGTAGGGGAGAGTGCCCACCGGGTCAAATTGCATTTCAGAATCGGAATGGAACTTACGTTCCAGATGCCCGCGAATCCATGTTTGCCGGGCAGTGTGGCGGGGCAGGTCGCGGTCGCCGTGGCGGAATTCAGAAAAACTTCACCCCGAACATGTTCAGGAGCATCAGAGAGACAATCAGAGGGCAGACGATGCGGATGAACCAGACCCAGACTGTGGCGGGCGATAGACCCGCCAGCAGCGGTCGTGCGAACCACGAATTGCTCGCGGACATTTCCTCGACCGCGTGCTTTGGCCCCCAGGACCAGCCCACATACACGCTGCACAGCAGACAGATCAGCAGGATGATCGCCGTCCCGAAAATGTGATCCATGATGTCCAGGAATCCGGTCTTGCCCAGGAACTGCACCTTGGTCAGCCACTCGACGCCGCCGACCGACAAGGCCGAGGGCAGACCCACGACGAACGCGGCGCCACCCACCAGCCAAGCGGACTTCTTGCGCGACCATTTCTTTTCGTCCACCAGCCAGGCGACCGGCACTTCCAGCATGGAAATCGTGGAGGTCAGTGCCGCAATGCCCAAGAGCAGAAAGAATGCGGCACCCACCAACTGGCCGGCCGGCATTTGTTCAAAGACCGAGGGAAGCGTCTTGAATGTCAGCGCGGTGCCGGCATCGGGCGCCAGCCCAAACGCAAACACCGCCGGAAACACCATGAACCCTCCCATGATTGCCACAAACGTGTCCATCCCCGCCACCCAGATTCCGCCCGTAACGATGTCCTGCCGCTTGGACATGTAGGAGCCGTAGGTGATCATCAGTCCCCAGCCAACGCTCAACGAGAAAAACGCCTGGCCCAGTGCCTTCATCACCACGTCGCCGTTGATTTTGCTGAAGTCCGGATGCAGGTAGTACTTGATCCCCGCCCCGGCGCCCTCGAGCGTCACGCTGCGGATGATCACCACGCCACACAGCACGATCAACACGGGCATCAGCACCTTCGACCACTTCTCAATGCCCTTCTCCACGCCACCCTGAACGATGAGAATCGTCATCAGGATGAAGAAGCCAAACAGCGGCAGCACGAACTCGGGTCGCGCCGCGAACCGCTCGAACTCCACCTTCGTGTGCAGGAGGGACGCAATGGCATACCCCACCGTCCAACCGGCAATCACCGCGTAGTAGCTCAGAACGAAGAAACAACAGGCCAGGCAGAAGACGCCGGTGATCACGAAAGGCGTGCCCGGCTTGGTCACGCGAAACGCGCCGATGACGTCTTTGCCGCTGCGCCGGCCCAGGGCCAGTTCGTTGAACATGAGCGGCAGCCCGATGAGCAGGACGCAGAGCAGATAGACCACCACGAACGCCGCGCCGCCGTTTTCGCCGGTCATGTAGGGAAACCGCCAGATGTTGCCCAACCCCACCGCCGAACCGGCCGCCGCCAGAATGAAACCCAGCTTCGATCCCCATTGACCGCGGGTGGATGCAGTCGTAACGCCTTCTGAGGTTGATTGCATGGCGGAGCTTTTTAGACCGATTTGGACCAAAGTCAAAGCATAGTTTGCCGCCCCGGCGATGATGCGCGCATCTTAGTTTATTGCGGGCAGGCATTCCTGGCGTAGCGCAGGTTTCCCAACCTGCGGTATCGCCGACTTCCAGTCGGCTGGCCAAGGCAGGGCGTGGCAGGCCAGGAGTTCGCCGCGTTTGCGGATTGGAAATCCGCGATCCGGCAGACTGGAAGTCCGCGCTACTGCATCGCCTCGGCGCCCCCTGCAAGAAAATGAGATGCGCTCGCGATGATGAGAGCAATTGACTCCGTCCCCCGAACAAAGTCAGCCGCGGGGCGCGGCGTTTACGCCGCGTCAGTTCACGCAAGTTCAGAGGCCAATCGATTCGCCCAAGTCCGACCGCACGCTGAAGCGACCTGAAGGTCGCGCTCCGGGGGCAGCGCCGAGATGCTTGCGGGAATGAGGCCGTTCCGGTCAAACGGCGGGGGCGCCGCGGACTGGTTGCGAAGCGCGCGCGATCTTCCACCCGGCGAACGCGATGATGATGGCGATGATGGGGTTGAGCAGGTTCAAGAACGCATACGGCAGATACGCCAGCGCCGAAACGCCCAGCGTCGTGCTCATGAACGCGCCACACGTGTTCCACGGCACCAACGGCGAACTGAGTGTTCCCGAGTCTTCCAAAGTGCGCGACAGCAACTTCGGATGCAGTCCCTGCCGTTCGTAAGCCTCGCGATACATCCGACCCGGAACGATGATTGAGAGGTATTGATCCGGCGCCAGCACGTTCATGCCCAGGCACGTCACCACCGTGGCGCTCACCAACCCGCCGACGCCGCGCGCGAGCCGCAAGATGCCGTTGGCCAGCGCCCCGAGCAACCCGGTCCGTTCCATCACGCCGCCGAACGTCAGCGCGCACAAGATCAACGACACCGTCGGCATCATGCTTTCCAAGCCGCCCCGTGTCAGCAGTTCGTCCACCGGCCCGACCTCGGTTTGGGCCTTGAACCCGGTCTGCGCCGCCGCCAGCACTTCTTTGAGGGCGGCTCCTTGAACCGTCACCGCCAGAATCCCGCCCAGCAGCACCCCGCCCAGGAGCGACGGTAACGCCGGCAGCCGGAACGTCACCATCAGAATCACCAACAACGGCGGCAGCAGGAGCACCGGGTTCAGATTAAAATTCCCGCTCAAAGTCCGGCGGATGAGCGTCACGTTCTCCTCGTTGATGGCCTCGCGGCCGGCGGACGACCAGCCCAGCATGGCATAAATGGCCAGCGCAATCACCAGCGACGGAATCGTTGTGTACAGCATGTAACGCACGTGCTCGAAGAGTTCCGAACCCGCCACCGCCGGCGCGAGATTCGTGGTATCCGAGAGCGGCGAAAGTTTGTCGCCAAAATAAGCCCCGGAGACGATGGCGCCCGCCACCATCGGCAGTGGCACGCCCAACCCCTGGCCCACGCCGACCAACGCGATGCCCACCGTGCCCACCGTCGTCCACGAACTTCCGGTCGAGATGGACACGATGCAGCAAATCACGCATGCCGCCACCAGAAAGAAGGAGGGGTGTAGGATCTTCAGCCCGTGGAAAATCAGAATCGGCACAATGCCGCTGGCGATCCAGGTGCCAATCAACATGCCCACCACCATCAAGATGAGAATCGCCTTCAGGCCGATGGCGATGCCTTCGATGATCCCCCGTTCCAAGTCAATCCACCGATGCCCGAGCCGCAACCCGATCACGGCGGCGATGGCGGCAGCCAGCAACAGCGGCAGGTGCGCGGTCCCGTCGAACCGCACCAAACTTTCCCGGATCATCACAATCAGGGCCACGACCGGGACGAGCGCCTCCCACAAGGAGGCCGTGCGGGTGGTTGTTTGTGATACGGATGAGTCCATGTGCCGGCTGACGGCCCAGAGCAGATTTCACCGGGCCGCCAAGGGCAAGTGAAAAATGCCAGCGTTCTCCGGTAGTCAGCGCGTAAGCAGGAAGGGGTTTTCACAGTTTCGGGCGTTGGGGGGACACGAAGGTGAGGGCTTTGGCGAGGTTGCCTTCGCCCAGGTCGGCGTGGAAGTCGGTGAGTGACTTGTGCCGTGGCTTGGGTTGGTGGGCGCGCCAGTGCAGGTAAAGGCTGATGACGACCCGGCGCACCATGCCCAGAATCCACTGGCCGTTGGGATGGCGCACCCGGCAGCGGTCTTCGTTGAGCGAGATGTCCAGGCGTGGATGCGTCCCGTTTTCGATGCCCCAGGCCTGGCGGTTGGCTTGGAGATAGTCCTTGGCCCCGGGGGTCGCCGGTTCCAAATCGGTGATGAGGCCGACGGTTTCATCCCGGCGGCCGCGCCGCTGCCGCGTCAGGAGCGCCACCTAGGCGGCGAAGGGGAAGTCAATGTCCTCCGCCGCCACGGGGAGGCTCTCCAGTGTGCGGCTTTCCGCCACGCCCTTGTTCTTGCCGGCGCTCCGTGCCCGGTTGGGCGTCTGGGGTAGAGGGGGAACAACCCGTCGGGGGGACGGGCACTTTCTGTGCGATGTTCTGGCGCAGGGTGGGCTGGTTGTTTTTCACCGTCAGCAGATAGTGCGCGCCGTGTTCGAGGACCAGCTCCCGCGCGGTTTGATCCTGGGTGTGCAGCGCGTCCAGGGCCACGGGGCGGCCGGCCAGGTCCAGTTCGCCAAAGAGTTCGCGGGCCACGGGGATCTCGTTGGTCTTGGTGTCCACCCGCGCGCTGCCCAGGTAAACTGGCTGGGGACACTGACGGCCGTGAGGAGGGACTCGCCGGGGCCGTGGCGCGGTTGCTTGCCATCCACGGCGATCAGTTCGTCGGGCGGCGGCGCGCCGCGGATCTGGGTTTGAACGTCCAACAGCACCTGGTTGAGCCGCCGGGCGTCCAGCCCGGAGAACAGGCGGGAGAAGGTGGACTGGCTGGGGGCCGGGAAGCGGCCTTGGGCCTTGGGCCGGATGCCCAGGGCGCGGCGCTGGGGTTGCGTCAGCCGCCGGGCCAGCTTGGCCCGGTCTTTCTGGCTGCGCGGGGCGTCGCACAAGAAGGCCAGGAGCATGAGCGTCACCAGGAACCAGACCGGATAGGATTCGACCCGGACGCGATACTCGGGCAGGGCTTTGAAGTGCTCAGCCAGGGCCTGGATTTGCGCACACGTGTGATAGCACCGGCCGCCCGCTTTCTTTTCCACGGCCGCCAGCGCAGGTTTGAGGTGCTCGGTCTGGAGGCTGCGTCGGGCGTGGCGGGCGATTTCGCGGACGAACAGCCGCTTGGCCGGTCATGTTGCACATAGTAATCGCGCCGGCAACGGCCCCAGCCGTCGGTCAGGCCCAGTTCCTGCCAGCCCTGTGCGGTATAGACGGTGCCGTTGAACTGCTCCGAATCCACGAAGGTTTCGACCACCAGCACCGGGTGGTCGTAGCGCACCTGCCAGTCGGCGGAAAGTCGATCCAGCGCCAGCCGCAGCACGCGCGAGCCGAGGTTGGGGACATGAGCGTGGGGCGGAATGAGGAAGCGGCTGTCATTGACGACCGGGGCCAGCCGCCGGTCGCGTCGCGCGCGGGTCCAGCCGATCCACTGGTCGCGAGGCTGGAGATGCCGGGCGGCGGCGCTGAAGAGCAGCAGCGCCAGCCAGCGATCTTGGGCATCCACGGCCACGTAATACATCTGCTCGCCCACGGCCTTGAGGCCGCCCAAGTAATGGTGCTGGCGGAGCAGGGATTGAAAACGGCGGCGCGGCTGCGGCGCGGTGAGCGGCTCCACCCGCACCGCTTGCACGAGTGCCTGATCCGTTGCGGAAGGTGCGGGTGGACGATGATGGCCTGCGTTTCATGCCCTTCAGGGTAGAAAGTTCGGCGGCCCATGTCTCGTCAAACCGGCTTCAGCCCCATGATTCCGGGCTCAGAGCCATCTCATGCATACGCGCTGAACAGAACCGCAATTCGTGCTTTCATGGACACCCAACCTTGCTTCAGTCACGGGCAGTTGCATTAGCCGTTGGCGCAAATCATTTACAGGATGGCTTGGGCAATGTCTCCCCCATCGTGCGTCTCTCCCTTTCCGGGCCTTTTGCAACGGGGATTGTCACGAGCTCGGAATCCCATTCTTCCTCAAGCATCCGCCCTTTGGTCACTGACGCCTCTATTGCCTCGGCGCCGGGTCAACGAGGTTGACAGCCATGCACGATGAGCCACGATGGGGGACGGAAAGATTGCTCGAGGCTTTATGACTTCACGTGAACGAATCCTCTCCACGCTAGACCACCGCGAGCCGGATCGCATTCCGATTGACCTCTCCGGCCATCGTTCCTCCGGCATCATGGCCGTGGCTTACGCCCGGCTGCGCGATCATCTCGGGCTGCCGAAAAGCCCCATCCGTGTCTATGATCCGGTCCAGCAACTCGCCATCGTGGATGAAGACGTGCTCCAGCGGTTTCGCGTGGACACCATCGAACTGGGCCGTGCGTTCGCGCTCGAAGACAAATGGTGGAGCGAGTGGGTCTTGCCCGACGGCTCGCCCTGCCTCATGCCTGTCTGGGCCAAGCCTGAGCGTCTCGAAGGCGAATGGGTGATCCGCTCCTCTAAGTCCAAACGGGTCATCACGCGAATGCCCGATGGTGTTATTTACTTCGAACAGACTCATTGGCCTTTCGCCGAAGAGGACAATCTCGACCGGTTGCAGGAGAAGTTGTCCGAGAGCATGTGGACCGCGATAGCCTCACCACCGGGACCGATCGTCGCCGGGCCGGACGGCATGAAGATTTTCCGCGAAGGCGCGCAACGACTGCGCCAGCAGACGGACCGCGCGATCATTGGATTGTTCGGTGGCAACCTGCTGGAGATGGGTCAGTTCCTTTATCGCAACGACAATTTCTACATGTTGCTGGCCGGCAACCCGAAGCGAGCGCACGAGTTCCTGGAGCGCGTCACCGAAATGCACCTGGCCAACCTCGAGCGTTTCCTTGGTGCAGTCGGCGAGTTCATTGACGTGATTCTCTTTGGGGATGATCTCGGAATGCAAAGCGGCCCGCAGGTTTCGCCAAGGATGTATCGCGAGTTCTTTTTCCCGCGCGAGCAGCGAATGTGGACGCGCGCCAGGCAACTCGCGCCGCACATCAAGATCATGCTGCACTGCTGCGGCGGCGTGCGCGAACTGCTGCCCGGGCTGATCGAAGCGGGCCTCGATGCGATCAACCCGGTGCAAATCACCTGCCGCGGCATGGACGCGGCTGGATTGAAGAGGGATTTCGGGCAGCAACTCACTTTTTGGGGCGGCGGTTGCGACACGCGCGCGGTTCTTATCGGAGGTACACCCCGGCAGGTGCGGGAACACGTTCAGCGGCAGATGGACATCTGGCGTCCGGGTGGCGGCTACGTATTTCAACAAGTCCACAACATCATGGCCGACGTGCCGCCCGCGAACATTGTAGCGATGTTGGATGCGGTAAACTGAATTCGCCGACCAGTAGGACAGGCGTCGCGCCTGTCTCTAAATTCAAGAGTTTTCCGCCTGAGCGGGCTGGAAGGCGAAGGGACTTGATGCACAAATTGCTGCCGGGCTTCACGATATGGAGACAGGCGCGACGCCTGTCCTACAATCCTGCCGAATTCGCACTCAACACAATCACTCCAATTCAGCCCGCAGGCTGATGAGGCCATGTCCCGGAACCACCACCCGTCCGGCAAGCTGCGCGCCGGGCTGCTCGCTTGTGTCCGTCACAAACACTGCTGTTGGCTTTGCCGTGCCCCACGTGAGTTTCGCCGACTCTCTCTTTCCCGACGCGCCGAACAAACGCACGATGATCGCCCGCCCGTCATCGCTGGGTTTGAGGCCGGTGACGACCACACCGTCGGAGTCGAGCTTGAGCAACGAGGCCTTGACCGGTTGCGCCCCGAGTGCGGGCAGTGGCAGGAACGGCTGGCTCAAGCCGGTCGCAAACCTTGTGCTCTCCGCCGGATCAGACCTGCGATACGGCCGCAGCACGAAGCGAAACCGCGTCGGGCCTTCCTGATAGGCGCGGTAGTTCGTGCCCCAATGATTGTTCATCGCCCACGAATACAGCTTCTGCGTTGGCTCGACTTCCTTGCGCCACACGTCGGGGTCGGTCTGGGAGTTCAGCAAGGTGGCCGTGATGCCACCGACCTGGACCAACGGCGCGTCGAGCGTGACCCATTGGATGCCGCAATTGCGATTAGCCACGTCGGCCCAGCGACCCACGGTGAACCAGTTCTTGCACGCGCTGGGCAGTTGATCCGCCTCGGGCCGCATTACGCCCAGCGGTAGATCGAGCCGCACATCGCCGCCGGGCACGTTGAACTCGAAGGCAAAGTTCACACTCTCTTTGGCCGCACGATTGCGATAGTCGCCCTCCGGGTGCTCAGCCTTCTTCGGGAAAGGCGCACGCTCCTTGTCGAGATCGTTGATCAACTCAACGGAGTCCATTCCCGCCACGACGCGCACTTCGCGGGTGAGTCTCCGGCAGCCGGGCGCGGCGGATTCGACGATGAGCGAGGTGACAAGCGGACCGGGTTCGCCGACGCGGATCGTCACCGGGCCGTTGCGCTGGAGGTCTTTCAAGTCATCGGCGATGAGGTAGAGGTAGTCGTTGAGGCCGCGACCGGAACTGGTGTCGGCGAAGTTGCCCTCAATACCCTTGGCGGTGAGTTCAACAATTGCGCCGGTGGTCTCGTCGAGCCGGACGCGCAGGCGTCTTGTGTCGAGCGTGCTGCCGCTGGCCGAGGCTCGATCGGCAACGTGCGGCAAACCGGGTTGAACGGAATACCGCTTCGCACCGAACGCCGGCACCTCGCTCGCAAGGAACACGAGTTCGCCCGAGAGCAACCGCTGCGACGGCACGGGTTTGCCGCGCTTGTCCAGCACTCGGTCGCCCGCGGGAGACAGTTCCTTTGACAAAGTCACCAGCTCGGTGCGCCGCCATGAGGTGGTGTTGATTACATCCACCGACGTGGCGGCACGGGCGTCTTGCCCAGGAGCTGGGGCAGGCATCATGCCCGCGGTTGAGTTGATTCCAACCGCCGCAGGCAGGATGCCTCCACTACGTGACAGGCTGGAAGCCTGTCCTGCTAATTCGCGCGATTGCCGATCCGCCGCGAGCGCGTAGCCGCGTTTGATCTCCCACTGTTCCTTCGTCTCCTGCCGCTCCGGCCCCCACACGCTGCAATGCGCGCCCCACGTGTGTTCCGAGTACAGCAGCACGTTGCGCCAGGCGTCCTCGAACGCTGCGCGCGGATAGCTCCTTGGATCGAGCATCGCCCAGAGCGCTTCGGCCTGCGTCAGGCGATCCGAGCTTTCGCGGTTCATGGCCGTCTCGAGCGCCGAAGAACCCGCGCCGTCCTCCCAATAGGGTGTCCAATCGCCGCGCACGACCGGCAATTGCGCGCCGTGCCTTTCCTCGAACGCTCGGAACGCCTCGCTTACGCCGGAAATCATGAAGCGCGGCCACGCATACTTCGCGTTCCAATCCTTGACGAACTCGCAAATGACCGGGTCGGGCACCGCGTTGTCGCCGTGGCCGCTCCAGCGCACGTGCGCGATGTCGTAGGGATAACCGCGTTGCTCCAGCCCGTCGTAGAAATCCTCCACCAGCTTCGGAGAAAACTTTCCATAACGATGGGACATCGCGTAGCCCCAGAACGGAATCCAGACGAGCACCTTCGATTGCCCATCCGGCCCGACCCACCAGAATGGCTTGTTCTCCCACTCGCGCAGAATCGTGCCGATGCGGTCGAAGTAGTTCGGCGCCGTGTTGAAGTAACGGATGCCGGCGTGCGCCATCGCTGTCACTGTGCCCCAAGTGTAACCCGGCACGTCGGAGATCATCACGGAATCAATCGGTCGGCCGGTTTGTTCGGCGAGTTGAGTGGCGTAACGAAACAGCCGAACCAACTCTTCCGGCCGGCACAGCCCGGTGAGTTCGTTCAGATACATGCCGCACAAGACGACCTGACCACGCTGTACGGCGTCAAAAAACTCCGCGCGTTGCTGCGGTCCCAGGCGGCGCAGGTAAAGGTCTGCCGCCCACAGCACCTCCACGTTCCAGACGAAGCGCGAGCCTTCCGGATAACTCGCCGTCCGTTTCGCCGCCGCGATGCCGTCCACGAGATTCTGCACCTGCCGGTCTTCAATGGCCGTCTGGATTTCGGTGTAGCCGATGTCCGTGTGCGAATGAGGCAGAATGTAAACCGTAAGCGGGCGCACGGGTTTGATTTCCGCTTCGCGCCGCGCCAGCACCTTGCCGCCGGACTCAACCGTCACCGGCACTGTAGTGTTTGAGTTTACCTGCGGCACCAGCAGTTCGACCGTGTTCACGCCTTTTTCCAGGCGAACCGTCTGTGGCGGGCTGCCGGCGATGCTGACGCTGGCGTTGGCGGGTTCGCCCACCTGCCGGAGCGAAACCATAACGGGATGAAAGAGTCTTCCTCGAACTTCCTTCAGCGCGCGAATGTTGGTGACGCCGGTGACCAGCGTCCGGTTGGCAACGGGCGCCAAAACCGCGCCCGCGGGCGCTTCGAGGGCGAGCGAATCATAGAGCATCCAACTGCCCGCCAGCGTGGTGATGGCGAGTTGGTTTTCACCGGCTCTCAGCGCACCCGCCGGGAAGGCGATTTCAAGCGCGCGTGGTTTGCCCTTCCCCGGCTGACCTTGAATACTGGCGTCGCCCGCGCCCGGTGGCAGGGTGCGCACCTCCACCGCGTCGTTGAGCCGGAATTCCAGCCGCGGAGGGCCGCTCGCGTGAGTGTCGAGCAACCTCACCTTGAGCCGCGCTTCCCTGTTAGGCGGGGATTCTTTCAATCCGAAGACCACGATGAAGGTGTGGCTTCGCTCGCCGGCCCAAGTGTCAGCAGGCCCGGGATGTGCGTATGGCCAGTCGCGGGCGGGCTCCGATTCGCCTACGAAAAACGCCGGGGCCTCTCCGAATTGTGCGTAAGCTCCGGGTGCCAGAGCGAACTCGCGGTTGTCGCCATCAGGCCGGCCGATTTCCCAGAGGGTTAAGTACTCCGCCGCTCCGCAGCAGCCAGCCCATGACAAACTCAGCCCCAACACGGCGGAGATGATTCTGGTAACGAACCTGCCGGTCGTTGAAGTTGAAGCGCCATCCGTCCCGGAGACATTTTCCCAAGTGCCCATAACGGCGTGATTCTCCTGCCAGCCTGACTCGCGCGCAAGCCTATTGGTTTCATCAAGCGCCCACTTGATGGTCCCGCCGCGATGCGGCGCGAGTTTCCGAGTTTTTGATGTGGCCTGCCCATTCGTCAGGACGTAATCTGGCTTGGGACTTGAAATGAACCTGGCCGAACAAGTCAAGCAGGCCGGCGTCGTGGGCGCGGGCGGCGGCGGCTTCCCCACACATGTCAAACTAGCTGCGAAGGCCGACACGGTCATCGCCAACGGTGCCGAGTGCGAACCGCTCCTGCACAAGGACGCGGTCATCATGGAGCAACACGCTGCCGACCTCGTGCGCGGGATGCAACTCGCCATGGATGCGGTCGGCGCGAAGGATGGCGTCATCGGCATCAAGGGCAAGAAGTTGCACGCCGTCGAGGCGGTGACAGCCGCGTGCAGAGGCACGAACGTCCGCATCCAGTTGCTCGGCGATTATTATCCCGCCGGTGATGAATACGATTTGGTTTACAACGTCACGGGCCGCTTGATTCCACCACAGGGCATCCCTCTCAACGTGGGCGTGGTGGTGAACAACGTGGAGACCTTCGTCAACATCACCGAGGCTGCGAAAGGCAAACCGGTCACGCACAAGACGCTCACCATCGCCGGCGCCGTGCGGGCGCCGGTGACGTTGCGCGTGCCGCTGGGCACGACGTATCGCGATTGTCTCACGGCGGCGGGCGGTTTGACCACAGATGATCCCGTGTTGGTCATTGGCGGATTGATGATGGGTCAGACTACCGACGATCTGGACACGCCCATCACCAAGACCGCGACGGGGGTGGTGATCCTGCCGCGTTCGCACCATGTCATCCAACGCAAGCTCAAGCCGAACAAGGCGCAGGCACAGATTGGCAAGTCGGCCTGTGACCAATGCCGTTACTGTACGGAGTATTGCCCGCGCTTCTTGTTGGGATACGCGGTCGAGCCGCATCAGGTCATGCGGAGTCTGGCCTTCACGGCCACCGGCGCGGACTATTTCAACCAGTGGGCCTCCCTCTGTTGTTCTTGTGGTCTCTGCACGCTCTACGCCTGCCCTGAAGAACTGTATCCGAAAGAGGCTTGTGACGACGCCAAAGCCGTCATGCGCCGGGCCAACACGAAGTGGACCGGGCCGACAACGGTAAAGCCCCATCCCATGCACGATGGCCGCCGCGTGCCGATCAAAACGCTCACGAAGAGACTTCACGTGCAGGATTACGATCATCCCGCGCCATTGCGCGCCGACGCAGTCTCACCGAACCGCCTCGTCCTGCCGCTCAGGCAGAGCGCCGGCACGGCCTGCCAGCCCAAGGTGCGCGTTGGCGACCGGGTGCATGCTGGTCAGATCATCGGCGAACCGTCGCCGAATGCGCTGGGTGCGGTGTTGCACGCGCCGTTGGCTGGCCGGGTGAGTGAAGTGACGGAGCACCAAATCGTTTTGGAGAGATGAGGTGATGAACGTGACCTGGAAATGTGGTATGCGGCGCTCTCCCTCTCCCCGGCCCTCTTCCGCTGGGATAGGGAGAATGTTTCTCCGATTAACCGACTGTGGGAAGAGTGGATTTGCCGAATGCTCGTCCGCAGTACGTGAAGCGTACGAGTGCTGTTCCCTCTCCCAGCGGGAGAGGGCAAGGGTGAGGGAGAAAGGTCCGAGACGCCGATGCCCGCGGACTCGGAGGACTCTTTTTCCATTTGCATCCTTCAGGCACAGGGAGCGGCTTTGCTATTCGTGCAGTTCCCCCTCACCCCGGCCCTCTTCCGCTGGGAGAGGGAGAATCGTTCGCGGATTGACCGCATGTCCAAAGTCTGAGTTCGTCCAAAGGTCCAAGGCAAAGTTCGAGTTGGCTGGCCGGTGTTCCCTCCCCCGGCGGGAGAGGGTAAGGGTGAGGGGGAATTCAACGATGTCCAACCAACGAGCGAAACTCTGCCAGCCATTGGCAAACGAATCCAATTTCCCTCTTAACTTATGCCCGAAAAGTCCATTGGCTTGATTGAACTCTCGAGTGTCGCCTCCGGCTTTGAGGTGGCCGACACCATGCTCAAGGCCGGCAATGTGCGCCTGCTGCTCTCGCGCTCGATTTGCTCCGGCAAATACATGGTGCTCATCGGCGGCGAAACTGCCGCAGTGGAAGCCGCCGTGCAGGCCGGCGCGGAAGCGGCCAACGGTTGTCTCATTGACAGTTTCACCATCGCGAACGTGCATCCGGATGTGTTTGTCGCTCTCAGCCGCACACAGCCGGTTCAACCGGACGGTGCGCTGGGCATCCTCGAATCGTTCAATGTCGCGACTCTGATTCAGGCGTCCGATGCCGCCGCCAAAACGGCAGCGGTTCAACTTCTCGAAATTCGCCTGGCGATGGCGCTGGGCGGAAAGGCGTTTTGCACGATGACCGGTGACGTGGCCTCCGTCCAGGCTGCCGTGGGCGCCGGTCGCAGAGTGATTGCCGACGCGGGTGTGTTGGTAAACGCCGTCGTGATTTCGCGACCGCACCCCGATGTGTATCGCGAGGTCGTTTAGCGGGCTTCAATCCGGGCCTTAACGCCCGCGGCGAACTGAATGCCTCCGAGCAGGTGTTGCAGAAACAACGGTTCACTGAAGCTTTCTTCGGTGTGCCCCAGAGCCGTGTACCAGACTCGGCCCTTGCCGACCTGCTTGCACCAGGCAATCGGATGATCAGCCCCCATTGTGCCTCCTTTGTAAGTCGTCTCGTCGAGCGTTGCCAGCACGCGCACCTGGCCACGAGGACTGCTGATGAAGTTATACCACTCATCCGTGCGCGACCATCGCCTGGGCAGCGGCGCGGTCGAAGGATGATTCGCATCTTCGACATCAATCACCGCCGGCACAATGGCTGAATGGTTCGTGAACGCGGCGCACAGCGCCTCGCCATACCACGGCCAGTTCCCCTCGGTGGCCACGTCCCCGTAAATCGCGGCATGGACTCCCGCCAGACCGCCGCCGCCTTCGATGTATTGGCGAAAAGCCCCCTGCTGTTCCTCGTTCAGGATATCGCCCGAGGTGCTCAGGAAAACGACGGCCTGGTATCTGGCGAGCTTTGTCGGTGTAAACCAGTTCGCGTCTTCGGTCGCGTCCACACGAAAACCGTTTTCCACGCCAAGGTGCTTGATCGCCGCGATGCCGATGGTGATCGAAGCGTGTCGGAACATGAGCGTGCGAGAAAACACTAGCACGTTGAAATCGCCTTGCCGAGGCGGATTGTCCGCGCAGTTAGCGCCGAACGATGCCAGCGTCAGGCCCAAGATCGGAAGAAACACCCTGAGAATCGTCATGGCACGAAGCTTGTGCTTCCGGGACGCAGGCTCAAGCAGATTCGACGTAGGACAGGCGTCGCGCCTGTCTCAAACTTCAAATCCACCGCTTGGGCGGAAAAAGACATGTGCAAGAAATTGGAGACAGGCGCGACGCCTGTCCTGCGCAAGAGCGCAACCTTGCCGTGCGTGTTCAGCCGCCCGATCAAGGTGGGACCTCTTCCTGCGCTTGCGCTCTCTCCGGTGCCGGCAGGTTTCGATACCAGGTGAAGAACAGCACGACACACATCGCCAGAGTGACGACCAAGCACGCTGCCGCCACGCGGTAGCGGTGCAGGATCAGGTAAAGTGCCCCGACATACAGCGCGCAGATGGCGGCCAGCGCCAGGAGCGTATTGAACGCATCGCGGGAAAACGGCGCTTCGCGGCGAAACGCGGGGTTCGCCGCCTGGACAATTCGTTTTACTTCGCCCCACGCACCGGCCGGTTGAACGGTTTCATAAAACCGGGCGAGCGTCGGTTGATCGGTCGGCTTCGTGAGCAACGCCACCACGATACAAATCACTGTTGAAGCCAGCGCGATGACCGGGAAGCCGACGTAGAGCGGCAGCGGCGCGTGCCAGACAAACTGTTCGCCAATCACCTGCGCCAGCGACAGCGCCATACCCCCGAAAATGCCCGAGGCGTAGCCCCAGCCGTTCAAACGCCACCAATACCAGCGCAGCACGTTCGGCGGCAGAATCCCCGCCGCCAGTGTGCCGAAAATCCACATGAACGCCGTGTTGATCGAAGTGCCAAACCTCGCAATCACCACACCCGTCACAATCAGCAGCGCCGACGCCAGGTAACTTGCATAGACCAGCCGACGCTGGCTCGCGTTCGGGTCCACGTAACGTTGGTAGATGTCTTTCACCAAGTAAGCCGCGCCCCCATTGACCGTGGAACTGAATGTGGCGAGAAAGCCCGACAACAAGGCCGCCAACATGAACCCCACCAGACCGTGCGGCAGTTGCGTGCTGATGATCAGCGGCAGCGCCCGTTCCGGGTCTTCCTTGAGCAGTTTGTCGAGCGCCGGGTCGCCGATGCCCATGATTGCCATCACGGCAATCGCCATCGCGAACGGCCAGCGGACCGTGTGAATCGCGCCCCACAACGCGCCGAGCTTGCACGCGTCACGCGCATCGCGGGCGGCGAGGAAGCGTTGGAAGTCGTAAAGTTGTTCCGGCCCGCTCAGGCAGAGGAGGAATCCCTTTGCCAGCCAGACGGCCACAAGGGCGCCGAACAGGGAAAAGTCCGTTCCGCCCGATTGCACTCCTTGAAGCTCGGGCGGTCGCATGGCCGGCGCGATGGAATGCCAGCCGCCCGGCACTTTGGCCGCGAACGTGGCGGCATCGAAATGTTGCCAGCCGATGACCGCGAAGGTGATCGCTCCCGCGCTGAGCACGATGGTCTGCACGATCTCGACGCGCACAATTCCGTGAAATCCGCCCACCACGACGTAGAGCCCGGTGAAGGCGAGAATCAGCACCGCGCACGTGAACGGCTCGAACGGCAGGAACACCGCTCCGAATTTCCCCATGCCGATCGCGCCATAGCCCAGCAACGCCGCGATGGTGAGGATGGCGAAGATCGTGTAAGCCAGCCGCGCCAGGTCGCCGGAGCGATTGTTTCCGAACCGTGTGTACATCCACTCCGCGCCGGTGAGCACCCCGCTGCGGCGAATCCATTTCCCCATGTAGGCCAGATAAAATGCCGTGAGCGGAAACCCCCACAACCAATGAACCCACATGCCCTTCAGTCCGAGCAGAATGAACAAGGACACAATCCACATCGTGCCCGTGATGTCGAAGTAGGACGACGACCCGCTCATGGCCAGCGCCCACCATGGCAGTTGCCGGCCGCCGAGAAAATACGCGGTCATCCCGCGCGCCGCCCGTCGCTTCATCGCGAAGCCGATGCCCATGATGAGCGCAAGGTAGAGCACGACGATGACCTGATCGAGCAGGGATAGTTTCATGGCGTGAATCGCGCCTGCACGGGCAAACCCGTCATCCGTCCAATCTGGAGAACGCAAACGCCCGCGGACTTGACCTGAATCAACATCCCGTACCTCACCGGTTCGCAAACTCCCTCTCGCTATGGAACTTTTTGAAGTCATTCGCGCCCGCCAATCGGTGCGCGCGTATCAAAGCAGAGGGATTGAGGCGGACCAACTGAACGCGATTCTCTCCGCGGCAAACCAGTCTCCTTCCGCCGGCAATTTGCAGGCTTACCAAATCATTCTGATCCGCGAGCAGCCTTTGATTCGCGAACTGGTCAAGGCGACCTACAACCAGGATTTCATCGCGCAAGCTCCCATCGTGCTGGTTTTCTGCGCCGACACCGAGCGTTCCGGGGCGAAATACGGCGAAGCTGGCCGGCGGCTCTTTTGCGTCCAAGATGCCACCATCGCCACGGCCTACGCCCAACTCGCCGCCACCGCGCTCGGCCTGGCAACCTGTTGGATCGGAGCTTTTGATGAAAAAAAAGTTGTCGGGCTGTTGGGATTGCGGACGGGACTTCGACCTGTGGCGATTCTGCCGGTGGGCTGGCCGGCGGAATCGCCGCCGCGCACGCCCCGGCGAAGTGTGGACGAATTGATGAGCGAAGTTCGCAGACCCACGACCGAATCGGCTCGCGGTTAGGTTCGCGACGACCCACGACTGCTTTAACGTCGAACGCACTCCGCTGGTTGTGGTCGAAGTCTGAAATCCGAAGACCGAAATCCGAGAGAGGCCCGAAGTCCGAAATCCAAACGGCAAGGGCACGGTCGGACAGGCGAGCCGCTCGGGTTTCGGATTTCGGAAGTCTTTCGGGATTCGAATTTCGGGGCTCGAATTTCACTCAACCAAATACGCAGGTGAGTCGAGCGTTCCATGCGGCGGATGGTTTCCAGCAAGTTCGATTCGACATTCGCCGTGAACTGAATTACTCCACTCGGAGCAACAACACCCAACATCGCGACCACACCATGAAACCGATCACCCGCCGTGCGTTCACGAAAACCATCGCCGCCGCCACCACCACCGCGGCGCTCTCACAGTTCCGCGTGCTGGGCGCCAATGACCGCATCCGCCTCGGTTTCATCGGGCTGGGCAACCGCGGGGACCAGGTGCTCGACGCATTTCTCAAGCAACCCGACGCCGAAGTCGTTGCCCTTTGCGACATTTATCAACCCTATCTCGATTTCGCCGGCAAGAAGATCGGCTCGAATCCAAAGCGCTTCACGGATTATCGCCGGTTGTTGGAATTGAAGGACCTGGACGCGGTCGTGATCAACACGCCTGATCACTGGCACGCGTTGCAGACGATCCACGCCTGCGAGGCCGGCAAGGATGTCTATGTCGAGAAACCACTGTCGCTCTGTGTCGCGGAGGGTCGGGCAATGGTTGAAGCCGTGAAGCGGCACAAGCGGGTGTGCCAGGTGGGCATCCATCGCCGCTCCGTCCCGCTGTGTCGGGAGGCGGTGGAATTGGTCCGGGGCGGCGCACTGGGCAAAATCACCGCCGCGCGGGCATTCCACATCCAAAACGAGTGGCCGAGGGGCATTGACCATCCACCAGATGGAAACCCGCCACCGGGTGTGGATTGGGAAAGCTGGCTCGGCCCCGCGCCGAAAGTGCCGTACAACCAGAACCGCACGTTCTATCGCTTCCGCTGGTTTTACGATTACTCCGGCGGTCAGGTGACCAACTTTGGCGTGCATTATCTCGATTTCATCCAATGGGCGCTCGGACAAACCGCGCCGCAGGCAGTGGCCGCTCTGGGGGGCAAGTTCGCCGGCATGGAGGACAACCGCGAGATTCCCGACACACTCGAGGCCGTCTGGCAATACCCCGGCGGCACGCTGGTGACTTTTTCCCAGTTCAACGCCACCGCCGCGCCTTGGAGTCTCCCAGGCTGCGAAGTCGAACTGCGCGGCACGAAAGGCACGCTCTACCTCTTTGGGAACGGTTATGAAATCGTGCCCGATGAAATCAAACAACACCCGTTCCCGGCGCGCAGCCCCGTGGAGCGGGAACGGGAGAAGCTGTATCGGATTACGCAACGGATGATCGAGCCGAAGAAAGTCGCCGGACGTTCCAGCAGCGACACCGCTCCGCACGCGCGCAACTTCCTGGACTGCGTCAAGAGCCGCGCTGAATGTCATTGCGACATTGAGACCGGCCACCGCAGCACCTCGGCCACGCTGCTGGCCAATATCGCCCTTAAGACCCGTTCATTGCTGGAGTGGGACGCGCAAGCGGAGAAGATCACCAACCACAGTGCCGCCAACAAGCTGCTGCGTTACGACTATCGAAAGCCGTACCAGTTTCCGGCCTGAATCAACGACACGGCTCCAGACAATGCCAGCAAAGCCCTCGGCGAACCATGCCCGCAGTTTCCCTCTCCCAGCGGGAGAGGGATAAAAGGGTGAGGGAGAAGGCTCGCTTCGTGGAGCGATCTTGCTTTGACTGGGGAGACCGCCGCGTTGGGCCACTGAGGTTTCCACCCGCCCACTTCCTCACTTTCCCACCTGCAACCCGTACTCCTCCGGCAGGAACACACCTGGCTCAATTGTCGCCAACATCTCCCCGATGAACGCAGCCTCGCTCTCCGGCAAGGCATCCGCCTGGCGCTGGAGCAGGTCGAGCCAGCGGACTTCGCGCGCGGCGATTTTCACGTCACCAGCCTGATGCGCCCGCCGAAGTTCATCCAGCACCACCAGCACCGCGCGGCGCGTCCGCAGATAAGGAGTCTTCTCCGCGATAATCTGTTGCGAAAGCCGCAGCACCACGTCCGGGCGCAACACGAATGCCTGCGGATCGAGCGCCGCGTCGGATTCCACCAGCCAGTCACGCAACCGATTCGCCTCATTCCGCCCTTTCGAGAGCGCGGTGTTCATCAAACGGCAATCGTAAGCCAGTTGTTCCAGACTTACGGTCGGCGCCGGCCCGCTGAGCAGCCGCACGTTTTGCACCGACTCGTTCGACCAACAGTCGCACACGGCTTGCGCAATGTTACCCACCGGACTCAGGTGGGCGCACGCCGCCGACCGGCCCTCCATCGAAATGGGCACGCCCGCAATGGCTTTCATGTACGGCCCTTCATAAGCGCAGTCCTTGCTTGGACCCACCGCGCCCATCTCGTAGGCGACCAGACTTCGCGGCACGGTGGCCACGCGAACCACCGCGGCAAACAGGCGCGGGATCATCTTCTGCTCGGCCAGCACCATCGCCGTGTTGGCAAAGCCGCAGGCTGTGTCGCCTGCAGGCACGATGTTGTTTTGGCGGCATAAGGTCACCAGTTTGCCCCAGAGAAACTCCATGTCCCGCGCGCCCAGCACGCCCAGGGCAAAAACCACTCCGCGCAAGTCCGCGTTCATCAACGCGGCATCGTTCACTTCCTTGCCGCCCGTGGATTCTATGGCCAGCAGGTCCGCGCCCGCGCCCGCCGCCGACTCGAACAACCGCACCATGCCCTCCCAATACGGTCCGCGCCGCATGAGCGCCGGGCGTTCATGATCACGATTGTCATTCGGCGTGAGGCGCAGGGCGGCCTTGAGTCCATGCTTCTCGTGATACTGACGCAAAGCGCCAGCCAGAATGTCCGTGATCTCGGCGCCCCACTCCGGCCGCACGGTCATGGGCGGCAGGGTCTCGAATTCCACCAGCAACCCGGGTACTTCCAGTTCGACCGCGCGACGGCAGACGCCGTTGATCATCTCCTCGTATTGCCGGCGCACCTCGGGCCAGGTGTCCTCGTTGATGTCCATCGGCGGCAGCGTGAAGTTGATTTCGGGAATCACCGTGCCACTACCAAACACCAGGCCGCGTCCGCAGGCGACCGGCCTTGGCGCGACGCCGAAGCAAAAGTCATCCAGCGTGGAGATTGCCGGCCGTTTGGAACTTTCAACATCCAGTGAGTTCATCTTTCGCCAAGGTTTGAGGCTGCCGGTCCGGCGCTCTGTTTGAATTGACCAAGGTCAACTCGAGAATGAGCGTTGCCCGCGATGCCGATCTGACCGGGCACAACCGTTCTCCTGGCCGGCCCTACTGCATGACCAACTCGCGGAACGCTTGTTGCAGGCGTCGTGTTACTGGCCCCGGTTGGCCGCGGCCGATCGTCCAGTCGTTGATGCGCACCACGGGCATGACGTCGTTGGTGGTGCCAAGCAGCATGGCTTCGTCCAGTTCGGGCAGATCGGATTCGCTCACGGCGGTTTCCCGGACCGGGATGCTCAAGCGATTAGATAGTTCGAGCACCACCAGACGGGTGATGCCGTTGAGGATGTGCTCGTCGGCCGGATGGGTGAGGAGCGTGCCGTCGCGGACTCCCGCAAAGTTCGAGTGCGAGCCTTCGGTGACGACTCCGTCGCGAACGAATATGGCTTCGTGCGCGCCGGCGCCCCGCGCCTGTTCGCTGGCCATCACGTTGGGCAGCAGCGACGTCGCCTTGATGTCGCAGCGCCCCCAGCGCAGATCGGGAACCTTGATGACACGGATGCCGGCTTTCCATTCTTCCCGTGGGATGGCGAAGGGTGCGGCGAAGGCATAGACCGTTGGCGGAACGGCGGGGCGCGGATAGGAATGTCGGCGGGGTGCGACACCGCGGCTGACTTGCACGTAAACAGTCGCTTCACCCCCGCGCAGCCCGTTTTTCTCCAAGAGTGCTTCGGCAATGTCCTGAACCTGTCGGTGCGGCGGACTTTCCATTCCGATGGCCGCCAGGCTTTTGTTTAATCGCTCCCAATGCGCTGCGGCACGAAACAGGATCCCGCTGAACGACCGGACCACTTCATAAACGCCATCGCCGAACAGAAAGCCACGGTCGTCGGGCGAGATGCGCGCCTCTTCGCGGGGCAGGAATTGTCCGTTCAGAAAGACGACCATCGGTAGAGCTTGAAGCCGGCTAGCCCAGCGGTTCAGAGATTCGCCGGATGCCGATGGCCCGACCGCTGGCGTCGTCCAACTCGAGGATCGCGCCCTGCATGAACACGCGCTGACGGGCCACCTCGAATCGCTGCGGGAGGTTGGTCACGAAGCGTTTGATGATCGGCTCGATCTCCCGGCCCAGGACACTTTCGTGCGCGCCGGTGAAGCCGGCATCGCTCAAGTAAGCGGTGCCGCCGGGAAAAATCTGTTCGTCCGCGGTTTGCACGTGGGTGTGCGTCCCCACCACCGCGCTCACCCGCCCGTCCAACATTCTCGCGAAGGCGATCTTTTCCGAAGTCGCCTCGGCGTGAAAATCCACGAAAATGAACTTCGTCTGCTGACGCAGGCGCTCCACCGCCGGCGGCACGAGCAGAAACGGGTTTTCCAGCAACGGCATGAAAGTACGACCCTGCGCGTTGAGGACGCCAAGAGTCGGGTGAGGCTGGACTTCAAAAACCGCGCTGCCCTGTCCCGCGGTGCCGGGCGGATAGTTCAGCGGGCGCAGAAACCGCGGTTCGTTTTGCAGCAGTTCCACGACTTCCTTCTGATCCCAGAGATGGTCGCCACTCGTGATGACATCCACGCCGGCGGCGAAAATCTCCCGGGCGGTTTTCGGTGTGATGCCCGAACCGCCCGCCGAGTTTTCGCCGTTGGCGATGACATAGTCGAGCCGGTGTTGTTCCCGCAGTTTCGGCACGAGCTGACTGACCGCCTTGCGTCCGGGTTCACCCACGATGTCGCCGATGAAGAGCAGTTTCACGGCGACACGGTAGAAAAAGTGACGGGGAATGTCGAGCGGGGCGCCATCTGACGGAGCAGTCCCACCCGCCGGTGTTCGGCTTCGGCAGAGCGAGGCCTTGAGAAAGGAGATGCATCACTGCGGGTGTTGAAGCCGGCCGGGCGTGCTGGCCGCAAGCGGAAGGGAGCGCGTCAAACCGCCGCTTCGACTGGTTCGTCACGAGCACTTGTGACCGGTGGAACCTCAGCGACGATGAGTTGCTCGGGAGCTGCGGCACTGTTGCGGTGGCCGGCTGGCGGAGCATCGAGGCACTCGCGGACGGTGCGGGCCAGTTGAGAAGGTTGGTAGGGCTTCTCCAGCCAGACAGTGTCGTTCTCGCTGTGTTCGTTGCCGAAGGTCTTGAGCGAATAACCACTGGTGTAAATGACGCGCAGGTCCGGCTTGCGTTTGCGAAGCTGCTGGGCGAGTTCGCGCCCGGTCAAGCCCTCGGGCATCACCATGTCGGTCAGCAACAGGTCCACCCGCCCGTCTTGTTCATCCCAGACTTTGAGCGCCTCCACGCCCGAGGAAGCCTCGAGGATCCGGTATTGATACTGGCTGAGGATGTCGCGAACCAGTTGACGCAGCGCCGGCTCGTCTTCGACGTGAAGAATGGTTTCCGGGCCGCCACGAACCGGTCGGTTGTCCTTTTCTTCAATCGCAGGCTCTTGAGCGGCGCCGGCGGCGGGGAAGAACACCTTGAAGGTCGTACCCACACCAACCGAGCTGGCGACCTCCACCCAGCCTTGATGTTGCTTTACAATCCCGTACACCGTGGACAAACCCAGCCCGGTCCCGCGACCGACTTCCTTGGTGGAGAAGAATGGCTCAAAGATGCGCCCGAGCGTCTTTTCATCCATGCCGCAACCCGTGTCCTGCACCGAGAGGCAAACGAACCGTCCGGGCCGGGCCTCCGCCCGATGATGGGCATAGTCCTCATCCAGTTTCACCATTTCGGTGGTGACAACCAGCTTGCCCCCCGATGGCATCGCGTCCCGCGCGTTGACGGCCAGATTCATGACCACCTGCTCCAACATGCCGGTGTCTGCTTGAATCTGCGGCAAGCCGCTGGCGTAGTGGTTTTCCATCACGATGTCCTCACCCAGGAGCCGCGTCAGCATGTTCGACAGGTTCTGCAGCACGCAGTTGAGGTCCAGTGGACGCGCCTGAATGGCCTGCTTGCGGCTGAACATGAGCAGTTGACGGGTCAACGCCGCCGCGCGCCGCGAGGCCTCGGAAATGCGCTTCAGCGGCTTGGCCAGCGACTTGTCGTCCGCGTACTGCGACTGGAGGCAATCGGCATAACCCTGGATGACGGTGAGGATGTTGTTGAAATCATGCGCAATGCCCGCCGCCATCTGGCCCACCGATTCGAGTTTTTGCGCGTGCCGGAACTGGGCCTCCAGGTTGAGCATTTCGGTGATGTCCGCGCCGTAGCAATGAACCACGCGCCCCGCGGACACCGGGAAGAAGGACCACGTAAGCGTGTGCCCGTTGAGGCAGACTTCTTCGCGAAGGCGTTTGCTTCCTTCCGCCAGGCATGTCCGCACAATCGCGGTCACGTCCGCCGGCAGGATGTCCAAGATCTGTTCCTTGCCCAGCGAGCGGGCGAGTTCGAGCGCGGCGCCGTTGGCGTAACTCAGCGCGCCGTCGGCGCTGAACTCCAGCACCGGGTTCGGATTCACGCGCGGGAACGCCGCCAGTTTCTGCGCCTGCTCCTCGGCTTCGCGGCGCTCGGTGATGTCATTGATGCTGCCGGAAGCTCCGAGCACCGTGCCGTCGTTGTCCAGGGTCAACTGCATGTAAAGTTCCACCCAGCGGACCTTGCCATCCTTGGTCAACAGCCGGGTCTCGTAGCGGCAAAAATCAATCTTGCGGCTGATCAACTGCAGGAAGATGTACCGCCCCTGCTCCCGGTCATCGTGGTGCAGGTAATCCAGATAAAACGTCCCCAGCGCGTCCTTGATGGCAAACCCGGTGATCGTTGCCCAGGCCGGATTGAGGAAGGTCCAATAGCCGAACTCGTTCATCTGGAAGATGACTTCCTTGATGTTGGCCACGACCGAGCGGTAGCGGCCTTCGCTGGCGTCCAGCGCCTCTTCCGCCTGTTTGCGCTGGATGCAAAGCGCGATGCCGTTGGCCACGGAGTTCATCTCCTGGAGCACGGTTTCCGTGAGCGGCTCGCGCGAATACAGCGAGAGCATGCCCACCAAACGGTCCTCCAGCAACAACGGCAGCGCGGCGAAGGCCGTCAGTTGCTGCTGGCACGCCCAAGTCTGGGTGCTGAGTTGGGGGCCGTCGGCAAAGGACCGGACCAACACCGGCCGGCCGGCGGCCAGGTCCTCGAGATTCACCAGGGGAACGGGCAGGTTGGGGGGCGACTTGACCTTGTCAAACACCGGTCCGGCGGAGGCTCGCGGCTCGAGCACTTTCTGGGCGGCGTCATAAATCCAGACCTGCGCCAGGGCGGCGTTGAGATACTGCACCATCGCCCGGGCGCAACGACCTAGAATCTCCGGGAGGGCGGCCCGTTGCATGAGCGCCAGACCGATCTGGGAACCAAACGCCGCCAACCGCGCGTGCTCGAACGCCGCGCGGGCCGCCGCGCGGTTGCGCTCGACCGCATAACGAATCGAACGCTCCAACTGGTTCGAGTCAATCCGCCCTTTGATCAGGTAATCGGAGGCGCCCGCCTTCATGGCCGCCAGGTCCACCTCGGCCTGGCCCATGCCGGTAAGAATGATGACCGGTGCCGCGCAGCCCATGGCCTGGGCCGCCTTCAGCAAGTCCACGCCGTTCTGCGCCCCCAACCGGTAATCCACCAGGCACACATCGTGTTTGTTGCCGGACATGAGTGACAGGCCCTCGTCATAATTCCGAGCCCAGTCCATCCCGTATTCGCGGCCCTGGATCTCCCGCAGCAACTCTTTGACGAGAAAACAATCGTCCTCGTCATCCTCCACCAGCAGCACCCGGATGGTTTCGAGTTCGATCATATTCCCTTCAACTGGGCGCCGGGCAGTTCCACGATGCCAAACCAATAGCGGCTCAGGGTTTTCATGACATTCACCAGCGCGTCGAACGCCACGGGTTTGCAGATGAACGAATTGGCACCCAGATCGTAAAGGGCGCCGATGTCGGTGTCGGCTTTCGAGGTGGTGAACGCAATGACGGGAATGCGGCGCAGGTCCGGATGGGCACGGATTTCGCGCAACACCTCGCGGCCGTCTTTGCGAGGCATGTTCAAGTCCAGCAGAATCAGCCCCGGACGAGGCGCGGTGTCCGATCCGGTGTGTTTGCCCCGCTGGAGCAGGTAATCCATCAGGTCCTCCCCATCCTCGACGAATCGCAGCTCGTTCCCCAGTCCACATTCCGAAAGGGCGTCCTTGACCAGCAGGCGGTCGTCCGCGTCATCTTCGGCCATCAAAATCAGGCGGGGGGAGTGGGAGTTCATGCCGGAGGGGAGGGCTTGCCGGGGTGTTGGTGCTGCACCGGCAGAGTCACAATGAATTTCGCGCCCTGGCCGGACTTGCTTTCGGCCGTGATGGTGCCGCCATGGCGGTCCACGATACGACGGCAGACGGCCAGACCAATGCCTGTGCCTTCATACTCCTGCCGCCCGTGCAGGCGCTGGAACACGGCAAAAATCCGGTCCAGATACTTTTCGTCGAACCCAATTCCGTTGTCCTGCACCGTCAATACGCAGAATTGGTCGTCGGCGCTTTTCTCGCGCATCGCGCGCCGCTGTAGAAGGGCCGTTTCTGAGGTGCTGGCCGCCCCGGTGACAATCTTGCCGGTGATCTGCACCACCGGTTTGGCCCCCGGCTCATGAAACTTGAGCGCGTTGCCAATGAGATTCTGCAACAACTGGCGCATGTGCAGCGGGTCGGCCTCAATCGTGGGCAACTCCCCGACCTGCATCGTCGCTCCGGTCTTCTCGATGCGCACTTCGAGATCGCTCAAGACCTCCCGGACCACCTTGTTCAAGTCCACCGGCGCGAACGGTTCGGTGCGGCTGATGACGCGCGAGAAGGTCAACAAGTCGTCAATGAGCCGGCGCATCCGCGCCGCCGCGCTTTGCATGCGCTCCAAATATTCGCGCCCGTCCCCCAGGCTCGCCAGGTCACACTTGACCTTGAGCCGGTCGCCGAACGCCTGGATTTTGCGCAGCGGTTCCTGCAAGTCGTGCGAAGCCACGAACGCGAACTGTTCCAGTTCGGCGTTGGACCGCGTCAACTCGATCGTCCGGTGCGCCAGCGCTTCCTCGGTCTTCTTACGCTCGGTGATGTCGGTGAACACCAGCACTTCGCCGACTTTCTGAGAGCCTTCGCGCAACGCCGACCGGAAATACTCCACCACAAAGTGCGACCCGTCGGGGCGGTGGACGAGAATCTGAGAAGGCTTTCCGTGGCTGGTCTCCTCCGCCCCCGTGGTGTCGCCCGATTTCAGGCCGGGAAACAAATCTGTGAGTGGGCTGCCCACGAGACTCTCAATGGTCCCGCCCAGGATGCGCGCCGCCACCGGGTTTACGAACGCCACCCGGCCGTTGGCGTCCACACCGCAGATGCCTTCGCCCGCCGAGTTGAGGATCAACTCGTAGCGGCGTTGCATCTTTTCCATCTCCTGGGTGCGCGCCTGAACATGCATGCCGAGCACGTCGTTGGACCGCACCAGGTCCTGACGCTGCATCGAGAGGGCCCGTTCCGCCTGTTTGCGCCGGTTCAACTCCTCGTTCAAGGACGCATTGGCCTGCGTCAACGCCGCCACCTGTTCGGTGAGTTTGCCATGTTCCGCCCACACTTCCTGCTCGCGGCGGATTTGCTCGGACAATTGCACGCGCAACCGTGCCTCCAGCGCTCCCCATTCGGTCAGGTGCGCCGAAAACCGCTCGGTCCATTTGCGACGCTCCTGCCGGTGCAAAAACCCCGCCGCCAGGGCGAGGAGAAAAACCGCGCCCGCGGCGGCGACCACGCTGACCAGGTCCAGCGTGCGGGAATGAATCCATAATGCGCCGGCCCCGGCCAGCGCGATGGCGAGCAAGAAAAGCCAGGCCGAAGAGGGCGTGGCGCGTGGCTCCGTCGCCCCAGCGCTCCGCGCCTCCGCCTTGATGCGGGCGGTGCCCCCCAGCGGCACGATCAGTTGTTCGGTGCTTGTCATGATGTTTCGCCGACCACACTGCCTCGTCGGCGACAAGTCGTTTCGGGACCGGTTGGTCAAACCGGTGTTATGCCCCTCTGTAATAGCACCATGCAGACCACTTAAGGGCCGCTCGCCAAAATGCGCGCCAACCAAATCCCGCTGTCACTCCCGCTGTGTCGTGGCTCAATCCCGGTTGCTCTCGTGTCTCTGAGCGAGGCAACAATGCCACAAACAAAGACAGCCACGCCAAGTTGTGAATCACCGCAATCCACGCACGATGATCCCTGCGGCTGCGGCTGGCGGACCCTCCCGCATTGCGCGCTGGCATCCGAGATTCGACTCCGGCTACTATCCGACCCGGGAAGACCGCGCATGAACACCGCCCTCGATTCACTCGGCCTGATTGCCGGCAACCGTTCGTTGCCGCTCGAATTCGCCCGCCAAGCCCGTCGCCTGGGCGTGAAACGCCTGGTCGCCGTCGCCTTTGAGGGAGAAACCGATCCGGCGCTGGCGTCGCTGGTGGATGACATCGTGTGGCTCAAGGTGGGCCAGCTCTCCCGCATGATTGCCGCGTTCACCGATCGAGGAGTCCGCCAGTGCGTCATGGCCGGACAAATCGCTCCCAAAAACCTCTACGAAATCCGGCCCGACCTCCGCGCGATGGGACTCCTGTTCCGGCTCAAGGAGAAAAATGCCCACACCATCTTTGGCGCCATTGCCGACGAACTTAAGAGGGACGGGGTGGAACTGATCGAAGCCACCCCCTGGCTCAAGCCGCTGATGCCCGGAGATGGCTTTCGCCTCGGCCCCAAGTTGTCTGCCGCTCAACAGGCCGACGTTGAATTCGGCTTCCGCATCGCGAAAGAAGTCTCGCGGCTCGAAATCGGCCAGACCATTGTCGTGAAAGACGGCACCGTGCTGGCCGTGGAAGGATTCGAAGGCACAGATGCTTGTCTCTCACGCGGCGGACAACTGGCAGGCAAAGACGGCGGTGCGATCGCCGTCAAGGTCGCCAAAACCGGACACGACATGCGCTTCGACATCCCCTGCTTGGGACCGCAGACCCTTGAAACCTGCGCCGCCGCGTGCATCACCGTGCTGGCGGTGGAATCCGGCAAAACTTTGTTGTTGGACCAGGCAGAGTGCGAGCAACTGGCGCAACGTCACCGGGTCACGCTGACAACGGTGTCATAGACATCGGCAACCAGATCATCTGGAGCGTACCCGGCAACAATGCCGAGCCGGCGTCGCAACTGCCTCACACCGGAGAAGTCTGAAAGGGCTTCCGATGGCGGGCAGCAGCCGTCGCAAGCAACCTGAAGGGGTGAAACTCCTATCAATCACGAACGAACGGCTCTTCGCGCACCACTCAGCTCCCATGGCCCTTCTCTTTCTCACTACTGGTCTCACGCCTTCGACCGTTGTTGGTCCAGGTCAATCAATTTGAACATCATCTGAAGCGCGCCTGGCGGCAGACCGAGACCGTTGAGTTGATCGGACGGGCTGAGAAAAGTCTGGGAATGAGCGTTCCATTTGGTTTCGCCATGCCCACAGCGGAAAACCCTTCCAGGCTGGCCGCAAGCAGGCCACTATGCATCAACCTTTCGGTGGCCATTCCACGCCAGCGAGTTCCTTGGGCAACTGCTTCGGGTCGGTCGGGTAGATGAGTTTGAGATCCACGCCGGTGGATTTCGAGCCTTGCAGAAATTCCAGTTCCTCCGGCGCGCCGATAATCAGCCAGAGCACCTCGGCGTCCGTGTCATTGAACACCTGCCGAATCTGATCCGGCCCGACCAGCACGCCGCCGTATCGCGGCACGGTCAACGTCTCGTCGCCCACGCGCAGTCGCCCCGTGCCTTCCAGCACGAAATAAAATTCCTCCTGCCGGATGTGCTTGTGCAGCGTGTTCGCGCTCTTGGGCGGCAACCGCCAAAGGCGCGCGCTGAGATTCTCACTCCCTGTGCGCTCCAGAAAATCCGCGTTTGGGATCTTCATGAGATTCGACGGACGCCAGTGCAGATCGTCTGGCGTGATGAGTTGATAGCCTTGAAAGGTTTTCATAAACCACGAATTAGACCCTCAGCACGCCGCGAAATCCCCGCGCTGCGTAATACGACTGCGCGCCGTTGCAACCGATGAAGACGCGGCCGTAACTCCGGCCGCCCCAGAGCGCGCCGCCCTGCTCGCGAAAATCGGCCGGGGTGGCGATCCAGGACGATGTCTTCGTGTCGAAGTCGCCCAGCTTTTGCAGCGCGAGGTATTCCTCCTCCGTCAACAGCGCGATGCCCATCTCCGTCGCCATGTCCATCGCCGTGGTTTTCGGGCGGGCCTCCTTCCGCGACAACCAGCCTTCGCGGTCGTAACACACGCTGCGCCGGCCGGCCGGACTTTCCGGCGCGCAATCCATGAAAACGATCTCGCCGGTCTGCTTGTCCTGCGCCACCACGTCCGGTTCGCCGCCGGTGCGTTCCATTTCCGCGAGCGACCACAGCCTGTCCGGCCTGGCCTCCAACCGCGCCTGCACCCTGGCCCACATCAGTCCAGGGTGACGGGTCTTGTTCGCGTCAAACCGGGCTTTCAACACCGCCAGCAACTCTTCGCGTTGTTTGGGGGATAATTTTCTCATGACTTTACGGTGCGGCAGGTCGCACATCCCGGCCGCTCATCGCCGCGCCGATGCCGCTGGTGATGTGGTCGTAGCCGGGCGCGATGTCAGTGGTGAGCGGCCCGAGCGTGTAGAACGGCGCTTCGCCGCACCACTCGAGCTGCTTGGCCATGTTTTCCTCGATCATGTGCATGGGCACGTGGCCCGTTGGCCCGTGCGGCTCGCACCCTTCGTTCATGACTTGCACGCCTTTGGCCCGCGCGCGTTGGGTGAGTTCGCCCTGCATCTGGAGTTCGCCGAATTGCGCCTGGTCGTTGGCATCGGCAATCGAGCCGGAGCGCAGGCCGTCGCGCTGATGATTTAATGGCCGGTGCGGCTCGCACTTTAATTCAACTGGGTTAAAATGTTTCAAATTCAACTCGCGTAAAAATTCTCGGTAAACTCGGTCAAAGCGATTAAAGGTGAATCCGCTTCTGCGCTCAATCAAATCCCGGTTGAACCGCTGATTGCCCTGTCAGAAATTTAAGCAGGAATCATTTGAGCAGCGCGGTGAAACCCGCTTGCTCGAAATGTTTGTCGCCGGTGAGGGCCTGGGTAATCCCCTCATCGCGCATGACCACGAAAGACAAGCAGTCCGTCAGCGACCACTCCTTGTCCTGTCGCTGCTCGAAGAAATCCACGCCGCGTTGAAAAAGACGGGTGTCGGCAGGAATGATTTTGACGCGGGGATGATTGAGGAGCGAACGGTAGAGTGCCACGAAATCGGCGCGGTCATTCGGGTGGCAATAAGCGTCGCCAAATTCGGCCAGCACCCATTCCGTGGTGAGAATGTGGAGTTGCGGATCGCGGGAAAATTCGGCGGCTTGCGAGTGACGATCTTCGCGGAAATCAAGCAGCGCCAGAAAGTAAAACGTGTCGGCAAAGACGGTCGTCATTTCTTCGGCTCGCCACGGAGATAGTGGCCGTGGTTGAGGGCGTAATCCTTCGGCAGATGCGGGCGCGGCTTGGCGAGCCGTTCCACCGCCGCGAGGAATGGATCATCCGTGCCGATGGTCTCAATCTTCACCGCTGCGCCCTCCGGGAGCTTTGTTCCCGGCGGCAGGACGACCAAGCCGTTGACGATTTTTCCGGTCACACTCATGGCTATTTTCTACGCTGAATTTAGGTCAAAAGCAAGCCGCCGCGCACAATCCTCTTGGAAATGCGGGTCGCGGCACAATCGTCCGACCAGCGCGGCAGACAGCGCGCCCGCGCCAGCCCAGGCGTCGAGCAGATGCACTTCGCTCCGGGGAATCTCGAACAGCGACGCCGTGAACTCCGCGACCGGATTGGGCGTCAGGAACTGCCCCTACTCGTGCTGCTTGTCCAAGTCGTCCGGCGATGCCGGAGCATACGGCGAAAGCGTGGGCGCTTTACCGGCAATGTCGTTCGGATGGATGGCGGCGGTTGTCACAAGCTCTGCCTCGATGATAGCAACGTCGTGGGCGCTATCAATGCTGATGAACGCTGATTGCTTTCAACGCAAAGACGCGGAGGCGCAAAGAATTTCTACCACGGATGAACGCCGATGCTTGGCCATGTTGTCCTCGATCATGTGCAACGGCAACTGGCGGCAACGTGGTTCAACTTGGGCAAAACTTTTCAAATTCAACTCAAGTAATTATTCACACAACACCAAAGCTCTTTGTAACAAATGAATCAAGGCTTCCAAAATCTCGGATAATGCTGTTGTTTCTGTCAGAACTAATCCGCATGGCACTACGGTAGGAACGACAAAGATACGGCTGGAGGCTGGAGGCTGGAATGGCGATTTCTCTAGGTTTTGAAATGAAAATAATATTCTCCCAAGTCCACTCCCCCTTCGGCCTACCCCAAAGAGTTTCTGCAAGTTGATCGTTTTGCAACTTTCCAATCAAACGTGAAACGACGCGGTAATGGAAATCAAAAAAACCGAGAACGCAGTCGCCCGGTTCTATTGTCTTCAACATCGTAAGCGTCCGTTGGTTTGTCCTGATGCCCCACGCGAAGAATCCACCGGCTTGCTCGCGCCAAGAGCGAAGCTCTGCGTGCTTCTCTGGGGGTGTGTTCGAGAAAACAAAACCCTCGGAAACCGGGTTAAGAATCGTTTTCCGGAAATTTGAGCGCGCGTTGCTTTCTCCAGCACAAAAAACGAAAATATTTCTCATCACAGAGTTCGTATCTAAGCTTGCACTGAATCATTTCAAATCGCTCCGTGCTTGCGCATGAAATCCTGCAACGGCTGGTAGGGAATGCGTTTCAACTTTCCAAAGTTGGTATCCTTCTCAAAATCGGCTGCGGTTAATCGTTTGCCAGCAGCGTATTTTCCCTCGCTAGATTTCTTTACAACTTTTGGAACGCCATCAAACCAAAGTCCGCCTCGCTTTTTCAAACTCGCATCTCGCGCACGCACACACTCGACCATCGAAAACACGCCAATGTCTATGATGTAAGGAGAGCAACCTCCGGTTTCGTCCTCTTTGAGTTGTGCCGCTGCCAGCAGGAGTGCGTCGTTTTCCGGGTGAATCACGTCCATCGTTACGTTCTCCTTGAGCCGGGCGCTCGGCTCGCGAGCGGTCGGCGGTCGCTTCATGGCCAAGTCTGCATTGTCAACGAAGAGTCCCTTGAGTTCGACGCGCTTTCCTGAAGTATGGACGTAGTCTGGGTAGCCTTCCCGTTGACCAATGATGCCCGGTGCTTTTTTGAGGCCGATGCTTCGCAGACGCTTGGCGTTTTCATCGTCGGTTGCCAAGTGTTCAATCTGCGGAAGAATTGCGTCGAGCAACGTGTTGACGATGACGGCAATCTGACTCGGCTCAAAGCCGGGCAGCGCTTGGTTTGGGATGGAGAGCCAGTTGATTTTGAGACCGATGAGAGGTTGAAAGACCTTCCGCAGCGATTCCAGTTCGAGGGGTGTGATGTCAGCCATGAATTACCTTATCGTCGAGTTCAGAAGCTCCTCGGCTTCCATGTAGTCGCGCCATGCGCGTTCCGCGCAAGCATTCAAGCAGCGATGGATTTTCTCGCGCACGGACTTGACCGGGACTTCGACGGGAGTGCGAAGCAAAAGCTCGCGGTCCAAACGGGGTCGTGTGCCGCCCGAACCAATGGGCAGGCTCTGAAGAAACTTCGGCGACTGGAGAAACGCCCACCAAAAATAAACCAAGCCGTCTTTGGGAGTGACGTGAACAAACTCCGACTTCACGGGGAAGAACATCGGCGATGGCTCGCCCAGCCAAGATGCCTTGGGTGTCACGAGCGCGTTGCCCAAGTAGGCGCGCATCGTTCCAAACAGCAGGCAGCTTTCTCCGACAACGGGAACACGTTCCGCTTGGATTCCAGTCGCAAGCTCAAGAGAAAAGACCGGGATTGTTCCCCGGTGTATGTGGCGATACTCGATTGGCAAATACTTGAATCCGCCGACGCGAGGCGAACGACCCTGAACTTTTTGAACCGAAGCAAAATGCTCCAGGGTCTCGCTCTGCATTTCCTCACGGTAGGCATAAGGATTCCAAACGCCAGTTTGCAAAGCATCCGGGGCAACGACCGACAGAAAAAATGTTCCGTTCTTTTTCATGAGGCAGTCATGCGGTTGCGTTGATGCACTCCAAGACGCGCGGGTCGCCTGCAATTAAGTCCAGCGAGTTTTCGCCAAAATAAGTCGTGCGCGAATTCAGGGGAAAGCCGACGGTTGGTGCATTGGCAAAAAACGCTTTGTGAGCCTGCTGTTGGCGGCCAGCTTTCTTTCGCAGTTGGATAATGTCCGCCCGAGTAGTGGTGTTTCCGGTCAGATAAAAGACGCCCTCTGGCAGCGTGACCACGCCACAAAGCTCCCAGTGTCGCTCCGCCGAACGCCTCAACTGCTCGAACTCGGAATTGACGATTAGCGAATGTGGCAACAAACAAACCAAGCTGCCGCCCGGAGCAAGCAAGTCCAGGCATACATCCAGGAACAGCGCATCGCTGTTGCGATAACCGAGTCCAAATAGTTCACCGGGCTTCGCAACTCTTTCGAGCGGGAGCGAGAACGGTGGATTTGCCAAGATACCGTGAACTTTACCCCGTAGATTCCGCAACTCGGCATCAGCATCATAGAGGTTGAAGCACGAGAATTCCAAATCGTGATGCGCCGGAGCGGAAAGCGCCAAAACCAATTCCGTTAATCCAACAAGCATCCGGTCAACATCGTTGCCGACCAATCGGCAGGGTGTGCTTCCCCAACGCCGCGATGCCTCACAAAGAAACGTGCCGCCACCACAAGTTGGGTCGAGCAAAATCGCGCCCGGCTGGACCGGAAGCAGTCGGGCCATCGCCGCCGCGATGGTTCGCGGCGTGAAAAACTTTCCTGAGCCTTCACGAAAGCGGCGACCAAAAAAGAACTGATACCACGTCGCCAAGTCACGGCCTTGCGGGTCGCCAGCCACAATGCCATCAAGAATCGAAAGAACCTGCTTATCGTGCGCAACGATGTTCAAGGCAGCAAAACCCCGCTCCACGGGAAAGAACGAAAAGTCACGGCGACACGCCTTCTGCGTGTCGAGATAGCGCGAAGCCAAAACCAGAAAAGCGTCTTCGCCTTCAACACCGTATCTACGAAGTGCGTTATGAAGCGCAACCGAAGCGGCGGCTGCGATTGGTTGCTCGCGCTGATTCAAGCCATCCAACCCATTCAAACTGGCTTGCAGGGGGCGGGACATCGCCCCATTCGGAACACTATCTTCCTTAAGTCGGGAGACACGATGCTTGCGAATGGTGTATCGAACCGTCGTCGGCTTGCGGGCTTGGATTGCGCGTTTGGATGCCATAGCCACTTTCTTTGTTACGCATTGGTATACACCTCTGCACCTTTACTCACAAACTCTTTGCTCTTTTCTTCCATTCCTTTTTGCAGAGCGTCCTGTTCGGCGATGCCTTGCTCTGCCGCATATTTCCGCACGTCCTCCGTTATCTTCATGCTGCAAAAGTGCGGGCCGCACATGGAACAGAAGTGAGCCGTCTTCGCTCCTTCTTGCGGCAACGTTTCATCGTGGAATTCTCTGGCCGTTACCGGGTCAAGGGACAGGTTGAACTGGTCTTCCCATCTGAACTCGAATCGAGCTTTTGAAAGCGCGTTGTCGCGGTATTGAGCGCCCGGATGTCCCTTCGCCAAGTCCGCCGCGTGCGCCGCAATTTTGTAGGCAATCACGCCGTCCTTAACATCCTTTTTGTTGGGCAATCCCAAGTGCTCTTTCGGGGTCACGTAGCAGAGCATCGCGCAGCCATACCAACCAATCATTGCCGCACCGATTGCGCTCGTGATGTGGTCATATCCCGGAGCGATGTCGGTGGTGAGCGGTCCGAGCGTGTAGAACGGCGCTTCGCCGCACCACTCGAGTTGCTTGGCCATGTTTTCTTCGATCATGTGCATGGGCACGTGGCCCGGGCCTTCGTTCATTACTTGAACGCCTTTCGCCCACGCGCGCGTGGTGAGTTCGCCCTGGACCTTGAGTTCGGCGAACTGGGCTTCGTCGTTGGCGTCGGCAATCGAGCCGGGGCGCAGGCCGTCGCCGATGCTGAACGCGACGTCGTAGGTGGCCATGATGTCGCAGATGTCGTCCCAGTGGGTGTAGAGGAAATTTTCCTGGTGATGCGCGAGACACCATTTGGCCATGATGCTGCCGCCGCGCGAGACGATGCCGGTCATGCGATTCGCGGTGAGCGGCACGAAACGCAGCAACACGCCGGCGTGAATGGTGAAGTAATCCACGCCTTGCTCGGCCTGTTCGATGAGGGTGTCGCGGAAGAGTTCCCACGTGAGGTCCTCGGCTTTGCCGCCGACTTTTTCGAGCGCCTGATAGATCGGCACTGTGCCGATGGGCACGGGCGAGTTGCGGAGAATCCATTCGCGCGTGGCGTGGATGTTCTTGCCGGTGGAGAGATCCATGACGGTATCCGCGCCCCACTTGGTGGCCCAGCGCATCTTTTCGACTTCCTCCTCGATGCTGGACGCGACGGCGCTGTTGCCGATGTTGGCATTGATCTTCACGAGGAAGTTGCGACCGATGATCATCGGCTCGGACTCGGGGTGATTGATGTTGTTCGGGATGATGGCGCGGCCCGCGGCGACTTCCTGGCGGACGAATTCGGGCGTGATTTCGGCGGGGATGCGCTGGGGGAAGCGGCGGAAGACGGAGGGGACGAAATCCGCGATTTGGGATTTGAGATTTGAGATGTGAGAGGAGCCGGCGTGCTGTTTGTTCAGATCGTTTCGGACGATGTCGCGCGACAGATCGGCGAGGCAGGTTGCCTCGCCGGACGGGCTGGTAGCCCGTGCCACCCGGCCCATATTCTCACGGATGGCGATGAACTCCATCTCGGGGGTGATGATGCCGGCGCGGGCGTAGGCGAGTTGCGTGACGACTTTGCCGGGTTTGGCGCGGAGGGGCTTTCGAAGTGCAGAGTGTGGAGTGCGGAGTGCGGAATGTTGATTGCGAAGCCGGGCGTGCTCGTTACTCAGATGGCCGTCGTCGCGCGAGGTCACCTTGCGGCCGTCGTACTCCTCGACATCGCCGCGGGCGAGAATCCAGTTGCGTCGGAGTGGGGGCAGACCCTCCTCGACCGTGCCGGTGAACGCGGGATCGCCCCAGGGGCCGGAGCAATCATAAACCCGCACAGGTTCATTCACCTCGATGCGGCCTGTGTGGGAATTGGTGGGCGAAAGCTCGATTTCGCGCATCGGCACGCGGAGGTCGGGATGAATCGTGCCCGGCACATAAATCTTCCTGCTGGCCGGCAATTGTTCCGAGGAATGAGGCTCGAAGGAGTCTTTGGTTGCGATCATAAATCTGGCTTTCGGTCTGGGCGTCCGGGTTCGGGGAACGCAGGCGTCGGTTCATATTTGGGAAAGCGGGAAAGGCGAGAGCTGTCGAACTTCCTACGCTGGCATTACCCAGACAGGTTCAACGGGTCGTCCGCTCCAGCGGACCTCTCAGCCGTTCCAACGGCTCCCCAGTGACAGACAGACACTAAGGCTGACGCAAAACCGGGTCAAGAAAACGAATGGAGAAAGGAGACGAAAAACAAACCGCCCCGCATCACACGGGGCGGCGTTGGGAGGCCGAAGCCGGTTGATCAGGCCAGCTCAGGTCTCAAAGGATTTGCCGCAACCGCAGCTTTGGCGCGCATTCGGATTTGTGATCTTGAATCCGCCGGCGGTCAATGCGTCGCTGAAGTCCACCATGGCACCCTGAAGATATTTGGCACTAAACGCATCCACCAAAACCTCGATACCCTCGAATCCGCAAACCAGATCACCGTCGCGTTGCTCGTCGAACACCAGACCGTATTGCATTCCGGAGCAGCCGCCCTGCTCCACAAAAACCCGCAGGTACTTGCCAGCGTTTTCCGGTTGAGTCAGCAGATGCCTTATTTCCGCCGCTGCCGCTGGCGTCAACTGGAGGAGGTTTTCAGTTGTTGCTGTCTCATTCATTTCGACCTGCTCGAAGCTAACGGGCGGGGTGGTGGATGTCAATTTTTTCCAACCCCAAGCCGCTCCTGGGCGCGCACGATTCGCTTCTCCAACGACGCTTGCAATGGCGGCAGAAGCTTTTGCAGTTCCCGGTAAAGGCTCAGGGCCTGCGCCCAATCTTCAAGCGACTCGGCCACACGCGCGGCCTCTTGTCCGGCGTAGCGCACCCAGAACCAATCCGGCTGTTCACCCTCCCGCAGAATTTTGTCGTAGAGAAACACGTCGAGGTAATGATTCAGCGCCTGCTTAAGCAGGACAGTTCGCTCATCACCCACCTTTGCTGCCGCCTGGGCTTCGCCCACCTTGCCGAGTCCAATCCGGGCTTGGGCACGCACGGCGAAACCGGCAGCGGGCAAGTTGAAGACTTGTTGCCAGGCATTCGACGCCGACTCGTAATGGCGGGCATCCAGCGCGGCCAGTTGAAAATAGCACCGGGCAATTTCGAACCAAGCGTGGGCAGCGGATTCGGTTCCAGGCTGTTCTTGCGGTATGGTGCTGAACACTTGGATGGCCAGTTCGAGATTGGCGGTCTTGTTCGTTTCGCCGGGATTCAGCGACATCAAGGCGGCGCCGTAGCCGAATTTGGCCCGCAGCTTCAGGGCTGGCGGACAGGCCGGGTTAAGCGTCAGATTGGTGAAGTGTTCGATGGCGGCGGGATAGTCCGGCCGGGCCAGCGCCACGCGCCCCGCCATCATGCGAGCTTCGAGTGCCTGCGGTGATGCCGGCCAGGTTTGGAACAACAGTTTGTAGCTCGCTTCGGCAAACAGATTGAATTCGGCTCCCTGGCGATCGTAGTAGTCGGCCACCCACCACTGCGCCTTGGGCGCCAGTTCATGGCTGCGAAATTGAGCAACGAAATTGGTGAACAACGCAAAGGCGTTCGTTTCATTCCCTGCCCGAAAATGTGCCAGCGCGCGGTAGAACTCCGCCTGGGGCCGCAACGCATGGGTCGCGAAGCGGCTCAACCACTGTTCATAAGCCCCAATCGCACCCGACCAGTCAGCCTTCTGTTCATAAGTGTGGGCCAGGGCAAGTTCCACCTCCGGCCGCAGCGCGGACTCCGGAAACTTCTCGATGAATTCGCCAAACAGCGCCCTGGCCCGTTCCGGTTCGTCCAATTCGGAAAAGCCCTGCGCCACGAGCAGGACGCTTCGGTCGGCAACAGGATTGTTCGGATAGGACTGCAAGAGTTGCTTCATCGCATCCGAGGCGCCCGTTAGATCCTTCAACTCGAGGCTCGAGCGCAGGACCTGGTAAAGCGACTGGGTGGTGAGAGTGTCCTTTACCCTGGGCCAGTTCGTGGCGATTTCGTAAGCGGCCCGATAGTTCTGCAAAGCGCCGGCGAAGTCCCGTTGCGCAAACAACGCATCGGCCAGTTTGAACCGGGCCACGGCCAGGTCTTCCGATGGCGCGAGTTGTTCGGCCGCCAGTTTGAAAGCCTCGGCGCTCGCGGGGAGGTTGTTGGAAATCCAGTGGCACCAGCCGCGTCCCAACTGGGCCTTGCCGATGAGGTTGCTGTTGGACCAGGTGTTGATCAATTGGTCGAAGCTCGCCAGGGCTCGCGGCACCGAGGCGGCGGAATGTCGGAGCAAAAGCTCGCCGTGGGTCAACAACGCCACATCGGTCGCGGGCGAATTGGTGAACTGCAGGAGAAACTGTTCCACGCGTTGAATGGCTTCTTCGAGACGGTTTTGCGCCAGCGCGATTTGTGCGATCTTGGTCAGCGCCTGACGCTGCCGGCCCGGCGGCGCGTTGGTGCTGAGGTTGAGCGCGTAAGCCGCCTTGGCCTCCTCCCATTGGCCGAGCTGCTCCAGCAAACCGGCCCGGAAGGCGACGCTTTCCGGCAGCAATTCGCGGCGCGGGGTCGTCTCCGCCAGCGCAAGGAGATTGGTGGTGCCGGCCAAGGCCTCGTTGGTCCGGCCCAATGCAAACTGCACCTGGCAAAGCAGGTACTGCCGTCGCCAGCCGAATTCAGGTTTCAGGCTGGCGGGAGCAGGCGTGGCCAGTGCAACCTCGGATTCGGCGAACCTCTTCAAGTTCAACGCAGCCTCCGCCAGCAATAACAGCCCCCGCGTGGCCGCTTCACTTTCCGGAGCCGCCGGCATGGCTTGACGAAACGCGCCATCGGGTTTGCCAAGCAAATCCGCCACCGCCTCCCACTGGCCCAGTTTGCCCTGCGACTCCGCCTCGCGGACGCTGGCTTCCAAGCGAATCGGGGAAGTGCCAAACTCCCGGGCCAGCTTGCCGAAATTCGCGGCGGCGGCGGCATAATCGGCGGTTTGAAACTGCGCTTCAGCGAGCCAGTGGAGGTATTGGTCCGCGAGCGACCCCGCCTTTGACTGTCCTGCCGTCAATACGGTGATTGCTTCGGCGAACTTCCGCTGCTTGAATTGGGCCTGAGCCTGACGCAGGGCCGCTTCCGGGAGAAGTGTGGATTCCGGGTATTTGGCGATGAACTCGGCCAGTTCGCGTTCGGCCCGTTCCCATGAGCTCACGGCGAGCGCGTTGGTGGCCGCGCGGTAATCCCGCTGCTCCTCGGCGGAGGCGGCCACAAGCCCGGAGGCGCTGACCACCAGCATCAGCGAAACCAGAAACCACTCACGCGGCGTTGCCATGCGGAAAGTTTAAGCGAAAGCGCTGCCGCGCAAAGCGCTAATTCCAATCGGCGAAGCGGCTGTGCCCTGTGACCGGTTGGCGAGCAGCCCGATCCTCAAGCCGAGGGGCGGAAACGCATCAGAGGATTCGTTTCAAGTAAGCGCCCGTGTAACTTTGCGCGCAGCGGGCCACCTCCTCGGGCGTTCCCTGCGCGACGATTCGTCCGCCCGCCTCGCCGCCCTCCGGCCCCAGGTCAATGATCCAATCGGCGGTCTTGATCACGTCCAAGTTGTGTTCAATCACCAACAATGTATTGCCCGAGGCGCGAAGTTTGAAAAGGACCTCGAGCAACTTGGCCACGTCATGGAAATGCAAACCGGTGGTCGGTTCATCGAGAATGTAGAGTGTCCGTCCGGTTTGCTTGCGGCTCAACTCGGAAGCCAGCTTCACCCGTTGGGCTTCGCCGCCGCTCAACGTGGTGCCGGATTGCCCAAGCCGGATGTAGCCCAGCCCCACCTCGGCGAGCGTCAACAGCGGTTCGTAAATCTGGGGCACGGCCCGGAAAAAAGTGACCGCCTCGTCCACGGTCATGTCCAGCACGTCGGCAATGTTCATGCCCTTGTAGGCGATTTCGAGCGTTTCACGGTTGTAGCGCCGGCCGTTGCAGGCTTCGCAGGTCACGTAAACCGGCGGGAGGAAGTTCATCTCGATCTTGAGCACGCCGTCGCCCTGGCACTTTTCGCAACGCCCGCCCTTCACGTTGAAGCTGAAGCGCCCCGATTCGTAGCCCCGGATTCTGGCCGCGGGCAGTTTTGCGTACAGGTCGCGAATGGCATTGAACATGCCGGTGTAGGTGGCGGGGTTGCTGCGGGGTGTGCGACCAATCGGCGTCTGGTCAATCACCACGATCTTTTCCAAACCTTCGTAATTCCTGATTTCCCGGTGCGCTCCCGGCTTTTCCTTCGACCCGTAAAACTTCCGCATGAGTGCGCGCCGCAACACATCGTCCACCAGCGTGCTCTTGCCCGAGCCGCTCACGCCGGTGACGCAGGTGAACAAGCCGATGGGAATCCGCGCGTTCACGTGCTTCAGGTTGTTCTCGCTCGCGCCGATGATCTCGATCGAACCGCGGTCCTTGGATGGTTGCCGGCGTTGCTTGGGGACGGGGATGTTCAGTTCTCCGCGGAGGTATTTGGCGGTGAGCGAGCGGTCGTGCTTCAAGATGTCCTCGTACGAACCGGCCACCACCAACTCGCCGCCGCGCACCCCGGCGCCCGGGCCGAGATCAAGGATGTAATCGGCCTGCCGAATCGTGTCGGCATCGTGCTCGACCACCAGCACGGAGTTGCCCAAGTCGCGCAAGCCTTTCAAGGTAACGAGCAGCCGGTCGTTGTCGCGCTGATGCAGGCCGATGCTGGGTTCATCGAGAATGTAGAGCACGCCGACCAGACCCGCGCCAATTTGCGTGGCCAGCCGGATGCGTTGCGCTTCGCCGCCGCTCAAGGAGCCGCTCTCCCGATCCAAGGTGAGATAACCCAGGCCGACGTTTTTCAGAAAGCCAAGCCGCGCCCGGATTTCCTTGATGACGTCATGGGCGATCCTCTCCTGGAACTCCGTGAGCTTCAGGCTCGCGAAAAACTCGTCGGCCTTCTCGACCGAGAGCGAGCAAAGGTCCATGATCGAAAGGCCGGGGATGCTCGAGTTCGGATTTCGGATTTCGGATTTGAAATGGGGAAGCTCGCCACGCAGCGTGACGGCCAGGATTTCCGGCTTCAGCCGCTTGCCCTGACACGCGTCACAAAACTGCGGACTCATGAACGCCTTGAGCCGGTTGCGGGTAAACTCGCTTTCACTCTCCGCGTAGAGACGTTCGAGATTCGGCAGCACGCCCTCGAATGGCCGTTTGACCGTGCTCATCTTCCCCGCCCGCCAGAAATGGAACTCGATCACCGTGTCGCCAGACCCATGAAGCAGCACTCGTTTGAAATCCTCGGGCAGGTCCTTGTAGGGCTTCTCCAGGCTCTGGCCGTAGTGCCCGGCAACCGCCCGCAACATGGCTTTGTAATAGACCACCATCCGCTTGCCACCCCGCCGCCAGGGAAGAATCGCCCCTTGATCCAGGGATTTGTCCGGGTCCGGAATGACCAAGCCATCGTCGAAGACCATTTTCTGCCCAAGCCCATGGCAGACCGGACAGGCACCCGCCGGGGCGTTGAAGGAAAAGTGTTTGGGCGTGGGCTTCTCGTAACTCTTGCCGGTGGCCGGAGAATACATGCGGTTGCTGTGAAGGGTCTCGATCCAGTCGTCGGCTTGAGGAAGCGTTTGGTGTGAGGTGTGAGGCGTGAGACGGGATGCGCGAGTTGACGCGACTTCGGATTCCGCCGCCGTTGGCTGATGCAGCGTCACCATCACGCCTTCCCCCCACCGCAACGCCGTTTCCACGGAATCCTGCAATCGCACCCGCACTTTCTCGTCCATCACCAACCGATCCACCACGGCCTCGATCGTGTGGGCCTGCCGGGCATCCAGCTTCACGCGCACCTCGGGATTTCCCAGTTCGACCAACTCGCCGTCCACCCGCGCCCGGACGAACCCTTCGCGTTGCAAACGTTCGAGGACGTCCCGGAATTCTCCCTTCTTCCCACGCACCACGGGCGCGAGCAACATCAGACGCGTCTTCTCCGGCATCGCGAGCAGGGCGTCCACGATGTCGCTGGTGGTTTGCGCGACGATGGGCACGCCCGTGTCCGGGCAATGCGGCTGGCCGACGTGGGCGTAGAGCAATCGGAGATAATCGTAAATCTCGGTGGTCGTGGCGACGGTCGAGCGTGGATTCATGCCCGAACTGCGCTGCTCGATGGCGATGGCGGGTGAGAGGCCCTCGATGTAATCCACGTCCGGTTTCTGCATCTGGTCGAGGAATTGCCGGGCGTAAGCCGAGAGGCTCTCGACGTATTTGCGCTGGCCCTCGGCGTAAATCGTGTCGAACGCCAGCGACGATTTGCCGCTGCCGCTCAAACCGGTGATGACCACCAGCTTGTCGCGCGGTATTTCCAGCGTGAGATTCTTGAGATTGTGCTCCCGCGCCCCGCCGATGCGGATGAAATTCCTGCTCATGCGTCCGAATTCCTCGATTCAAACAATCGAAAAGTGTATGACGCTGGGCCAAGGAAGCAAAGCCAGATGTCGCGCTGATGAAACTTCGGCTTTGCAGTTTGGGCGCGACCGGTAAACTTCTGATCAGTTCATGGCTTGGTTTGAACCGAGTATTCATCCGCGTTTCCGCGACGCCATCCGGGCTGCGGCGGGAGGGATGACCTTGCTGCTAGTCTTGGCGGGCGGGCAGGCGGTTGGCGCGCGGGGGGAGGGATTTGTCGTGCGAACTTGGGGAACAGAGTCCGGCCTGCCGCAAAGCACGGTCAGCGCGATCGTCCAGACCCGCGAAGGTTACTTGTGGCTGGCCACGCGCGAGGGGTTGGCGCGGTTTGACGGCGTGCGCTTCACCGTGTTTGGTCTGCGCGAGGGTTTGGAGAGTGTGGCGGTTCAGACGCTGTTGGAGGACCGCGAGGGGAGACTCTGGATTGGCACCGACGGTGGCGGGCTGAGTCGTTGGGTGAACGGTCACATCGAGACGGTGTCTCTGCCGCCACTGGGAGTGGGCGGCAACAGCATCAACGCGCTCGCCGAGGACGAGCAGGGCCGAATCTGGGTGGGCACTCGAGCGGGTCTGGTGGTTTGCGGCACGGAAGGCATCGAGATCATCCCAGAGTTGGCCGAATTGCGGAAATCGCCGATTTCCGCCCTGTTGCGAGGCCGAGATGGCGCGGTTTGGATTGCCACTGTCGCACAGGGACTTTACGAATTTCGGAACAGCCAATTGTTGCAGGAACAGCCTTCCCCTGAGATTACCCGAATCCTTGCCTATTGCCTGCTGGAGGATCGTCACGGTCGGCTTTGGGCCAGCATTGGGAACGGAATGATGTTGTGCCGCGAGTCAGGGGCTTGGCGAATCTACACCCAGGCGGACGGCGTGCCATTTAGTTACATAAACTGCATGGTCGAGGAGGCGGATGGGACCATCTGGACCGGTTCGGTGGACGAAGGCTTGCATGTTCTGCGGGGGAATCGCTTCGAAGCGGTCACCAACGGAACGACCCAGTTGTCGAGGGCGATCCGTTCGTTGGGCTTCGATCGCGAGGGTAATCTTTGGGTGGGCACGCGCACCAGCGGCCTGGGCCGCGTCACACGACCCAAAGTGCTGACGGCTGGGGCGGCTCAGGGACTGACCAGTGATTTTGCGCGATCGGTGGCCGAGACGGCCGACGGCACGCTCTGGGTGGCCACGACCGGCGGCGGCCTCTTTCATGGCCAGCGTGACGCCTTGCAACCGTTCGGCTCGGGAGTGATCCGATATTACTCAGTCGTGGAATCGGTACTGGCCGCGAGCGACGGCAGTTTGTGGTGGGGCGGCGCACGAGCGCTTTTGCGGTGGCGTGACGGAGCACTTGCGGGCTGCTACACGAATCACTCCTGGATTCACACGGCAAGTGTCACTGCCCTGTGCGAAGATGGGCGAGGCGGAATCTGGATTGGCACTTCAATGGGAAGTCTGGTGCATTTTGACGGCAGCCAATTCAGGGAGTTTGCGGGCGAGATTGCGCGGGGCGCGGTGACGGCGCTGGCGCAGCAGGCGGATGGTTTTTTGTGGGTTGGCTCCTTGGCCGGCGGCTTGAAGCGGATTCAGCCCGGCAGCGACTCGGTTTATTCGGTAACCAGCGACCTGCCCAGCCGGGCAATTCGAACCCTCCACCTTGAGCAAGATGGCACACTCTGGATTGGGACTGCGGGCGGCGGTTTGAGCCGCTGGCGAGCCGGGCAGGTGTTCAACTTCAGCTCCCGGCAGGGTCTTGGCGCGGATACCGTTTCGCAAATCATCGAGGATCACGAAGCCAACTTGTGGCTGGGTTGCAACCGGGGGATTCTGCGCGTGAACAAGATGCATTTGAATGAACTGGCGGCGGGCCGGAGGGCTTTTGTTCACCCACGCGCCTTCGGCCTGGGTGACGGGTTGCCTGCGGAGGAGTGTTCCAGCGGCTTCTACCCTGCCGGGTTGATGCTGCAATCCGGCGAGCTTTGCTTTTCCACCGTCAAAGGCCTGGTGTTCATCAATCCAAAAACCCAAACCGCCAGCCATTCTCCGCCGGTTCTGCTGGTGGAGGAGGCAGTGGTTGGCGGTCAGGTCCTGCGCCCGGAATCGGAGTCCTCGGCCAGCGCCTCCGGTCCGCCGCGGTTGCGATTGCAAATCCCTCCCGGCGGCCGCCCGATCGAGATCAACTACACCGGTCTTAGCTTCGCCGCACCGGAGAAGGTGCGCTTCCGCTACCGGCTTGATCCTTATGATCCAAACTGGATCGAGGCCGGTGGCCGGCGGACGGCGTATTATGCCTATCTTCCCCCAGGCGGCTTCACCTTTCGCGTCACGGCCTGCAACGCGGACGCGGTCTGGAGCCCGGAAAGCACCCTGGCACTGACCGTTCAGCCTTACCTCTGGCAGGAAGGATGGTTCGTCAGTCTGTCGGTTTTGGCAGGCATCATCGTGTTCGCCGCCCTGCTGCGAGTGGTAGAACGCCGAAGGTATCACCGGCGACTGGCGGTGATCGAAACCCGACACGCCATAGAACGCGAAAGGCTGCGGATTTCTCAAGACATGCACGACCACATCGGCGGGATGCTGACTCAGGTCTCTCAGTTGAGCGATCTGGGGCAAAGTGAAGCTTCGACGTCCCGAGTTGCCCACAGCTTGTTCGAGCGGGTTGGGGGTCAGGCGCGGGCCGCAGTGCAGGCGCTCGACGAAATTGTCTGGGCCACAAATCCCAAGAACGACAATCTCCCGCGGTTTGCGGATTACCTCAGCCGCTATGCGGATGAGTTTTTTGAAAGCTCCCCCGTGCGCTGCTGGCAGGAGATGCCGGCGGAGTTGCCGCATTTGCCTCTGCGTGCTGACGTCCGGCACAACGTCTTCCTGGCACTCAAGGAGGCCTTGAACAACATCCTGAAGCACTCCGGGGCCACTCGCGTTTGTTTGCGGTTGACCTTGAACGACCACGCCGTGCGACTCGAGGTGGAGGATGACGGCCGCGGATTCGATGCGAGCAAAGCCCACGCCCACGGCAACGGCTTGGAGAACATGAAATCGCGCCTGGCGGAGTGTGGCGGGTCCACGCAAATCACCAGCTCACCGGGGCAGGGCGCCAGAGTGTGTTTCCGTTTTCCTCGCCCGCACGTCAGCACGGCCGAGAAGTAACCCGAATGTGGTATGGCGCATCATCGTTCCCAACCGGTATGAATACCCACCGGCGAGTGAATAAAACCATTCAAGTAGCCCTCGTGGAGGACGACGCAGGAGTCCGGGCCAATCTGGCCGCGATCCTCAATAGCGCGCCGGGATTCCACTGCCAGGCCGCGTATCCCGACGGCCGCGCCGCACTCAAAGCCATTCCCGCGAACCCCCCGGACGTGGTGCTCATGGACATCAATTTGCCGGGACTGCTCGGGCCCGAGTGCGTCCGTCAGCTCAAGGGCCTGGTGCCCGGCCTGCCGGTGTTGATGCTGACGGTTTACGATGACAGCGAGCAGGTTTTCACATCCCTGATGGCCGGAGCCACCGGCTATCTCTTGAAGCGCACCCCCAGGGCCAAGTTGCTCGAAGCCATTCGGGAAGTACACAGTGGCGGCGCACCGATGTCCCGCCAGATCGCGCGCCGAGTGGTGCAGTTTTTCCAGGAAATTGACCGGCTGCCCATGAGCCCGGCCCGCGCTCCGGAACTCACCAAGCTGACCGAACGGGAGCAAGAGGTTCTCGCGAGTCTGGCCAAAGGACATTTCTACAAGGAAATCGCCGAGTTGCTGAACATCAGCTTTGAAACGGTGCGGACGCACGTGCGCAGCATTTACGAAAAACTTCATGTCCACAGCCGGACCGAAGCGGTGCTGAAGTATTTGGGCCGATAACGGGCTCGCGATGTTCAGGGCGGCTTTTCCCGGCGACTGCATGCTTCCCGACGGGCGCCAGCGATTGTTCCGCGGAGACAGGCTCACCGCCTGCTGCCGAAGACCGCGTTCGCGCGCGGCCATCGTCCTGAGACAGCAGCGCCATCCCGTATTCCCCAAGCGCGCCTCATTTCCTGTCCGGCTTCGTCCAAGTTTTCGCCATCAAAAGCAAAGGCCGGAGATTTGATCCTCCGGCCTGTGCCATGCTCAACCCAACCGGCCGGTTCTGTCGGACCGGTCGCTTGATCCTCCATCAAGATTACCGTGCAATCCGGAAGTATTGCTGGTTGGTCTGGGTGGTGCTGATCACCGCCGAACCGCTGCCAAGGTCAACCCAGGTGCCGGAGCCCAGGTCACCCTGCTTTCGCTCCAGGCTGCCACAGGGGCAGGTCACCAGCGCGGTCCCGCCGATCCCTTCGAGGAGTTGAACACTGGCGATTTGCCAGCCTGGCGGATTGAGGTTGCCCGTGGCGCCGTAGTCGTAGGCGGCCACGAAGCGCACGCTTACTGAGTCTCCGGCGTTCGCGCCGGTCAACCAGCAGGAACTGGTGAGGTAGGCGGGATGCCCCGCCGAGTTGCCGATGAATGCCTGTTTCCCAGAGAGCGCCGGCGCACTCTCAACCACGCCGGTGTACCCGTTTTGATCGAACTGCACGGCTGGCACATAGGTCCATGGACCACCGTTAATGCTCACTTCCACCGCGCCACCATCCCAGTTCACGGTGTCACGTTCGAAGCTGTAGCGATGACTGAACGTCAACTTCAGCGTTCCCGATTTCGTCACCGTATTGATGGGGCTGATCAAGTACGAAGCGTTGTCATTTCCAAATCCGGTATTCTCACCGGCGCTCCACCAACTGCTGCCATCATAGATCCAGGGCGCTTCAAATGAGCCGCCGGGCGTTTCCACGGTGAACCCGCCATCACCAGCGCTGAAGTTCACGTTGGCAAGCCCCTGCTGGCCCGTTCCGCTGATCAGGCTGAACGTGGGCTCAAATTCACCGGCATGGCCGCTGCCTTTCAAATACAGGGCGCACACTTCCTGTACCGTCAACACGCGGTCAAACAGCGCCACTTCGTCGAGGTCGCCCGCAAAGTAGTTGCCAGTGCCGTCGAAGATGCCACCACCGCCGATGTTGAAATTGAAGTTGTTGGTCACCGAGTTGGAACGCCCCCCGCCCCGCGCCGCCACCTGGCCATTGATGTAAATGGTGCGGCTGGCCGTGTCCGTGGTGACGACCACGAATCCCCATTCGCCGTCGGCAAACGGGTTAGCCACGTCGAGGTTGTTTCCAGGGACACTATCCCAGGCCTGGATGGTTGCGTCCGAGATGTAGCCAAACTCGAAGTTGTCGTTTTGACCGAACAAACCGGTGCGGGCCAATTGTGGCCCCGCCCGGCGCACCCACCCGGCCAGGGTGAAATTCGTCAGCCCGTTCAGCAGGGGTGAGGTGCCAACGAAACTGGTGAATCCGTCGAAGCTTCCGCAGGCGTTGGCATCACCGCTCACGGCACCGGCAGTTCCCTGTGTGACGTTGTTGTAGGTGCCGTCGTTGCCACCCGCGTAATCATACGCCGTGGTCCCGCTGGTTTCACCCAGTCGCCAATAGGCGAGTGGCCGCATGCCCGCTGCCAGGGACTCATAGGTATTGGCCGCCGGGGTGCGCAACGAGAGGGTCACCGTTGAACTGTTCACCCCACCCGGAGAAGCCACGTTGAACACGCTGACCTGATAATTGCCGGTCTCGGCCGCGGTGCAGTTTGGCACCACGAGAGTGGCGTTGGTGGCGCCGGGCAGAATGGTTCCGGAGCGTCTCCACTGGTAAGTCAAGGGCTGGGTGCCGCTGGCCACCACCGCGAATCTGGCCGTGCCACCGGGATAGACCTGGCGGGCCACCGGCTGCACGTCAATCGTTGGGGGAACGGCAGGATTGATGGTCACGGTCACCACCGAACTCGTGACAAAGCCATAGGCGTTGCCGACCACCACAGCATAATTGCCCGCGTCGGCCGCAGTCGCCGCCGCCCGGCTGAACACTCTCTGAGTGGCGCCGGGAAGATTCGTTCCTTCAAGCCGCCACTGGAACGTCAGGGGCGGTTCACCGTAGGCGTCGGCCGTCAACTCAAACGGCGTGGTCGAGTAGATGATGCCACTCGGAGATAGCACCGGTGGATCGGTCACGAATGTCGGCGGGTTCATCGCCGGGTCCCCGAAGCCGGCCAGGGCATGAGTGCGAAGCTGGCCCTCGGTCAGCGTCTTCCCATAGATCGCCGCCTCATCAATCAAGCCATTGAAGAAGCGGGCGGCGTCCTGGTCGGCGCCGATCCGAGTGATGTCGGCAAAGGCCTGGACCGGATGGCTTACAGCATTGATTGCGGTGCTCCAAGTGATGCCGTCATACATGTACATGGTGGCCTGCTCGGGCGAGACGGCCAGGGCGACATAGGCCCACTCTCCATCGGGCGGTATGAGTCCAGAAGACCAGTTATACGTATTGGCTTGGTCATTCCAGTGGTAGCCGAGCGTGTCGGAAGTGCCCACAAAGTCAATGCCCGTGGCCGTACCGCCGGCGCTGCCTCGGTGGAAGAGGACCCCGGCGTAGCTGGACTGCGGACCGTTGCGCTTGATCCAACACTCCATGGTCACCTGGTTGGCGTTGAGATTCAGGGCCGGAATGGCGACCAGCCCGTTGGTGCCGCTGGTGTGGAGCACCGTGTTGGTCGCGGAAAAACCAGGATAAGCGGGGCCGGTCAGGTCGGTGGTGTTCGCGCTCCAGTAGCGATAGATGCCGTTGTTTGCCGAACCGAGGCTGCCGCTGTTGACCGCGACGGTAACTGGGTCAGCCGGCTCGTTCAACCGCCAGTAGCCGACCGGCGCGGCGGCAAGAATCTGGCTGGCATAGTTGGCCGCGTTGGTCGTGCGAGCCGCGTGATGGGCGGCAATGATGTCAGCGCCCAGTACCGCGCTGTAGAAAACGACTTCATCCACGCTTCCGTCAAAAGTCCGGTTGGGGGCCGAGGTGGCACCGATGCAGAATGGCGCGTTGTCATTGACCTCGTAGGTCGCGGCCGCAGATCCCACCGCAACACCGTCCACGTAAAGGGTCATGGTTCCCGACGGGCCGCCCGAATAAACCCCGACAATGTGTTGCCATTGGTTCGCCAGCACCGCGCCGCCGTTCAATACCGAAGCCGTGGTGCTGGTGGTCACACCGATGCGAAACTGCCAGGTCGCACCATTCTGGTAGAACAGGTATCCGGAACGTCCTGTGGTAAAACTCATGGAATTCACTGGCGAGAGCAGGGAAGAAACAGTGCCGTTGGGTTTGGCCCAGAACTCGATGGTGAACCCGCCGCTGGGATTCAAGGCGGGATGGTTGGGAACATTCACTGAACCAACGTAAGCAACCGTGGTCGAGCCGGGATTGGAGAAGCCCACGGCGGTGTCCCCAGGCATCGCGCCCTCAACAGGCTTCAGGTACGATCCGGAATACGCACCGTTCCCGGTCACACCCAACGAGCCGAGGTTGGTCGCCACCGGAGGGGGTGGCGTCACGGCGTTGTCATTCAAGCGGAAGTAAGCCGCCGGGCCATCGGCCAAAACCGTGGAGGCATAGTCCGCATGTGCGGTGTGGCCGGCCAACAGGCCAACCAATGCCACCGTCGAGACGGCCAGCGCCGTCCGATTCTGCAGCGTCATACAGAGAGAATTTCTTTTCATATTATGGGTCGTTGGGGTTGAGGGATTCCAATCACTCGATCTTCCCGATTATTGACTTGAGCATGGTCGCTACCGGCAAAACAACTCGTGATCAGGCCGATCGCATTTAGAGACAGTCTCGCGCAAAAGGAGAGGCCAGTGCCATACCACAAAAGGGGGAGAAGCGGCTCATCGGCGAGCCTTGCAGATTCCAGGCACGGGATTAGCCTGCGGACATGGAATGCAGGCTCGTCATGGACCAAAGCCCGAAGCCACCGCCTTTTCCAAGCCAACCTCCAGCCGCGCGGGCGGGCACCTCCATCCCTGCGAGGTCTTGGATTCTGTCGCCAGCACCCCGCTGTTTGCCGAAACCTGACTCCGCAATCCCATGAAAATTGAATCTCTCTTCGACGGCTTTGCTCCCGATCGGCAATCGCCTCACTCGCCACACATTCAGAAGGCGCTCTTCGTGGCACGGCAACTCCAGACGCGGGCGTCGCAATTGCAGACTGCGTCAGAGAGGCGACAGCAGGCGGAACTGGACCGCATGCTCCAAACGCCTTCGGACAAGGTCACGCTTGCCCAGATGACCGACCAGGCGTTCCGCACCCGCGAACCGCATCGGGCGGTCGAGCATCTCATCCACATCCTCGACGTGCAGGGCGTGCCTCGCTTCTTCAGCCCGCTGGATCGCACGCTGTTGAAGGGCTTTCAATCCTTTGGCGGTTACGCGCCCGGCGTGGCGCTGCCCCTGGTGAAGGAGCACATGCAGAAGGAAACCGCCAACGTCATTCTGCCGGGCGAGCGGGAGATGTTGACGGAGCATTTGCGCGAGCGTCACCACGAAGGAGTTCGCATGAATGTGAATTTCCTCGGCGAAGCCATCCTCAGCGAGGCCGAGGCCGAACGCCGGCTCCAGCAGTATCTGCAAGGCCTGCAGTGGCCCGAGATCGAGGTGGTCTCGATCAAAATCTCGACGCTCTACTCCCAGATCTCGGCCCTCGCCCGCGAGCACACCGTCGCCACGTTGTGCGACCGGCTGGAGCGACTGTTTCTGACCGCCAGTCGCGCCCGGTTCACCCGCCCGGGCGGTCAGGTTGTGCCCAAGTTCGTGTATCTCGACATGGAGGAGTACCGCGACAAGGAATTAACGGCCGAGGCCTTCATGCGAACCCTGGATCGGCCCGGCTTGAAGCGGGTCGCCGCAGGCATCGCCCTGCAAAGCTACATTCCGGATTCGCACGAGACTTTGTTGCGGTTGCAGCAATGGGCGCGGCAGCGCGTCGCCGCCGGCGGCGGACGGATCACCATCCGGCTGGTCAAAGGGGCGAACCTGGAAATGGAGCGCGCCGAAGCCTCGATGCGCGGCTGGCCGCAGGCGCCATACAAAACCAAGCTGGAAACCGACGCCAACTACAAGCGCATGCTGCATGAATTGATGAAACCGGAAAACCTGGCCGCCATGGATGTCGGCGTGGCTTCCCACAACCTGTTCGATCTGGCTTACGGGATTGTCCTTGCGCAGGAACGCGATGCGCTGGACCGCGTGCAATTCGAAATGCTCGAGGGCATGGCGAACCATCAGCGCCGCGCGCTCTTCGAATGCAGCCGCAACGTTTTGCTCTACGCGCCCGCTTGCAAACGCGAGAACTTCATCAACGCCATCGGCTATCTCATCCGGCGGCTGGACGAAAATACGGGTGAGGAAAATTTTCTCCGCCACGCCTTCAAAATCACCGTTGGCAGCCCGGAGTGGCACAAGCTGGAGCGGGGCTTTCTCGATTCGTTCGACGCCCTCACCCGGACCAGCACCTCCCCGCGCCGCACCCAGGACCGCCGCCAACCTCCGCCCGCGAGCTCACCGGCCATCGAGCGTGGCTGGCAGAATCTTGTCAATGAGCCGGACACGGATTTCGCCTTGCCGCAAAACGGCGAGTGGGCGCAGCACATCATTGCCCAATGGCAGCCGCGCTGTGGCGGGCGCGCTCGGGAAATCCCGCTGGTGATCGCCGGTGGCGAAGTTCTCGAAAACCGGCCGGTGCGTGAGTGTCTTGATCCATCACGACCGGGAGTCGTCGTTGGCCGATATCGCCAGGCCACCGAGGCGGACATTCAGCGGGCGGTGGAGTGCGCCGCAACCGATCCCGATGGTTGGCGCGCGCTGCAACCGCAGCGACGGGTCGAACTGCTCGGGCGGGTTGCCCAGGAGTTGCGGTTGGCGCGGGGCGACCTGATGGGCGCCGCGCTGGCGGATGGTGGCAAAACGCTGGCGGAGTCCGACCCCGAAGTGTCCGAGGCGGTGGACTTCCTCGAGTTTTACCGGGACACCGCGCGTTGGTGGCAACAGATGCCAACGCTCCAGGCGCGGCCGAAGGGTGTCGTGGTGGTCGTGCCGCCGTGGAATTTCCCCATCGCGATTCCCTGCGGTGGCATGGCGGCCGCGCTGGCCGCGGGCAACACCGTGATCATCAAGCCGGCTTCGGACACCGTGTTGGTGGCTTGGGAACTCTGCCAGTGTTTCTGGCGGGCCGGCGTTTCGAAAAGCGTGCTTCAGTTTGTTCCCTGCACCGGGGGTCGGGAAGGACGAAAACTCGTGAACCATCCCACGGTCAACGCGGTGATTCTAACCGGCGGGACCGAGACGGCGTTAACCATGCTTGGCGACAATCCGCGGCTGAATCTCTTTGCCGAAACCGGCGGCAAAGACGCCACGATTGTCACCGCGCTTTCGGATCGCGACCAGGCCATCAAGCACATTTGCCATTCGGCGTTCAGCCATGCGGGCCAGAAGTGTTCCGCCACCTCCCTGTTGTTGCTGGAGGCCGAGGTTTATGACGATTCCGCCTTTCGCCGTTCGCTTTGCGAAGCGGTGCAGAGCCTCAAGGTCGGTTCCGCGTGGGAACTCGACACCAAAATCGGCCCGCTCATTCGCCCGCCGTCGGGCGACCTTGAGAACGCCTTGAAAGTGCTCGAACCGGGCGAGGAATGGGCGGTGATGCCGCAGAATCTCGAAGGCAACCCGAATCTCTGGTCACCCGGAATCAAATACGGTGTCCGGCCCGGCAGCCACACCCACCTGACCGAGTTCTTCGGGCCGGTGCTGGCGGTGATGCGCTTCGAGAAGTTGAGTGAAGCGGTGGACCTGGTGAACCAGACCGGTTACGGACTCACCAGCGGCTTGGAAAGTCTGGATGAGCGCGAGTGGGACTATTGGAAGCAACGCCTTCGCGCCGGCAACCTCTACATCAACCGCGTCACCACCGGCGCCATCGTCCTGCGGCAACCCTTCGGTGGCATGGGCAAATCGGCCTTCGGCCCGGGCATGAAAGCCGGGGGACCGAACTACGTCGCCCAGCTCATGGATTTCGACGATGCGGCAACCGGCTCGCAGGTCGAACCCTTGCGCCCGACCCTGAAATCGCTGGCGGCAGGACTGCGCGCCCGCTCGGCGGAGTTGGGCGCGAATTCCGCCGCTGAAGTTGAACACATTCTGGCCGCCATCGGCAGTTGCGATTTTCATCAGCGCGAAGAGTTCAGCCGGGAACACGACCACTTCCGGCTGGTGGGTCAGGACAATTTTCGACGCTATCTCGCCTTGCCCGCGGTGCGAGTCCGCGTTCATGAGTCCGACAGCGCGGCGGAGCTTTTCATCCGCGTCTGCGCGGCGCACGCCGTGGGCAGCCGGGTGACGATGAGCGTGCCGCCGGGGCTCTCGTCGCCCGCACTCCAGTTGATGGAGGAACTCACCGAATCGTGGGCCGGCGACATCGAATTCCTCGAGGAATCCGACGCTCAACTGACGGAGGCCATTCGAAGTCGCCAGACCGACCGCGTGCGTTATGCCGCGCCGGAGCGTGTTCCACTTGAAGTGCTCCAGGCCGCCGGCCCGGCTGGAGCTTGCGTGGTGAGCGTGCCCGTCGTGGCGGAAGGCCGCCTGGAGTGCCTGTGGTATCTGCGCGAGCAGAGCGTCAGCATTGACTATCATCGTTACGGCAACCTTGGACGCCGGGCCGCGGAAAAGCGGGCGGAGGTGTTATGACCGGGCTTTCCCACCGGATTCACAGCTCTGCTGGCGCGCCTGGAGGAGAGTTCGCAACCAGCTCAAGTGGAAGGCAGGCAACCGGCGGGCAACTTTGTCGCGGCGCTGCCGGTCGTCAGGCCGGCGGCCAACCACTGCGTCGGTGACGAGCCTTGGAAAATCTCATGCGCGACGGCGGCCAACAGGGCATCGCCGGCGCCGAGACGGTTGCGGGCTTGAACCCGCGGTGGAAGGGCGCTGGCCTGAAAGCCCTCGGTCGCGTTCACCAGGAAACCGGGGTTCGGCCCTCGCGAAACCAGCACCCAACCACGGGTCGTTTCGGACAGTGCATGGGCAGCACGAATCAGGTGTCCCTCCGTGCGCAGCGGCCGGCCGCACCACTGCGCGAGTTCGTGTTCGTTGGGCTTCACCAGAAACGGTCGCGCCTTGATGGCGGCGGCGAACGCGGATCCATCGCAATCCAGGAGCGTTTTCACCCCGAAGTCGTGCGCGAGGCGAGTCAGCAGGGCGTATGCATTTTTCGGAAGCCCTCGCGGCAGGCTGCCGGAAAGAATCAGCAGCCGGGCTTTGGGGAGCAACCTCCTCGTTTTCCGCAGAATTCCCATCCACTCCTTGGCTGAAACTCGTGGCCCCAGCGGGTTGAACCGGAGCTGCTTTCCGCCAGCGGTCGTGATGAGCACATTGACGCGGGTGGGTTGGCTTAACCGGATGATCCTGGCCGGAAGATTTTCTTCGCGGAGGTGTGTTGTCAGTTCAGCGCCCGTGCCACCGCCAAGCGGGGCGAGCAGAAGCGGATGGCCGCCCAGATGTTTCAGCCAGCGGGCGACGTTGACCCCCTTGCCACCGGCCCAACGACGTTCCGAGACCACGTTGTTCTTCTCCTCCCACAGCACGTCCTGCACGCGCCATTCGACATCAATGCATGGATTGAGCGAAAGGACCAAGGTGGAATTCGTCGAAGCGGCGAATTGGGCTAAGGTGGTGCATGCCATTGCATCTCCTCCACCAACAGCGTGGAGGCTAGTTAGGTCTTCGGCCAATGAGTAAGGCACAATTCCACGCCAAAAACTCACGCAGCCCAGGGATGCTCATCAAGAAAGCACATTCTGTGTAATAGCGGGGAGCAACCCGCAATACTTGTAGTTTCTTGTTTCTCGCAACCATTTTCAAAGTCGTTCCGATATAAGTGGGAAATAGATTCTGGAATGGGTGGTGCTTGCGTTTGCGGCCAGTCACGCGGTCATAGAGCAGATGCCCGCGACGAGCACCCAGGTAGTGGAACGGGGAGAATTCATGCCCTCCCCAGGGCGACAACCAATTCGTCCAACTTAGATACAGCTTTCCGCCGCTTGTCAGTATCTGATGCACGGAGCCGATGAACCGCTCCGGCTTTCTAAGATGCTCGAGGACATTTGAACAAACGACTAGGTCGTATTGGCCGAGAGCTTGAAAATCGTCTTCATCAATGTTGAACGTGCGAAATGGCGCTTCCCCAATCTCCGGAATCACGCTTGATTGCTCGTCGGCAAAAGTCACTCGACAACCTCGCTTGGCGAGTTCGGCTCCGAAAACGCCGTGCCCGCACCCAAGGTCAAGCGCGTGAATTTGTTGCCCAAATTTGACGCCATGTTGTTCCAGCCATCGCAACGCATCCGCGGCCTGCAATTGATAGAAGACCGCGTCGTCTCCATGGGCGCGAAAACGGGCTATGAGCTTGTGTAGAATCATATACGCGACAAATCCTGTCTTGGATTATCAACAAACAACCTTGGAAGTGAAGCTCGAATCTACACCTGCTCTGACTAATGTGACCCTCTAAAGAAGTGAACCGCTCGGCTTGTTGATTCAACTTGCCCCTTCACACCACATGCTCCGTGCGCCATTCGACGTCAATGCACGGATTGAGCGCGAGAATAAGCACGGGTGCGTCGCCCTTTCCGGCCGGTAGAATCCGCCGTGGCCGCCTCACGGGAGGGGAACGATGCCTTCACGAACGCGGAAGAATTGCAGGGGCGAGGGCAGGGGCACGCAATAGGTCGTCGCACCGCCGGTAGCCGTCAGCGTGGGCGAGGCGATCACCCACGCGCCGCCGCTCAGGTCCGTCGTCCCTTCCAGATAATAATGCACTCCCGGCAATGAGTCCCACGTCACACAGAAGCTATTGGTGATCAGACTCACTTCCGTCACCGCAATTGGTCGGCCGGTCACCGGCCATTCGGTCGCCTTGATCGCGTAGTCCGCCGGCCCGCCCGAGATGTTCACGGCCGTCAGGAACCATTCGCCCGGCGAAAGCGCCACCGGAACACTGTCGCCAAAGACGACGATCAGTTCATCGTTCAGGTTGGGCCGGCCGCTGAGGTAGTCGAACTGTGCCAGCGTCGGCAGCGGCAGTCCTTTGCGCGCCACCAATGTCATGTCTCCGGTCGGGCCGTTGATCTCGAACTGCGCCCGTTGCGCGCCGCCGCTGACCACGTAACGGTAGTAGTCCGCCGCGCTGCCCGTCCCGGGGTTGTTTTGGAAATACGGCACGCCATTCGTCAGGGTGATCACGGCCGCGAGATCGAAGTCCACCCGCAACGCATAGGTGACCACGCTTCCGGTGAGGTTTTCCACGCCCAAGTAATACCGCTGGCCCGGTCGCAGCGGCGGCGGCGGCACGGCGTTGGTGCTCAGGGTATAACTGGCCGGTCCGGTCGAGTTGCCGATCAGCACAAAGTCCCCGGCGTTGGTCGCGCCGTAGGTGGGCGGCGTGTTCTGGTTGAACAACAGGTTCACGCCCGGCGGCGGGTTGGCAAACAGCAGGCTGTTGGTGGCAAACTGCGCCCAGATCGGCACGTCCACGATGTAGTAGGCAATCAATCCCGGCGGAATGGAATTGGTGACCGCCTCTCCGTGGGTCAGCACGCCGGGCAATGGCAGATCGGTCTGGAACACGAACTCCAACTGCCAGCTCACCAGGCTGGCCAGATTGGTCGCTCCGGTGCGCGTGTCCCACATCTCCAGCCGCCACTGGCCGTAGGCGTTTTCCCCGAGCAACACATCCAGGTTCTCCTCCGGCAGATAATAGACCGAGCCGGGCAGTTCATGGAGCACGAAGGTGTCGAGCAGCACGCCGGCCTGGCCGCCGGGCAACGGCGACAAGCCCACCGGCGTGCCGCTGGCCGACGCGGTGAAGGCCAGCGAATTGGTCAACCAATTGGTTGTGCCGCTGAAGGTGTTCGTGACCACGCCGGGAATGAACGCCGTTGCGCCGGGCGTTCCTGCCAATGAAGGTGTGGTTGCGACGGCCACGATTTGCATCCCAGCGATCATGGCAACGTCAGATCGAGGTCGAGCTGTGATTGTCACGGGCTGTCCCGCGCTCGGCACTATTACGCTTTGAAATAGCGCGTATTGGACTCCCTCCCGCCACGCCGGCGTGGTGCCGTTTGAGTTACTGTCGAAGGTTGTCCTCCTCCCATAGTCCGCTCCGGCGGAAACGAGTTGGTAATCACCGTTATGGGAATAAAGATAAAAATCATACATTCCAGGAGGAAGGTTCGTAACAATGACTGTTACCAGACCGGGTCCATTAGGCAGCGGATAGAGATAACCCGCATACATCGGGTCCAACGAGCCGTTTCCCCAGGCCCCTTGCACGTTCAAGGCTGTCAGTCCGACGTCGGTCGCGGCCCCCAGCGCCAAGGTTAGGTTGCTGATCGCTCCATCTATTCTCCAATTCCCTTGGGCATCGTTGCGATTGTAAAAATTCCAATAATCGCTCGCGGTCCGACCGGTCGCAGCGCGGCCAGATTTAGGACTTGGTGTGTTAAAAGCCTGTGCGCCAAAATCCACGTTTATGAACGTCACATCAGATCGGTAAGCAAAGTCCAGCCGATAGTCTCTTCCGGCAGTCGTCGGGAGAATACGCTGTATGTTACCCATCGAGAGAGCAAGGCTATTCGTTCCTGTGTGTACCAACATTGGATCATTGATTACCGATACATCGTCGGTTGTCACATTCCATCCATCTACGACGGAAGGGGCGGCGTACACCCCCGCCGCCGCCGGCTCGAATCCGCTGAGCAGGAAGTTGGTGGCGACCGACGCGGACGCGAACGGCGGCGCGGCAAACTTGATGGGCGTGCTCGCGCGGTTCGTGTTCTCCGTGAATGTGAGGTAGAAGTCCTGGGTGACAATGATCGTCTGACGGAGGCTGATGGTGTCCAGCAACAAACCTGAGTTGCCGCCCAGCGCGCTGAATGCGGCGAGGGTGTTGCTCTGGCTGGCGGTGAAACTAATGGCGTTGGTGAGCCAGTTGGTGGTCAGCGCCGTGATATTGGTGGTGATCCCATCCGCCACGACCTGGGCGGCAAAGGACACGCAGTTGGTGGGCGGAATGGTCAGACCGCACTTGCCCGCCGCGGCGGCGGCGGAGATGGCCTGGACTTCCGCCGGGTTTAACGCCCGATTGAACACCGACAGTTCGTCAATGGCACCGTAGAAAGTGTTGTCCACCAATCCCGAATTATTCTGCCAGGCTCCAACGTAACCGGGCGCGGTGAAGGTAAACGCCCCGAAATTATACGGCGAGGAAGCCGGGTAAGCGACACCATCCACATAAAAGGTCACCGTGTTGCCTGCTTTGGTCACCGCCACATGATGCCAGTTGGTGTCCGCCACAACGGCGCCGGAAACCACCTCACCGGCTTGCGATTTGCCGAAGGCCAGTTGCGAATTGGCTTTGACGTAGAAGTTGTAGCCGCCGGGCCCGCCCAGTGAACCCGTGCCCAAGGCAAACACCGTGCCGTTGCCGTTGCCATTGAAAGATGGAACGGTGGCGCTGGTGCGTTTGATCCAGCCTTCGATGCTCAGGTCTTGCAGTTGCAAGTTGGCCGGGTTGCCCACGTTCACCCCATCGCTGTCTCCGTCAAAGACAAATGCCTGACCAACCCTGCCCACACCGTAGGTCGTATTCCCCACCAGCGTTCCGTTGTTGCCATCGGCCACATCATTGGCGTTGTTCTGCGCGGGCCACCAACTGACCAGACCGTCCAGGGTGGGGGCGCGGCGATAGGCAAACGACAATACGCACTGCGCTCCCGGCGTGGTGGCGAAGCTGCGTTCGATGCCGCCCGAGCGCAGCGAGAGCATCCTGGCCCCGGTGTGCGCCAGCAGCGGGTCTTGCAACACCGTCACAAGGTTGCCGGCGACGATCCAGTCCTCGACCGCCAACCCCGGCGTGTAGGTCCCGGCCGGCGCCGTTTCAAAACCCGTTTCCTGCACGGTGACGTTGGTCAACAGGACACTGCTGCCGGCGTTGATGCTGTTGGTGTTGCCCCGGTTTTCCATCAGCAACACCCGCGTGCCGCGCGGGCTGATCAGGTGAAACGAAAGGTCGGAGATGCGCGGATGATCCACGCGCAAACCTACTTCGATCTGCGCGATGCGAGTCGGATTCGGGATGTTCGTCACCCAGATGCTCGAATAACTGACCGCGTCGTCCAGGAACGGCTCGTTGCCCACCGACCGGTAGTTCACCGGCACGATCAGATTCGGGTCCAGGTCCACCTTGGCGGTCAGCAGGATCGTCTGTGCCACGGCGCTGGGGTTGAAGACTCCGATGTAATATCGCCCGCTGCGCAACGGCGGCAGGTCCGACTTGTCCACGCTCAAACAACCGCCGCCCGGCGGGATGACGGCCAGGTGGTCATACTGGGTGCGGCTGGGAAAGTCACCGCGCCGCAAGTACAGCTCGACCGGCTCGGTGTTGCTGGCCACGCAAACGGTCAGGTTCGTCGCCGCCACCGGCACGTCAATGAAGTCGAAGGTGAAGCGGTTGGGCGGCACCGTCCGCACCGTGCCATCGTCCTCCAAGTTCTGCGGCTCCAAGCGCAACAACAGTTGCCGCACCTCGCCCGTGGCGGTCAACGAGTTGTCGGTCATCGCCAGCAGCCACACCCCCAAGCCCTGTTCCCCCACGAAATCCCGCAGGCTGCCCGGCCCATCGGTGGAAATCGAATTGAAAACGTCCCCCTCGCCGTTGTCCTCGTACCAATACCCATACTGTCCCGGCGGGTCACCGCGGTGGTTGTTCAGCACCGCAAAGCGGTCGCCGTGACTCAGGACGCCCAGCAAATCGCCCGGGTTCTCGTGGTAATACGAATTGGTCACCACCACCCGGCGCAGGAACACCGGCTCAACCGCCAGACCCAGCACCAGGGCCACGCCGGGATCGGCCGGACTGCCATCCGGCACGACCGTTGGGATCGGTAGCCCGCGCACGATCAAGTTGCCCAGCCCATCCCTCGCGCTGAACGGATCCAGGCTGAACACGGCCAGAAACGCATACTCCGCCGCCATTTGGTCCTCCGCCTTCACTCCGATGTAGTACACGTCCCCCGCCACCGAGTTGCTGTACGCGATCAACTCGGTCCCCGTCCGCCCGCGCGACTGATCCGCGGCGGCCAGCACCGCCGGCACCAGGTTTGTCAGGCCGGGATCCTTCGACACATACAAATCAATGTCCGCCTCGCCCCGCGTGGCGTTGTTCACATTGTTCTCCCGCACGCCCATTCGCGGGAGGGACAGGGTTGGTGGCAGGAACGTCACAAACGCCGCGTTGCTGAAGCCCATGGTGTTGCTCACCACGTAGAAGTGCCACTGGTTCGTCATCCCGTTGGTCACGCCCAGCAGCGGGGTGTTGGCCCCCACGTGCTGGCCCAGCAACAATTGGCCTTCGATGAGCGAACTCCGGAATTCGTTGGTGATGCCCGTGAGTGTCCACTGGTTCGCGCGCACCAGTGGCTCCTCGGTCAGCGTCAGCGCCCCGGGGGTTTCCCCGTTGCCGTAGCCGATCACCAGCGCGTAATCCTGCGCCACGTTGTTGGTGTGCGCGGTCACCGCGTTCACGTTCACCTGCCGCCCCAGCACCGTGATCGCGTAGTTGGTCGCCAGCGGCGGCAGCAGATAAACATTTTCCACGTTGTTGACCACGTCGGCGTTGGGCGGCCCGTTCGTGTCCCACGGGAAGGTGAAATTGTTGCCCGCGACGATGTCGTTGCCCCAGTAAACGTCGCCGGTATCCAAGTTCGTCACCACCAGGTCGAGGTTGTTGACCAGTTTCACGCCCGCCGCCGGGTTGCCGGGCGGATCGGTCCAGACCAGCGTCACGCGCAGCGGCAGCCCCAGGCCCTGAGCCGTCTCCGACACCCGCACCCGCCGCGTCTGGCGCTCACCGGTCGCCAGCGCATTCGTCGGGCTTTGATCGAACACATGCATCGCCGCCGGCCCGGCGCGCGTCACCCCATTGGTGAGCGAAGTTGGCAGGCTGTTGGTCAGTTGAATGAGTCCCCAGCCCTGGAAATTGATCTCGCTCCGCACTTGAAAGTCGTACAACGAGCTGACCGACCGCGCCCCGTTGATCAGCAGCGCCTTGTAAAGCGCCGGGCTGTTCGTCACCCGCAGCCGCGTTTCGAAGTATTCCTGCATCAACGCCAGCGTCCCGGCCGCCGCCGCCGCCGCCATGCTCGTGCCGGTTTCGTAGCGGTAGTACGGGCCCAGCGTCTGGTTCAGGTTGCTCAGGACCTCGTAATAGTTGCCCTGGTCGTTGGTCACCACGATGTCCGTGAAGATGTCCAGGCTCAGGTCCTGCGTGGTGATGTTGGCCACCGTGTAATACCACGTGGCCCCCACCGGATCGAGCGTGGGCAACTGTGGTCCCGGCACCGTGAACACGTTCGTGGCCACCGGGTCCAGCGTCCAGGGCGGCGCGTCCTGCCGCACGAAGATGGGCAGATCGGGCATGGGCGAGGGTGAATCCCGATTGGGCGCCACGCGCACGGTGAACGCCACCGCGTTGTCCGGGATGAAAATCAAGTTCGTGAACGCACGGTTCGTTGCGATGACCAGGTCGGTGAACGCGCCCGTGATGTGGCTGGTGGGGTTGTAATAGGCCGCCTCGTCCCACTCCTGCGACCGTGTTGAAACCACGAACGTCCCCGGCGCGACGACGTCGGGCTTGAACCGCCCGAACTCGCCCTCGATGCCCATGCCCACGTTGCCCCGGCCCGAATAGGCCGCCACTTCGGTGGCGGAACTGGTCATGGCCCGCCAGGGAGTGTTGGTCGTGCAACTGATCCCGTTGGTGCAGGTCACGCACGGCGTGCATTTCCACACCTCGTTGGTGATGTCGCGCGGTTGTTCGAGCGCGCCCACCGTGATCACGTTCTTGGCCGTGCCCGGCGAAAGCACCGTCTCGGGATCCCCGCTCAGGCCCGAGTTGTTGCCCCGCGCGCCGTTGCCGGCCGGGAACACGAACAACAACGGCTGCGACCCCGGCACACCGGGCAACGCGTCGCGCGTCGCCGCGTCGTAACTGGCCGCCCCGATCCCGTAGGTGTTGTCGTTCCCGTAATGCCAACTGTTGTTCGAGATGAACGCGTTGGTCCGGGCGGCCTGTTCCTGCAAGTAGGCATCCGTCGGCAGCGGCCCGCCCAAACCCGTGGCCATCGAGAAAATCCGCGCCGCGGGCGCCTTGCCCCGGAAGTCGGCGTTGGTCACCGAGCCGCTCGCCGCGGCTCCGACATTCACCGGACTGGTGCTCGAAGCGCCATTGCCGGCGATGATGCCTGCCACATGCGTTCCGTGCCCGTTGCTGTCCACCAGACTCACCGGAAAATCGCCGAACACCCGCCCGGTCAGGTCCGGATGATTCGCGCTCACGCCGGTGTCGTTCACGTTCACCAGCACGTTGCTGCCCGTCAGCCCCAGATAATTCGTCAGCGACACCGTGTCCGCCGCCACGCCCGGGCGTACCCGGCTCAGGTCATTGGCCGACATCCGCTCGCGCTGCCACTCGACCAACTGCACTCCCGGCAACCGCGCCAGTTCCGTCCAGCCCGTCGCCTCCGGACGCACGGTCCACACCGGGCCGAACGGCGACGGCGACTCCGCCAGAAGCGGCATCGCCAGTTGCTCCAGCGCCGCGCGCGTCGCCTCCTGCGCGTCGGCAAACACCACGAGATTCAACATTGCTCCCTCCGGCAGCGGTTCGTTCCTCACCCCCAGCCCGAGCAACGACCCTTTCAGTTTGTAGTACGGTTCCCACGCCAGCACCGCCGCCGCGCGCGGATGCGCCCGCATCGCCTCGGCCCCCGCCTCCGAAACCCGCACCAGAAAGGCATTGTTCGGGATGTAGGAAACGATGGACGCGCCCGCTCCGGCCAGGGCCGCCCGGAAGCCTTCATCCACCGGTCCGCGCGCCTGCACAAGATAACTGCCCGGCTCGGGCGACGCCCGCAGATGTTCGGGGATGGAAAAGCTCACCGGCCGCTCGGTGTCAATCAACGCGTTCTCGAGGATCAACGCCCGCTCGACGCGCAACAACTCCTCGAGCTTCCGGCCCGTGTTGTTGAGGCGATAGGCCTGCGGATCAGGCTTGGCCGGCGGCGCTGCCGCGGTCATTCCCGCCGACAGCAAAACAAACTGCGGCGCCGTCGCCAGCGACACCGGCCCGCTGCTGCGCAGGCCGGGCACCCGTCCCGGTGCGGCTTCAGCCCCCGCAGGGGAGGAATCCGCCGGGGGCGGCTGCCGTTCCGCCGCCCAGCGCTCGCCCACACCCCAGAAATAACGCGCCCCCGCCAGACACAGCAGGCTTACCGCAAACCAGATTAACGACCGCCAACGCATAAAAACTTCCTCAACAATAACCACGCGAACCACAGCCGCGCGAGTTCAACGTCCACCGGACTACAATCCAGCAGCCTGCCTTGGCGGGAACGCTCGTAGCGCGGGATTCCATCCTGCCGTATCGCGGATTTCCAATCCGCACGCCGTCGCCCGCACCGGCGCTGGCGAGCGTTCGGCCGATGTGCCGAATGGAATTCGGCGATACCGCAGATTGGACATCTGCGCTACCACCGGGCAGATCTGAAACGTTGCATGGGCTCTCCAATCCACCGCGCGTCGCGAGTGCCGGCCGCCTTGTCGGGCAGGCGCGAACAGTCGAACTCCAAGGACGCACGCGCTGCGACAGTGAAGTGGTTCGGAATGGAAAGTTCAGCCTGTTCATCCTAGTCCGGTGGCAAGAGGTTGAAGCTCTCCATGACGATGCGTGGCGGATAGCGGCGGGCAGGGTCGGGGTGGTTCGCGTGCAACGGGTTCGGGCTGCCGTCCACCCGCAGGACGGTGCGCGCGGCGACCTCGGCGGTGACCTGATAATTCGTGACCATGCCGTTGAACCGTCCGCCGCCCAAGTAAAGGGAGTTCCGCGCGGGCCGCAGCGTCTGGCCGTAGGCATACACCACGAACCGCGGCTCGCCGGTTCGGAGCAAACCCATCACCTGTTGCGGCAGCCATTCATACACGGCGTCGTTCAAGCCATTCTGCAACTGGGCCAAGTTCGTGAGGTTCAGGAACGGCGAATTGGTGCTCAGTTCGGGTACGGCCAGGATGTCACCCAGATGGCGGAAGGACGCGTTGGGGAAACGATTGGTGTCGGCCCGGGTCTGGTTGATGCCATGGACCAGTTTGACGAGCGCGGGCCAGCGGTTGGTGTCGGTGGGGTCATAAATGCCGGCCGGCTCGATGATTTGATGAACCAGATTCGTGGGCGGCTGGCCGGCGGGGGTGTTGGACAGCACGGCGACTCCGGTAAAGAGGGCCGACCAGGCGGCCAGGTTGGTCTGGTTGATGGGCAACTGGCCGCGTGTCGCATTCTCGTTGATCGCCGTGGTGAACAGGTCGAACAGCAACCGGTCCGTCTCGGGCACGGAGCGGACGGCGTCCAGGACGAAATTCGTCGCGTTCAAATAGTGAACGATGTCGTTGCCGGTCCAGTTGGTCCAGACCCCGACCGCGAGCGGGTCGAGGAGGACCTCGGGAGACTTCATATACACTGTCTGCCAGGGGGTGCCGCGATGCACGCGCCCCAGCCAGCCGATGTTCGGATACTTGTTGGTCGGGAACTGCCAGTCGTCCGACTGCCGCACGCCCGGGTCCTTGAAAGCGAGGTTGAAGGGGCCGGCATCGCTCGGGCTGGCGGCGCCCGAGCTGCTGGGATTGCCGCCCCACGGCGCGTAACGGTCGTTGAGGTAACCGATGTTCTTGATTGTTTGAACAGGGCTTTTCAGGCTGTGCGGGGTGATGCTGTCCGCAATGGGCAGGCTCGCAAGGTCCCCCGCAGTGTAGTGGACGAGTGGATCATTGGCCTGCCAGGTGAGGTATTGGGAAATCCGTTTGGTGGGGGTGAAGGGCACCTGCTGCTCCGTGTTGGTGTTGATCACGTTGGCGTAGCGCAGCGGCGGCAGACCGTAAAAGGCGCGGAAATGGTCAATGGCAAAGTCACGGGTGTTGCCCGAAGGCTGACCCAGGCCGTAACCGGTCCAGTCGGTGGTGTTGCCGCCGTTCAGTCCGAGCGAAACCATGATTTGATTGAGGATGCCCTGCGGAAGGTTGCCTCTCAGCAGGTTGGTGCTCCACATGCCGTCAAACCCCGTGACGTTGTCATCATCCCGGATTTCGGCGCTGAGGTCGCGCTGGCCGATCAGATTGTCCAGTTGCACGTAATCGAGGACGCGGCGGGTGGCGGTGTCCACCATGACGAAGCGAAGTTTGTTGGTGACGGAGAGTCCCCACTGCGGCTGCGGGAAGGTCTGGCTGGTGTCCCAAGCCGTGCGCCAGTCGCTGACGAAGCGCGGCGGGCTGGCGAGGTAGGCGGCTTCCGAGAGAAACACGGCGTTGGTGCGCAGGGCAACGAGGAAGGAGTTGGTATAGCCTTGCAGATAACCCCGCCACTGCTGCGGGCCGGTGGCGGGTATGCGGATGATGTTGCCGGGCGTCTGGGGAAGGAGAGTCAGGTTGGTCCGGACGCCGGCGGGCCAGAAATTGTTCGTGAGCGAGACGGCCAAATCGTCCCGGAGGTAGATTTCCACCTCGCGATTGAAATTGCTGCGGTAGGAGTTCCAGGCCTCGACCCCGATCACGTTGGTGATGCTGACGAGATACATCATGTTGGTGCGCCAGGTGGATTGGGGAGCGGCGGCATTGGGGCGGCGGATTTCCAGTTTGCGCGTGATCTCAAAGACGGTCTGCATGGCGAACTCGTTGAAGTTCGGGAAGCCTTTCTTGGCGCCAATGACCCACGGCACGCCGTACACGTTGACTTCATTGGCGCCCGGGGCCGTGCCCATTGGCGGCACGAGGGCCAGTTGGGCGGGGTTGTTCAAATCCAGCGGTTGCGCCAGTTGCGGGTCGCTCGTGCCGGATATCCGGTCCACGCTGCGGTAGCCCACCACGTAAACGTCGTCCAGGCCGTTGCGGCGGAGGATGGGCTGGAAGACGCTGGGGAAGTCCGCGCCCAGGGCGTTCTGGCGATTGGTGAGGCTGTCGGCGACGTTGGCGGCGAGCTGAAGCAGACGATGGAGGCTGGGCGTGTAAACGAAATTGCTGGCGACGCGCACGGGGATGTTGCCGAGGCCAAACGGTTGGTTGGTCCGGTAGGTGTTGGTGTAAAGCTCGAAGTTGGCGTTGCGCCATTCCTCGGAATAGCGGCTCAACAGGGCGTTGGCGGCGTTGGTGAAGAACTCCTCGGTCGCCCAGCCGACGAAGTTGCTCACGGCCACGCCGCCGGTGTTCTTGTAGTTGAGATGGATTTTGCCGGGCGGCTCAGGGGCCGAATCGGTGCCCAGTTGGGAGAGCAACCGGTAATAGGTGTAGCGGTCGTAGGAGTTGGTGAGCGTGCCGGCAATCTGAAGGCGTTCCACAAAGTCATAGCCGGTCTGGGGCTGAATCTTGTTTTGATCGAACAAATCCTGGTGCGTGAAATAGTGGTTGGGATTCTCCGAACCGAAAAAACGCCAGAGCGTTGAGCCGGCCCGGGTGGCGTCGGGATCGGCGGTCACGTTCCAGCCCCAGTGGTTGGTCATGAGCGGTCCGCCGGTGTAATCATCCACGTAGTTGAAACCCAGCGCCGGCGTGGCCCCGGCGCCGAAGAAGCCCTGGAGGTTGAGCAGGGAATTCCGGTAGTTCCGGGCGTACCGATACCAGACCAGCGACCAGGCATCGTCGAACGCCGCACCCATGGAAGGCGGCGCGATGGAGAGCGAGTAGCGGTAGTAAGGCGGTGTCATGTTGACGCCGTAGCCACCTTGGGACGGCGGCACGATCCACAGGTTGGTGTTCAAATCCGCCAGGAAGCCCGCCAGGTTGATCTCCCAGCTTCCGACGCCCTGGTTGCGGAAGAATCCCTCCGCGTTGGGATTGGGCTGCTTGGCCTGGTTGTGGGCGAAGTTCAGGTCCAGAGTCTTGCCGGTGGGCACGACCAGGAAAGCGTAACGGGCAACGTATTGGTTGGTGGCCGAGTGCGGGAACTCCGGCCGCGCCAGAACGCCCCGCCATTCGGGATCGCCGACGAAATAATTGCTGATCGCGTTCACGGGGTCGTTGTTTTCGATGACCGTGACGGTGTTGCCGTTGGTGACGAGATGGAGAAAGCCGCCGTTGCGCCCGATCACGGGCCAGTAGCCGTTGGTGTCGTAACGGCCGTTGCGGTTGAGGTCCAGGTAGTAACGGAATTCGTTGCTGTTGGCGAAGCGGCGGTTGGTGACGACGACCGGCGGGCGTGGATCGTAAAGCTGGTTGGCCAGGTTTTGGAGGGCGTCATTGCCCGTGAGCGGATTGCCGTTGGGATAGCGGTAGCTGACGTTGGTGGGATCGGCGCCGGCCGCCGCGTTGAAGCCGGCCCAGTTCACAAAGTTGGTCGAGACCAGCAGGTCGAAGCTGTGGACGTTGGTCGTGGCGAGGATGCCGGCCAGCAACTCGGCCTCCACCCGGGCCGCGGCGATATCGGCGGCGTTGCGCGCGGTGACGGCATCGGTGGCGACGCGCACCGATCCGGCCTCGCGCCGGCTCAACGCCAGGAACGTCACCGCCAGGAACGTGATGACCGCCAGCATGATCAAGGTGATGATGAGGGCGACGCCGCGTTGGGCGAGGCCGAACCTTGAACCTTGAACTTTGAACTTTGAACCACGAACTGCGAATCCCGATTCGAGGTTCGTGGTTCTGCTGCTATGACGGCAAAGTCTCATCGGTGATAAACGGAAGGATCAACATTGCGGATGGGCACCCGCGTCCGGAACACATGCACACGGCCCACCTGTTCCTGCAAATAATTGCGGCGCGTGACCGGGTCGGGAATGGACTGCAACCGCGCCAGGGTGCGTTGTTCGAGGACGCCCAGTTCCAACTCGACGAACGCCGGCACGGCGTTGTTGGTGAAGCGGTAGAATTCGACTTCGTTCAACGCAAACGTTGAGAGTTCAATGGGCCGGACCTCCGAGTTGGTGGCCGCCAGATTGTTCGTGATCCAGACGCCGCTCGGGTCGAAGGCCCGCACCTTGAAATGCACCACGCCGTCAATGATCCGGTTCATGCGCTGGGTGCGGGTGTTGAAATTGTAGTAAAGGGCATGGAGCTGCCAGGGGTGGGCGGGGACGGCGCGGAAAATCGTGTTGGTCTGGTAACGATACAGCGTGCCCCAGCCATTGAGCGCCGCCGCGCCGCTGTTGCCCGTGTCCGGTGCGCCCACCCAGTAGCCGATGCCTTTCCAGGTGTTGGTCTCGCGTGTCAGAAAAAACATCTCCGAGAGGAAGTTGCGTCGCGGTTCGGGATTGTTGCCCGGCAACGGCTGCAACAGCGGGGACACCGGGGCGATCTCCGCATAAAAGGTCACCGCGTTGCTGTCGTAGGGCGCGGACACCATCTGGGACAGTTCGCGCGTCATCATCTCCATTGCGGCGCGGCCCGACTCCAGCACGTCCACCTGCGTCAGCCCCGTGGTGAACGCGCGCTTGGTCTGATCGAACATCGCCAGCAGCCCGAGAATGATGACCGACAGCAGCGCCACGACGACCAGAATTTCGATCAGGGAGAAGCCGTGACGAACCCGGCACGGGAGTCCTGGGCTCGAAGCGCAGGATTCCATCCCGCTGGATCGCGGGTTTCCGATCCGCTCTTCTCCTGCCACTCGAGCGAGCAGTGGCGCTCCCTGGAACTGGCCGAATGGAATTCGGCGATACGGCAGATGGGAAATCTGCGCTACAGCCGGAGCTGCTTCACCAGCACCGTGCTGCCGCCCTCCAAACGAAGTTGTGTCCGCAGGACCAGTGGGCACAGGCGTCGGAGCAATCAAGTTGGTCGGGCGGAGTCTCACGGCACGTCGGCGTTGACGAAGGTGGTTGGTTCGAAGAAGTAGAGCGTCTGGCCGGCATCGTTGGTGGACGTGAGCCGGCCCGACACCTGGGAGCGGAAAACCTGCCGGCCATTGCCCGTCTGCCCATTGGCAAACATCGGCCAGCGGAAGAGCAGCCGCACCTCGTTGAGATTCGCGCGCAGATGCCGGGCGTACGGTGTGTTGGTGAACGGCGACGACAGGTCGGGTGTGGGCAGCGGCATGGACACCACCTCCGAAATGAACCGGTAACTGAACGCCAGTGCCTGAACGTTCGTGTCGCGCTGGGGAATCTTCTCGGAAGCCGGACCGCTGAGGGCGCGAACATAAGCCACCACGTGGTTGCTTTGGAAGCCGCCGGCCTGCGGAATGTACTTCGGTGTTCCCAACAAACCGATGATCCGAAAACCGTTCGTGAGCGGGAACTCGGGACTCATGGTCACACCGTCCCGGGTGGAAGTGATCTGGTTGTAAAGATAAGTAACCGTGCCGCCGACGGGGTTGGTGGAGGCATTATAGTCCTGCACATAACGCCGGATCTCATAGACGTAATTGGTCAGATCGTCCGCGCCGCGCGCGCCGTTGCGGAGGGCGTCCATGAAATAGGCCGCATCCTGGTTGATGATGGTTTCCTCGCGATTGTCCTTCTGCACTTCGAGGCCGCTGGGCAACACGCCGATGATGGCCACCAGCGCAAATCCGATGACCGCCAAGGCAATGGCGATTTCCACCATCGTGAACCCGCCGCAGTGGGACAGGCGTCCCGCCTGTCTCTCCCCGCATGGCAAATGGTGAAAAAGCCTCATGGTGCGAACTCCTGTTTCTGCAGCCGGGCCCGGCCGGTCAGCCAGTCAATGTGGACGAGCATGTAGGCGTTGGTGCTGTTGCCAGGAGGCGACTCAGCCGCGGACGCCGGGCCGAACTGGAGGGCTTTGGTCAGCCCGTCGCGCGCGGGAATGACACCGCCTCGGGCCAGGGGAATAAACTCATCCAACTGCCGGTCCGCGTTGGCCTGTCCCAAGTGGTTGAACTCGATGCACGGCATCAGCACGTAGGGAGCGTCCTCGGTGGGGAAAGGCACCGCGTTGGTCTTGAAACCGTAGATGCGGAACTGCCGGCCCGAAACCGGATCGGGAGTGAGTGGAATCTGATAGAACTGGTTGGGCAGCGTGGTGAACTTGGCCGGGGCGATGAACATCCCCTCGGGCAACGTGCGCCAGGGCGTGAGGTAGCGCGGCGACTCCTGGCCGGGCTGATCGCCCACACTGCGGCGGGTGACGAAGGTGTAGCCGATGAATTGCTTGTCCACCAGATTCGTGGCCGCGACCGTATTGCGCCACTGGGGGGTCAAGCCCGGTTGATTCCAGAAATTCGGCGGCACGAAGACCATGTAAACGGTGGTTCGCCGCGTGATGGCCAGTTGCCGGGCAAATTCGACGTCCGTGAGCAACTGGCGCGTGGCCGCGAGCGTGGCGTCGGCACGGCGGAAGTTGGACAAGGTCGGCATCGCGATGGCGGCGAGGATGCCGATAATGGCCAGCACCACCAGCATCTCGACCAGCGTGAAGCCGGAACGGAGAGGAGTCCAAAGCTTGCGCGACACGGCTTTCACAAATCCTACTTCCAACTCAGAATGTTGTCCTTGTTGACCCCGAGATTGGCCCGGAGATTGGCGTCGGCCTTCTTATCCGCGCCCAGGGACCAGACCATGATGTGGCCGTTGTGCTCGTATTCATTGCTGGCGCCCCCCGCAGTCGGATTGAACAGGCCGTTGAAACCAGCCTGACTGTTGGCCGCGGTTTGCGAAACGGCGCTGCGCGAGTAGAAGAAATCGCGGCAACGATCGTTGTAGCCCAGGTCCATCGAGATCACGTAAGGGGTACCCCAAGGATCGCGGTATTCACCGTCCGGCCCCACGCCCGGCAAAGTCACCTCTCCGACCTTCTCGGCCGAGAGCGAGATGAACTTCTGCGGATTCAAAGCATGATTCTGATTCGGTGTCGGCTGGCCGTTTCCGTAAGCCACTTCGTCCATGAGGATGGCGATGATCGGCGCGTTGGTCGTGACCAGCGTGACGCCCGGCACTGCTCCCGAGAGATTCGCCACGCGCGTCGAATCCACCGGGCCGTAAGTCACGTCATTGCCCCCGGCTTGAACGCCCGGGATCGTGGGAAACCGGCTGTAAGTGGATTCATACTGCTTGATGGCGGTCAGGATGTTGCCGATCTCGACCTTGGCCCGCCGCTCCTGAGCCTTCTTCTTGGCGCCCACCACCGCCGGCACCAACATCGCCGCCAGAATCGCGATGATGGCAATGACCACGAGCAGTTCAATCAGGGTGAAGCCCCCGAGGGAACGCCGCGAACGAGGAGAGAATTTTTTCATAGATCGTAGGGAGTGTCGGCGGGCACATCGCCTGGTTGGGAATCGCCTGAGGCGGAGACGAGGCACGCCGCCAACCTTCACTGACTGGGTGTCCATCCAGTTCGCCACAGGCAGAACCATCACCGGCGGCGACCAGGCGCAGTCTTCCCAAGCAACCGGGACTCGATTCCCGTCCGGCACGCGAGGTTGGAGGGTTGTGGGCATGGAAGTCAATTGGCCACCACCAGCGGTTGTCGCCGCCAGTTGCTGATGCGGTTGGTCTTGCCACCCACCACCACGTCCACCCACAGGTCGTAGGTGCCGGGGTTGTTCGTGGGATTCGAGGAAACATAACGCCAGGGATTCGGATTCACGCCGACTTCCACCGGTTGGAAGCTCGGTACCAGCGGCGCCAGGTTTTTGGGCCACTGAACGGTGCAGGTCAACAAGCGATTCGAAACGCCGTTGTTCAAGCCATCCACAAACTGTCCGGGCTGGAGGCCGCGCAGGAAGGTTCTGGCAGCGATGGTTTCCTCACCGGCAGGGCGGTCGGAGTTGACGAAACCAGAGACGCCCGAAGGGACGACGTTGTTGTTGGCATCCAGCCCGCTAAAGGCCCGCGGGAAAGCGGCGAGCGGCATCTGCACCGTCTTGTCGAGCGTTTCATAAAGGGTTGGACCTGGCTGCCTGGTGCCAACCAACTCGAAATAAAGCGGGTTGAGCGTCGGGAGCCGGGGGTTGTCCGGCGGATACGCCCCCAGCTTCTCCTTGTAAAGCTCGATGGCCACGATTACGCGGTCCATTTCTGTCTGCGCCTTGCTGATGGTGGCGCGCTTCTTAATGGCGCCGGCGGCGGGAAAGATGAGGGCCGCCAAGATGCCAATGATGGCGATGACCACCAGCAACTCCATGAGTGTAAACCCGTGCTTCCTAGGGCGTGGAGCGGCGCCGAATCGGAAGATGGGGGATGGGAGGTCAGCGTTCACGAAGTTCCTGTTCCATGCGTTCACTCAGCCATTGTTTGATCATGCTCTGATAATTCAAATAGCGCGAGCGGGCCAGGCGCTTGATCCGGGCCAACATCCGCGGGTCCATGCGCAGCGTGATGGTGACGGATTCCGAAGCCTCGCTACCGCCGGCCACGGCCGACTCCATCAGCCGCAGGTCGGGCCGGTTCTCCGCCCAGAAGGTCGCCTCCGCTTCTTCGCTGTCGAAGATCGGCACGTCTTCCCAATTGGCGATTGAACGCATACTCAGTTTCTGGAACCGGTCGGTTCATCTGGCGCGGCGCGGATTACTGCGAGAGCGTCTGGTCCATCTTTCGCTGGTAGAAAAACCGCTCCTCGGGCTGAAAGGGCCGCGCGTGGATCACCCGGACCTGTTTCCCATTGGTCCGATACACACTAAAAACACCCGTGCCAGCCGCTGACATCCCGAGATTGAAGAACCGAGCCTGCACCGAGAATCTCCGCGAGTCCGGCAGCATCCGGACCGCAAACGGGTCCTCGAACGATTCCTCCACCTCCCGCTGCGTCAAAGAACTGTCCAACTCAAACGGCGGATTGTTCCAATCGAACTCCATTTCGAGCTAATTGTAAATAATACGCCCATGCAATGTCGTTACAATGTATTTACACATGGACGCCGCAACCTGTCAAACTAAAATCCTTACTCAACGAAAAAAAAAAGTGGCCACCGGCCCCCCGGTGGCCACAAACCAACGAAAATGCCAACTCAATCGTCCCCACCCTTGCCGCCGCCCGAATCACCCACCTTGTTCATCAGGTCAATGAGCGGCAGGAACATGGCGATGACGATGCTGCCTACCACCACCGCCAGGAAGATGATCATGATAGGTTCGAGCAATGACGTCATGGCCGCCACGGCGTTATCCACCTCCTCATCGTAGTTGTCCGCAATCTTGAGCAACATTTCCGGCAGTGCCCCCGTCTGCTCGCCCACATCCACCATACTGATAACCATCGGCGGAAACACCCCTGAGGCCTCGAGCGGTGCGGTGATGGTCTCCCCCTCCTTTACGCTTTCATGCACGTCGCCCACGGCGTTGCTCACGATCACATTCCCGGCCGTCTCTTTCACAATCGTCAATGCCTGCAAAATCGGCACGCCACTACTGATCAAAGTGCCCAAAGTCCGGGTGAACCGTGAAATGGCAACCTTGTTCACCACCGGTCCGATCACCGGCATCTTGAGCTTGAATTTGTCCCACACGTGCCGCCCGAACTTGGTGCGGACGAAAATCATGAACAACACCACGAACCCGGCCAAAATTCCCATAGTCATGAGGATGTTATCCTTCACCGCATCAGAGATGTTCATTACCAGCCGGGTAAAGGCCGGCAACTGCGCGCCCTCGACCATGTTCTCGAACACCGCCTTGAACTGCGGCACCACTTTGACCATCAACAAAATCAGGATGCCCGTGGCCACGACCAACACCGCAACCGGATAAAACATCGCCGCAATCACCTTGCCCTTGATCTTTTGGGCTTTCTCCATGAACTCGGCCAAACGGGTGAGCACCACCTCGAGCACGCCGCCCAATTCGCCCGCCTTGACCATGTTGACGAAGAGCCGATTGAAAACCTTGGGATGCTGGGCCAGCGCCTCCGAAAACGTGCTGCCACCCTCGATGGCCAGCGACAAATCACCGATCACCGACTTGAGCGTGGGATTACGCTCCTGCTTTTCCAACACCCTTAACCCGCGCAACAACGGCAGGCCGGCGTCCACCAACGTGGCCAACTGCCGGGTGAAGGTGGTAAGGATCTTCGACTTCACCTTGCCACCCAGGCCGGGGATCTTGATGTTGATGTTCATCGCCCCGCCCTTCTTCTTCCTGCCAGCGGTCTTGGCGGCGGGGCCGGCCTTCTTGTCGCCCTTCTCACGGGCCTTGTCCACCTCGACGATCTTGGTGGGGAACAGGCCCATGTCCTTGACGCGTCCGATGGCTTCGTTCTGGCTGGCGACTTCGAGGGTGCCCTTCTGCTCCTTGCCCTTTTGATCCATGGCCACGTAACTGAATTTTGGCATAACCGGTCCTCTCGTTGACTGACGATTAGATTGACCCGCCGCGCCTCAATTCCCGGCAGCCGTGCAAGCCAGCGAGGCCGGGAAGAGCTGCGGAACGAACCTGTTTACGTATATTTCACGACTTCTTCAATGGTTGTATCACCTTCAAAGATGCTGCGCAAGCCGTCCTCACGCAACGTGACCATGCCCAGTTCGACGGCTTTCTGGCGGAGCACCACCGTAGGAGCGCGCTCGGTGATGAGAGCGCGGATGGTATCATTGACCACTAAGAGCTCGAAGATGCCCTTGCGGCCCTTGTAACCGGTGTCGTTGCAATTGGAGCAGCCGCGGCCGTAATAAAAGACCTTGTCGCCCAGGTCATGGGGCGAAAGGTTGAGGAGGGAAAGCTGGGCCTCGGTGGGTTCGAAGGGTGTGCGGCAATTCTTGCAGATGGTGCGGACCAGGCGCTGACCAAGCACGGCCATGAGTGTGGAAGAGATGAGAAACGGCTCCGTGCCCATGTCAATGAGGCGGGTCACAGCGCCCGGGGCGTCGTTGGTGTGCAGGGTGCTCAAGACCAAGTGACCAGTAAGCGACGCCTGGATGGCGATCTGGGCGGTTTCGAGGTCGCGCATTTCACCCACCATGATGATGTCCGGATCCTGCCGGAGGAAGGAGCGCAGCGCCTTGCCGAACGTGAGGCCGACGGCCTCATTGATGGCCACCTGCATGATGCCTTCAATGTCGTACTCGACGGGATCTTCAGCAGTCAGGAGTTTGGAATCAATGGCGTTGACCCTGCGGAGAGCCGAATAGAGCGTGGTGGTCTTGCCGCAGCCGGTGGGTCCCGTGACGACGAAGATGCCGTTGGGCCGCTGGATTGCTTCGGTGGTATAATCGTAAACGTATTTCGGAAAGCCGAGGGATTCGAGTTCGAGGTTGACGGCGGAACGGTCGAGGACGCGGAGCACGACCGATTCGCCGAACTGCGTCGGCAACGTGGAGACGCGGAGGTCCACCTGGCGTTTGCCAAGGGCAAAGTTGATGCGGCCGTCCTGTGGCAGGCGGCGCTCTGAGATGTTCAGATTCGCCATGACCTTGATGCGGGACACCACCGGCAGGGCCAGGTGCTTGGGAGGCGGAGACATTTCGTATAGCGCGCCGTCCACGCGATAACGGATGCGGAATTCGTCCTCGAAAGGCTCGAAGTGAATGTCACTGGCGCGGTCCTGAACGGCCTGGAAAATGACGAGGTTGACGAAGCGCACGATGGGGGCCTCATTGGCCAGGCTGGATACGACGGCTTCATCGTCCATCTCGACCGCCACGGTGACTTCCTTGGCGATTTCCTCGTCCGCTCCAAGCTCCTTGAGAATGGCCGCGACGTCGCCGCTCGCCTCGGCCCCGTAATACTTCTCGATCGCGCTTTCGATCTCGGAGGGGTTGGCGACCACGACCTGCAAGTCCTTCTTGACGACGAAGGCCACCTCGTCCACGCGGGCAGGATCGAGCGGGTCCTCGAACGCCACGCGCAGGGCGCCGTTGTTCAACTCGATCGGGATGCACCGGTAGGTTCGGGCCGTGTTGGCTGGCACCGCGTTCACCACTTCCTGGGGCAGATCCCGATTGCGCAGCGAAACCACTTCCGTGGAAAGATGATTCGCCATCGCCTGCAGGATGGAATCCACGTCCAGAATGCCAAAATCCTGGAGCACCTGGAACGCCGAAGTGCCGCTGCGTTTGATCTCCGCGGTGACGTCTTCGTATTGGAGGTCGTCAATCAGCCCCTGCTCTTTGATGAGGGACAACAGCGGGCTGGAGATTTCTTCTGCCATAGTCGGTGTTGCTTACTGCTTGCCTTCCGCCGGCGCCTCCGGCTCGATGCCCACGGCCTGAGCCAGTTCCACTTCCTGCAGCTTCTGTTGAATGGTCACCGGGTCCTGCGACTTGGTGATCACTTCCTCCCGGGCGATCATGCCGGCAAGGTATTTCTCGAGCAGAAAACCGTCCAGCGTCACCATGCCGTGCTTGGCCCCGGTCTGGATGTCCGAACCGATGCGGAAGGTCTTGTTGTCACGGATCAGCGCCGCGATGGACGGCGTGTTGACCATGATCTCAAAAACCGCCACCCGCCCCGGCTTGTCAATGCGAGGAATCAGCAGTTGCGAAATGACCGCCTGCAAGACCGTGGAAAGCTGGATGCGAATCTGCTCCTGCTGATTGGTGGGAAAGGCGTTGACAATGCGGTCAATGGTCTTGGCCGCGCCGGTCGTGTGCAGCGTGCCGAAAACCAAGTGGCCCGTTTCCGCGGCGGTGATGGCCGCGTCAATGGTTTCCAGGTCGCGCATCTCTCCGACCAGCACCACGTCCGGGTCCTGCCGCAACGCGCGCCGCAACGCCTCCGCAAAGTTCGGCACGTCCACACCGATTTCACGTTGCGTCACGAGGGCCTTCTTGTGCTTGTGATAATACTCGATGGGATCTTCGATGGTGATGATGTGCGCCTCGTCCCGCTCCTCGTTGATGATGTTGATCATCGAAGCCAGGGTGGTAGTTTTGCCCGAACCCGTCGGCCCGGTGACCAGGCAAAGCCCGCGCGGCTTGTAAAGCAATTCCTTGGCCGAGGGCGGAATGCCAATCTGCTCGAAGGTCAGGAGTTTGCTGGGGATCTGGCGCAGGACGATGCCGAAATTGCCCTTCTCCTTGAACACACTGACGCGAAACCGTGCCATGTCACCAAAGGCAAAGCCAAAGTCCGCGCCGCCGCGCTCGCGCACGTGCTGGATGTGGTCCTCGGAAGTGATGCTCCGCATCAGTTCCTCGGTGTCTTCCGGTGAAAGCACCGGTCCCTCCACCCGGTGCAGAATGCCATGCACGCGGATCGTCGGAGGCGTGCCCACGCGGATGTGGAGGTCGGACGCGCCCTCGGACACCACCAACTGCAACAAATCGGACATCGAGTATGACATGCTTGATTCTCCCGTTCAGCGTGGCGCTATGAGTGGCAGTTCATCCGATTCGTTCAGGATTCGTCGCCCACCGTGGCGCGGATGACCTCATCGGGTGTGGTCAGGCCGGCCAGCACCTTGCGCACGCCGTCTTCGCGCAGCGTCCGCATGCCCATTTCCCGCGCCCGCGCCCGCAGCACGGACGACGGCACTTTTTCGTAAATCAACTTCCGCGCGTCGTCGTCAATCACGAACACCTCAAAAATGCCCATGCGCCCGCGGCAGCCGGTGTTCGCACAGTCGGCGCAACCCTTGCCCTTCTGGAAAGAGGCCTCCCGAGCGGCCTCGGCGTCAATGCTCAAGGCGCGCAACTCCGCCTCGGTGGGCGCGTAGGGCGCGCCGCACTTCTTGCAGACCTTGCGGACGAGCCGTTGCGCCATGAGACATCGCGTGGACGAGGCCACCAAAAACGGCTTCACCCCGATGTCAATGAGGCGCGTCACCGCGCTGGGCGCGTCGTTGGTGTGAAGCGTTGAAAACACCAAATGGCCGGTCAGCGAGGCGTTGATGGCGATGGTGGCGGTTTCGAGGTCGCGAATTTCCCCGATCATGATCACGTTGGGCGCCTGGCGGAGGATCGAGCGCAACGCCGCGGAAAACGTCAGCCCCACCACTTCATTGACCTGCACCTGGTTGATGCCGGCCAGGATGTATTCAACGGGGTCTTCCACGGTGATGATCTTGCGGTCGGGCCGGTTGATGAAGTGAAGACAGGAATACAGCGTGGTGGTTTTGCCGGAACCGGTGGGGCCGGTGACCAGGAGGATGCCGTCAGGCAGGCCGATGACGCGCTCGAAGGTTTGCTGGTCGTCGGTGAAGAATCCGAGTTCACCCAGACCCAGGCGGAGGCCCTCTTTGTCGAGGATACGCATCACGATGGATTCACCGTGGCTGGTGGGCAGGCAGGAGACACGCAGGTCAATGAGCTTGTTGCCCACCGAGGTCTGGATACGCCCGTCCTGCGGGATACGGTGCTCGGCAATGGACATGTTGGACTGAATCTTCAACCGGGCGATGATGGAGGGTTGGAGGCGTTTGGGCGGGCTCTTGATTTCGTGCAGCATGCCGTCAATGCGGTAGCGGAGGCGGAAGCGTTTGGGCAACGGTTCGAGGTGAATGTCCGAAGCCCGCATCTTGAATGCGTCAATGATGATCTGGTTCACCAGCCGGATCAACGGCGCGTCGGCTTCGACGGTGGCCGCGTCTTGGGGGCCGGCCAGTTCGCCGGGCACCGCGATTTCGACCTCGCCCTTGGTGATGTCTTGGATCATCTGATCCACGACGGTGGCGTCGCGCCCGCGGTAATACTTGCCCAGGGCGGCTTCGATGTCGGCGTCGGAGGCAACCTGGAGGACGATCTCGGCGTTGAGAAGATGTTGGAGCGAATCGATCGTGGCGAGGTCGGAGGGGTCGGAGATGGCAACCGTGAGGTTGTTGTCGTGCTTGTAAACGGGAATGACGCGGTACTTGCGGGCGATGTGACGGGGGACGGCGGAGATGACGTCGTCCGCAATCTGCATCTGGCTCAGGTTTACGACTTCGGCGCCGAAGTGGGCGGCCTTGGCTTGGGTGACGTCCTCGGCGCGGACGAGTTGATTGGCCACCATGAAGTCCACAACGCCGACCCCGGACGCTTGGGCCTCGGTACGGGCGTGGGCGACCTGGTCGTGGGTGGTGAACCCGAGGTCCACGAGCATGTCGAGCAGATAGTCGTCTTTTTCAGCCACAGGTCGGTTTGGTTTGTCTCACACGGTTCGATATGGAGCGTGTGGGGCAGAGTAGTCTCCGGAAAGTGGGTGTGTCAATGGGGAGTGTTTTTTCCATGTCTCTCAACAGGTCAAGCGCGCCTCTTCAAAGTTCGGCGCGGGGTCGGTCGCGTTGGTGCCCACTGCTGCTCTTGCTCTTGCTCTTAATCTCAATCCTGATCTCTTCACCAGTCTGGCTCGGACGGGGCTTGGTTTTCGTCTGTCCGATGTGTTGGACAAGGCGCGCGGCATTATGTCACGGCTGGTTTGGATTCTGACGCCGTCGGGCCAAGCCCTCTTTTGACTGGAAGCGAAAAACGAACACGACGGAAATGACCACTGTGTTGGCTAACAGCCAGACACAACGTGCAGGGCTGCTTGATCGTCGTGCAAGATGCCGAAGCCCCGGTTGCTGCGCGGCGCAGGCCTGAAGGACCCGAGCTTGCAGCCAGAAGCCCTCTCCTATCCGACGGGCGAGGAAAGCCGGTCCGACGGCCAGGGGAATCACCCGCGCCCGCGCACGAAGGACCATGGCAGGGTGTTGCTGCATCTCAGGAAATGCGCCGAGTGCAGCGGCGGGTGTCGGGATCAGCCGAGGCTTGTTGCCAGTTCACGCATGAAGTAATTTCCCGCCATGACAACGACGATTAGCGTATCGCCCAAGCGTCAGGTGGAGTTACCCAAGGAATTCTGTGAGCGAAAACGGATCAAGCCCGGAACGGCCTTGCGCGTGACGGAGGTGGGCAACGGGCTGTACGTCACACCCTTGCCAGGGCCGACGGAGAACGAGTTGAAGAAAGTCATTGCCGCCGCCGGGTCGCTCAGGCGACAGCAGACGCCCGAGGAGAAGGAAATGGTTCGGCAAGCGATTGCCGATTATCGCGCCGGCCAACGCAAACGGCGATGAACGTCGTCGCCGACACGAACGTCGTCATCGCGGCGATCTTCTGGCCCGGCGAATCGCGACGCTGTCTGGCGCGTTGGGCGAAAAGACGGTTTCACCTTGCCATCACTGTGCCCATTTTCGAAGAGTACAGCGAAGTGGCCCGTCGTATTGCTGAGCGAATCCCAGAGGTGGACCCTGACCCGTGGCTGAAGTGGATCGAACGCAAAGCGAAGGTTTATGAGCCGGCTCCGGTGGGCAAGTCACGCAGTCGCGATCCGGAGGACGATCTGTTTCTGGCCTGCGCTCTCGCCAGCGGTGCGAAGGCGATCATCTCCCGCGATGAGGATTTGCTTGCCTTGGAGAAACCGTTCGGCATTGAAATTCTGACTCCGCGACAGTTCCTGACTCGAATTCGTGGAAAGCAGGCGTGAACGACCATCCAACACCGGCTCCGATCCCCCACGTCGAGATTTACACCGACGGCGGATGCGAACCGAATCCCGGACCCGGCGGTTATGGCGCGGTGCTGGTTCATCCCAAGAAGCGCGCCGAGGTCAGCGGCGGGTTTCGGCAGACCACCAACAATCGGATGGAAATTTTCGCCGCCATTGCGGGGCTGGAATTGTTGAAACAGCCCTGCAAGGTCGCGCTCCATAGCGATTCACAGTATCTGGTGAAGGCCATGGCGGAAGGGTGGGTGGCGGCGTGGAAACGGAAAGGCTGGTGGCGCACCAAAACCGAACGCCCGGAGAACACGGACCTATGGCAGCGCCTGGATGCGTTGTGCCAGA
>WYBW01000026.1 GCA_011525685.1 Verrucomicrobiia bacterium
AGGTTTCCCAACCTGCGGTATCGCCGACTTCCAGTCGGCGGGCCCAGGCACGGCGTGGCAGGCCAGGAATTCGCCGCGTTTGCGGATTGGAAATCCGCGACCCGGCAGACTGGAAGTCTGCGCTACAGCATCGCCTCGGCGCCCCCTGCAAGAAAATGAGCTGCGCCCCCTCGCCCAGTCACCCCCGCGGCCAGTTCACTGACGCGATGGCCTTGCGACATCCAGCCCGGTTTCGTTGCCCGCTCCGTCTTCTCATGCGGCTTGCCAAGGCTCGTGCTTTGAAGAACCCTTGGATCATGGAAGCGACCGGGAAAAGCATCTCCCTCAGTGTCGAAGACTATCTCGCGGGCGAACTGGTCAGCCGTGAGCGGCACGAGTATTTGGGCGGGGTGGTGTACGCCATGGCCGGCGCCACGGAGATGCACAATCTCATCAGTCTGAATCTGGCCTTCGCCCTGCGCAACCACCTGCGTGCCGGCGGCGGCAAGGTTTACGTGGCCGATGTCAAACTCCGGTTGGAGATTTCCCGGGAAGACATCTTTTATTACCCCGACGTGATGGTGGTTTGCGACCCGCGCGATACCGACCCTGGCTTCAAGCAATTCCCCAAAGTGCTGGTCGAGGTGTTGTCCCCGCAAACGGAGGCAACCGACCGTCGGGAGAAGTTTCTCAGTTACATCCAGATTCCGACGTTGGAGGAGTACATTCTGGTGGCCCAAGACCGCAGCGAAGTAACCGTGTTCCGCCGCGCCGACAAATGGCGGCCCGAAATCTTGCACTTGCCGGAAGAACAGTTGCGCGTGAAGTCACTGGGTTTTGCGGTTTCCCTCGACCTGATTTACGAAGGGGTGAAAGTGTAACGCCGTGGCCGCTTCGGGACCGGCGGCATGGCAAACGGCAAATGCTTCGAGGTGGCTCTCGGCGGACAGTTTGAGCAGGCAGAATTCAGCGGGTTGTCCGACTGCCAATTCATTTCGCATCCCCATGAACCTTGCCGGGGTCGCCGAAAGGCGCGGCCACACCTCCTGCCAGGCGCACTGGAGGATTGCGGCCGCGCGAAACACCGCCTCAATGGGCCTGGCGGCCGAGCCGGCAAAATTGGTCCGGCCCGGCTGACGGACGATCTGATCCGCGCCCACCTCGACTTCCAATCGCCCCATGCGATAGCGGCCCGGCGGCGCGCCGGCCGCGGCCATGGCATCGGTCGTGTAGTAAATGGCGGAGGGGTTCAATGCCCGATGCACGAGGCGGAACAATGGCGGCGCCACGTGAATCCGGTCCGAGATCAGACTCACCGTCAATCCCGGCGTATCGAGCACGCGCCAGATGATGTTGTCGTGCCGGTCCAAATCGCGCGGGCAGCCATTGGCCAGATGAGTGAAGCCGGTGGCCCCCGCGCGGACCGCAGCGTTCAGCAAACTGGCTGGCGCGTCGGTATGTCCGAGGCTGACCTTCGCTCCGTGCGCAACCGCCAGAGCAATCGCTTCAATTGCGCCGCGTCGCTCCGGCGCCAGGGTCAACAACAATGGGTCGTCGCCGGTGATGGACCGCAATTCGAGCAAGTGCTCCGGCGTGGGATCCCTCATGCAGGCCGGATCATGCGCGCCGTGAAAGCCCGGTTCGGCGGAGAGAAACGGCCCCTCGATGTGCCAGCCCGCGATCGCGGACCGCAATTCGGCGGACCGCGCGCGCAAACCGCGCAGATGGCGCAGGCGCGCCGTCAACGCCGGCCACTCATCGGTGATCAGCGTCAGCAGATAGCGGGTGCAACCGGCGGCGCGCAGACCCCGCGTGGCCTGGAGCAAGTCTTCCACCGTGAGGTCGTCCTGCTGGAAATCCACGCCGGCAAAACCGTTGATCTGCAGATCCATGAGCGGCGGTGCCACCCATAGGCTTCCCGCCGGCGCCGCGGCGGCTGACAGGGAAGTAATGATCCCGTCCCGCCAGCGGAGTTGAACGGGCTGCCGCGTGGCGTAATGCCACGCGCTGATTTCGCCATGCGTTGAATTCATCATGTTCATCGGATTGCCGCACATTCTCCGTTTGGAACTCCGGTTTCAACGCCGGCGCAACACTCGGGTCATCACTTCGCCGGCACGGCTGCGCGGGACTGTCGCAAGCTACGCCGCCGCTTTGACTTTCCGCTCCTCGGTGCGCGTCCGGTAAACCACGTCCACCACGTTGCGGAGGTATTGTTCATCCGCAATGCCATCCAGGGCCTCCGGTGGAAACTCCACCTTCTCGCGAAAATGGCCGGCCAGCATCGCGAACAGCTCGATGCGCGCTTGAGGATCAAATTCATCACGCCGGAGCAGCGCCTGGAGCGCCACGCTGGCTTCGGCGGGTGAAACACGCTGGCGCAAGCGCGCAACCAGATGCGGATACTGCCGCAGCGAATTGTATTTTCCGGCCAGCAACTGGTCGAGATCGGGTTCCGTCGCGCGCGGTGAGCGGATGACCACGGTGTTGGCCGCAACATCGCCGAGACGCTGGCACTTGGGACTCAGCCAGCAGGCCAGGCCGCCCACGAAGTAGAACGGCGGCAGCGAATCCACGAACCGCAGCAGGTTGCGGGTGACGACCTGGTGGAACTGCAGCCGGAAACCCTCGGCGTCCATGACCCGCAGGCGGAACAGTTTCTTCCCGACTGTCTGGCCGCGCCATCCCCATTCGCAGGCGATGCCGTAGCCGATGCTGATGGCAAAATACCCCAGCGCCGACAGCGCCCCGGCCATATTCGCACTGATGACTTGCAGCACCGCCAGCAACTTGGCCAGCGTGAGCAACAGCACCGCGATGCACAGGAAGTCAATCCCCCACGCCAGAAAGCGCGTCACCGGCCCCGCCAGCGATTGCGAGAACACGATTCCTTCCGGGGTGCGGATCAGCAGCGTGCTGGTTTTCATGGAGCTTCGCCGTTCCGTTTCGATTCGCTCGCTCCCGATCTGGCCAGGAACAAACAGAGCAGGATGAGTTCAACCGTTCCGAACGCAATCTTCGCCGCGTACGGAACGACCGGCTCGTGATACTGCGAGAGAAAGGCTTCGACAAGGCCCGCCCAGACCAGCAGCAACGCCACGCCGAAAATCAGTGTCACGATGTCGCGGGACACCTCGCGCAGACGGGCCGCGAGTGGAACGCGCCGGCCCCAGCCCACGAGCGCGAACGCCAGCACCAGCCCCGCCTGACCGGCGATGAGGATCGCGGGGATTTCCACCACGCCATGCGGCATGAGCCAGCCGAGCAGAAACTTGGTCTGGCCGGCGCGGATGTAATCCACCGCCACCGCGCCGAGGATGACGCCGTTGTAGAACAGCAGGATCATCGTGCCCACTCCCCAGGTCATTCCCAGCGCCAGCGCGAAGATCGAAACCCTGGTGTTGTGGGTCATCAGGTAGGCGGAGAATGAAGTCTTCCCTCCGGCCAACCGGTCATCCGTTGCCTGCTCTTCCTCCGCCACCCGGTCGGCGGGATCGCCCTGCAAATGCGGGAACGGCATCAACACGGACTTCGAGTCCGGATCGAACGCAATCGCCAGGCCGCCGAAGGCACACCCGGCCAGCGTGATGCCCAGGGACAACCAGAACGCGCGGATGTGCCGGCGGAAGGTGCGGGGCAGTTCGTGAAAAAGCCATTTCAGCGGCTGTAATCGCCGCGGCCGCTCGCGCGTCTCGTGGATTTCGCTGTAAGCCCGGGCGACCAAAGTCTCCAGATACCGCCGTGTTTCCGGCTCGGAGGAGAAGGTGGTGATGCGGGCGAGGTCGGCGGCGGCGCGTTCATAGAGCCGATGAAAACGCTGGAGCTGTTCCAAGGTCATCTGTTGATTCGGCTCCGCTTCGAGCTTGGAAAGGATCCGCTCGAGTTCGGTCCAGTGCGGCCGTTCGCTGGCAACGAAGCGCTGGAGGTCAATGATCACAGCAACTGCCTTCGTTTCACGCCGAGATACTGCGAGACCAGTTCGACACTGAGTCGTTCATTTTCGAGCAGTGAGAACCTCACGCCGCGGCGATGCAGAACCTTTTCGAGTTCGCGCAGGTTCTGCCAGAGCAGATGGCCGCCCAGGTGCTGGTACAACTCGTCCACGCCGGCGATGTCGGGGCGCGAAAACACCTCCGCGACGCCGGGTGGCCGCAGCATGTTCACCAGCACGAGATGCTGGCGGCGGATCAAATCCATGTTCTTCACAAAACCATCGGCCACCACGGGATCGTCGAGCGCGGTGAGAAACACCAGCAAGGCGCGACGCCGCAGCCGCAGCCGGATGAAGGCGCAAAGTTCGTCGAAATCCGGCGAAACGATCCGCGGCTGCAAGGTGTAAAGCGCGTCGCGGCAGGCACTGTAATGCGCCTTGCCGTTCTTGGCCCGGATGAAGGTTTCGATCTGGTTGGTGAACGTCAGCAACCCGAACAAATCGCCCTGCTGCTCCGCCGCCAGACCGAGCACCAGCGCGGCGGTGACGAAACGCTCGAGGGCGTTAGGTGGCTGAAGCTTTGAGGCCGAGGGTTGATCGCTTTCCGCGAACGCAGGCCCGCGCGAGGCTGCGGTCTGTGATCCATTACCTTTGACTTCCGAGGCCCGCGCACTCAGGCGGGAGGCGTCAATGACCACATACACCTCCTGCGTCCGCTCGATCTGGAAGACCTTGGTAATGGGCTTGCCGCGACGGGCCGTGGCTTTCCAGTGGATTTCGTCGTAGCCGTCGCCGGGAACGTATTCGCGCAGCTTCTCGAACTCGCGGCCTTTGCCAAGCTGCCGTTGCGCGTGCAGACCAAAGGCGCCGCGATGCAGAAACAGCGCGGCCAGATTCCGCCGTTCGGTGAGCAGGTTGGGGTAAACCCGGACCTCCGAACGCACGGGTGACATCTTGCGAAAGTTCCAAAACCCGAATGGCGAGCCGGCCTCCAGATACGCCGACTCGATCCGGTAGCTTCCGCGTTTGACCGGCAGGCAGGTCCAGGAGAAGCGCGACCACTCCGCTTCGGCGGGAAGCGCCACCTCCATCTCCTCTTGGGGCGACTGAAGCTCGCGCGGCAGAGCAATGGCCACGCGGACGGTGCGTTGCTTTTGCGGTTCGTTGCGAAGCTGCACCTCCAGCCGGGCTTCGCGGTCCTTGGACGCGCGCGTGACCTCCGGCAACTTCACGCCGATCCCCGCCAGACTCTTCCGCGCGCCCACCGCGTCCACCACGACCACCATCAGGAACGCGCCAATGCAGCCGAGGGAAATGCCCGCCGCGTCCGGCTCGACCGCCATCACCAGCGTGAACGGCAGCACGATCACGGCGCACCAGAGCAACAGGCGATTTCGGGGGACGATCATCGCGGCACGGCAATCTGCTGAAGAATCTGCTGGATCACTTCCGTCACGCTCAAGCCTTCGATTTCAAACTCCGGCCGCAGGATCAGGCGATGCTCCAGCACCGGCACGGCCATGAGTTTGATGTCATCGGGCGTGACGAAGTCGCGTCCCGACATGGCCGCGAAGGCCCGCGAGGCCATGATCAACGACTGCGTGGCGCGCGGTCCGCCCCCGACCAGCACGCTTTCGTGCTGCCGCGTGGCGCGCACGATGTCCACCAGGTAGGCGATCAATTCCTCGCGCATCGTGATCAGGCCGAGTTGTTCGCGCAGCTCGACCAGGTCCCGCGGCTGAATGACGGCCTGCACGGCGCCGCTGGCCAGCAAGCGTTCCGGCGCTTCCCGCGTCATGGTGCGTTGCGCCAGGGTGAGTTCCTCCGCGCGGTCCGGCGCGAGCATCGTGATCTTGAGCATGAACCGGTCTTTCTGCGCCTCCGGCAGGGGATACGTCCCCTCGTATTCAATTGGATTCTGGGTGGCGAACACCGTGAAGTTCGGCGACAGCGCATGAGTGTCGCGATCAATGGTCACGGATCGTTCCTGCATGGCCTGAAGCAACGCCGACTGCGTCTTGGCCGGCGCGCGGTTGATTTCATCCGCCAGCAGGAAGGTGGTGAAGAGGGGCCCCTTGATGAGCGAAAATTCGTTGCGCTGCAGGTTGAACACGTTCGTGCCCGTGATGTCGGCGGGCATGAGGTCGGGCGTGAATTGGATGCGAGCAAAATCGCAGCCGAGCACGTGCGCGAGCGTGCGCACCAGGAGCGTTTTGGCCACGCCGGGCACGCCCTCGATCAGCGCGTGGTTGCCCGTGAAGATGGCGATCAGCGCGCGCTCGACCACCTCGTGCTGGCCGATGATGACCTTCCCGGTTTCATGCCGGGCCTGCGTGAGAACTTCTTTGAGTCGTTCAGTGTTCATGGTCTTGATCGAGATTGAATGGCGATTTGGCGAAACCCAACACGCAACCCGGCGAGGTCGTTCTAACGCGGAGGTCCCGGCGCGGCTGATGGCGAATCTCAAGTGCCGGACAACCGGAAGACGCCCGGCTAACAATGCTCCCTTTCCATGAACCGCTCAGGATTCCGCCAGGTTTTGGACTGCGGCAGTCCTCTGCCGCTCTCGCCCGCCGGCCCACTCTCCACAGCGGCAGAGGGCTGCCGCACTCCAAGACGCTCTCGCGTCGGACGGAGCGGTTCATGGTTGCATTGCGCGAGTTCTGCATCGTGGAGACTTTCCACGAGCCGCCGGTCTGTAACGCCGACTTTCCAGTCGGCGCGGGCGCCGGTTGGAAAACCGCCGTTGCGCCCTTCCCATGCGGTTCGGTCGGCCAAAGCAAGCGTTTGTGCCCGGGAAATTCTCTCCCAGCGGGTGAGGGAGAACGTCTCCAAGGTGTCACATTGCCGGTGTTTTCGATCCCGCCTCGTGAGGCGGACCACTCTCCCTCACCCTTGATCCCTCTCCCGCTGGGAGAGGGAGACAGCCACCGGCGCCGCACGGGTATTCTTGGCGACATCAGGCAAGGCAGGATCGTCGCGCCAAGCCGGTGCTTACGAACGGATTTGGAGAAAACTCGGGGCGTGACTCTGCGATGTCCTCGATGCTGTTGCTCGCAAGAGGCCTCGCGCGCCGCGCGGACTGTGGAGTGCGGTGACTTGTCACCGCTTTGGCGGCTTGGCCGACTTGTCGGCCAGGCAAAGCCGCGTTCAGCGGCTCGCGGAGCAGATTCGACGCTGGCTCGCGATTGGCGGCGACAAGTCGCCTGCGGAAAGCGCGGACGAGTCCACGCGCTCCAGACGGGTTGCGGCTTCGCCGCGTGGTGGTCAGTGTTCACTCGTGTCACCTCGGGATTGAGTTTTCTGGGTTGGCCTTTTGCGCGTGGAGCCTGCCAGGGTCCGGCAGATTGCCTGGTAAGCCTTCACCGGATCGCGCTGGCGTTCCGGTCGTTTGAGCTCCGCTTCCATCACCGCCTGCGCGTCGCTCACCGCGGTGATCGTGTAGTAACGGCCCTGGTAAAGCGACTTCGTCCACTCGGCAAAGCACACCGAGAGCACATCGCGCGCGGGGATGTTGCGCCGGAGCAGATTTACAAACCCGGCGGTGGCATCCCGGCCGGCGACCCATGGCCCGGCGACTTCGTCCGGCTGCGGCGGCAACAGGCTGGAGGAATTTTTCCAGATGAACAGCGCCGCCAACAGCAGCAACCCCGCCGCCAGCCCGTGCAGCCGATAGTTGCGGATCAGCGTCGCCACGCCGCTCGTCTCCATGATGCCGTGATGCGCCTCATCGAAAATCACGCGCCGGCTCGGTCCAACGAACCAGGCCAGGAAATCCGCGTGACGGTCGTCGCGCAGTGCTTCGTTGCTGAGGAAATAGGAATCCGTGGCCATCACCACGGAGCCTTTGCCGAACCGCCGCTCGATGACCACAGGGCCGGCGTCGCGCGCGTAAATGATCCGCCACGCCTCGTTCAGATTCGTGAACAGGGTCGCACTGTGCCAGGCCAGTGTCTCGGGCAGGGGCAGGTCACTCCAATTCTTCACTTCAACGGGCTCGTACGACCCGCGGTCGCCCACGTCGAGCCGGGCGTAGGCGAATTCCACTCCCCAACGCTCTCCAACGCTGTCCGCGCCAAAAGAGCGGGCTTCCCCCGACCCCTGTTTCTGTTTCTTTCCGCCCGGAGGCGGCGGGGAAGGATTCGCGGCCTGGCGCGGGCTGGCAAACGACCGGAACGGCGCCGCAGCTTCCGGGTGGAACGTGATGGCGAGACGGCCACCATCCAGCAGGAAGCGATTGATTTCCTGCCAGAGTTCCTCCGGCAACCAGTTCCACTCGCGCGTCCGGGCCGCCAGGTGCAGGTAGCTGGTTTCCCGCCCTTCGGGCAGCCGGTTGGCCGAACTGTGATCGCGGCGGACGGAAATGCCCGGCAGCTTTTCCAGGCTCTCGTAAAACGCCATCGTCCCGAGCGGGTCGGCCCGCAGCGAGGAGTAAGGCGGATAAACGTCGCCGGACTCGAAGCGCAGCTTGAACAGTTGCACGACCCCAAACACGAAGCCGGCCGCAGAGACCGTCATCAAGAGAATGGGCAAGATTCTCTTCATCCGCCCGCCTTGATCCTTTCCACGTTCGCGGCGAACTGCAGCACCAGTTCGCCCGTGACCTCGTGCATGCCGTACCAGATGCGGTCGAAGACGGACACATTTTCTCCGAACACCGCCAGCAGGCCGGCGAAGGAGTGTCCACGCCGCCGCAGTTCGAGTTCGTAATCGCGATTGGATTTGAATCTCGCAAGGCTGATCAAATTCCGTTCCGCCAGATGCGCGAGGCTCGCGAGGTAAAACGCCCGCAGGGCCAGGCGCAGTTCGCCCCGCTCGAAAAGTTCGCGCGCCAGCTTCGTCCAGCCATCCTCCGGCAACTGGTCCGCGCCAAGGTTTTCATCCGTCAAATCCGGCGCCGGCCGGACCGCCTCACCCACGACCCCGATGGAGGGGCGGCGACGGTTTTGCAGCCATCGGAACAACAGCCAGCCGAGCGCCACCACCGCCGCCACGACCAGCGCATAAAGGAGCAGCTTCAACAACAGCACCCAGCCCAATGCGCTCGCGCCGCCAACCGTGACGGTCCGGTTGGACGTGAACAGTTTTCGCAGCACCCGGTCCACCCATTCGACCATGGCCCGGACCGGCTTCTTGATGCCGTCCAGAAAACGCCGCAGAAGGCCGGCCTGGTTTGCCTCCGGTTTGGCGATCGTGTCGCGCGGCACGCGCCAGGTGTACTTGCGCTGCTGGATCACCTCCGCGATGGCGTCATCAAGCGCGGAGGATGACAGAGCGGAGGGTGATCGCGGATGCGCGTCGCTGGTGGGGCGGCTTGGCGACTTCCTTTGTCCTGCTTCGGCAGGACTGGCCGCGGTCGCGAAACGCGAGGAGAGTGGAACGGGCGAGGCGCCGAAAGTGCAGGTGGTGAGGTGTGGCGTGATTAAGAGAAGCATCGCCAACGCAGCGGTGACTCGTCGTCCGGCGGCCGTTGCGTGCTTCAACTCAACCTTCAAGTCCTCACCGGACGCCAGCGACTCGCCGTAGAAACAGCGCAACACGTAAACAGTCTTGGCGACGGGGTCCACGCACAGATAAGCCAGGCCGAACATCGCGGCGAAGAACGTGGTGTTCAGGAGTCCAAAGCCACTGCGGGTGAACACGCTTTCGACGCCCAGCAGCGTCCTGGCCAGGTTTGGCAGCACGAGACCGAAGATCGTCCAGTTGAGGAACACACACCCGCCGAACAACAGCAGGATCAAGAGCACCACGTGGTTTTGCCGGGGCCAGAGCGCCGCCTGCCGCGCCGATTTGCGGATCAACTCGCGCAGCCGCGGCGATTCACCGTCATCCAGCGCCGTCAGGTTTTGGAAGAAGGCATACACCCAGGCAACCGGCAGCACCGGCAGCAACGAGAGCGGCAGCAGAAACAGTCCCCACGGTTGGAGGGCGGATTGCGCCAGCCAGACCCGCCGGCAACGGGTGAAGTTCCAAGGCTCGGGCGGGGCGAGGGCCACCGCCGCGCGCAACTTCCGGGCGAACACCACCTGCCAGAATTTCATCCAGAGAAACAACATCGCCAGACCCAGCGACGCTTCCGCCGCGTGTTCGTAGGCGAAAGGGTTGCGGCTCATGTCAGCCCAAAAATACAACAGGCCGAGCACGAACGGCAATCCGCCCAGATAATAAGCCGCCAGCGCCCCGGCGGGCGCGGTGCGCAACAGGTGGACGGCTTCCTCGATCAGTTCGAGTGCGCCTTTGCCTTGCTGCCGGCGAGAAACGGATTTCATGGAGAGCCTCCAGTTCCAACCATGGACGCGCCTCGCGGCCATGAACCGAAGGCTGCCTGTCGCGCCGGTTTTCCAACCGGCGAGACGCGGGCCGACTGGAAAGTCGGCGTTACGCGGAGGCAGTTCATGGAGAGTCTCCAACCTTCAGTTCGTGACCACCCCCCAGGGGCAGTCGGTTCTGGCTTGGGCATCGGAGGTCGGAGTTCGCGCGTTGAAGGTTTGAGGGTCATTGCTCCTCCCACAACTCTTCCCACCATTTGGCCTCCCAAAGCGTGCCCTCGTGGAAGGAGGTGGGCAGCTTGAGCAATGCCTCGCCCATCGTGTGAAAGAAGAACCACACCACGATGACACCCACCAGCGTTTGAATGACATGCACCAGGCCGGCCAGGGTCCGGCGGGGCAAGGCCGGTTTCTGGACGAGCCTGGCCAGGCACACGGCACAGATGACACGGTCCTCGTGTTCGGTGACGCACTCGCGGCAGAAAAACCCGCGACACTGCGGGCAACGCGCCACGGCTTCACGCTGGGCGTGATTGAAGCATCGTTGCGTGGCGAGATTCTGCATGAGGCCCTTACGCGCCCGGCGCGGCTTCGCGCGGGGCAATCTGGGGCGGGTTCATGGTTTTTCGGGCTTCGCGCACCAGCTTCAGTCCCACCAGACCCAGGATGGCGGAGACCAGCGCCGAAACCATCGTCATCACGAGCAGCACGGGATCTTCCAAGGGCGACACATCGCGGTCCACTGCTGAGGGGTCGTTAAGCACCAAGTACACCCCGTAGGCAATCGCGGCCATCACCAGCAAAGCGGTCCAGCCGAGCACCAGCCACGGCAGCCGTTTCAAGGCCGGGGGCAGCGTCGAGTTGTGCTGTTTGATGAGCGCCACGATCACGCAGGCCGCCGTGCCCAAAAGCAACAATACACCCATCAGTTCAAGCCACTGCGAATAGAGGAGAATGTAGGCCGCCGAGAGGGGCACATCGGCCAGCAGCACCCAGGAGAGAATCAGGTGCGCGTTGCCGGAGTAAAGCCGCGGTGGCACGGGAGCGGGCGCTCCCCGATGACGGGCGATGACCGGCGGCACGTCCGACACCGTTGAACTCGCCAGTTGGGTTGCGAGTTCCTCCGGAGCAAGCCGGCCCTGCGCCTCCTCGATCAGCGGCCGGAGGCGGTTGAGCACCCTGCGGGCGCGCCCCAACCGGTTGAGCGAAGGCAACCGCTCCGTTTGCACCGCGGTGCGCAGGTCGCAAGTGCAACCGGGGCCTTTGAGCGTGTTGACCAGTGCCAGCGCGCCAAAGAACGCCGCGCCGCTCAACAGCACGATGGCGCCGGGCAGTTCATTGCTGTCCCAGGTGCCGGGAGGACCGGCCACAGCCAGAGTCAGGAAGGTGAAAAAGAGCGCCCCGCCGCCGAAGATGAAATTGAGAATCCGCTGACGGCCGGTGCGGCGCAAGACCACGGCCTGAATGTCGCGAAAATAAAACCGCTTGTACTCCTCGGTGTAACCCGTCGAGTCGAGGCACAGCAAATGGTCGCTGCCCAGCCACAAACTGGAACGCGTGGCGAAGGCGGTGACCAGGCCCGTGCGTCTCATGCGCGGCCAGGTCAGCCGTTGATATTCCTTTTCAGCCATTGGCGGTGAGCGTGGAAATCACGAAGTACGCGCCCACCGCCCAGCCCGCCAGTTGCAGCGAAGCCAGGACGATGGCGATGACGTAGCGGACCTTGGTGCGATGGATGATGCTGCGTGGCGCGTTCCAGTAACGGAAGCAAACATACAGAGTCATCGGCGCGGTGATGATCGTCAGATAAAAGATGATCAACGGAAAAATCGCCAGGGACAGGGCAATGCTGTCGTAGAGCGTGCGTTGATTCTGGAGGCTCCGGATCCTGCCCTTTTTGCGGCCGACTTCGAGGCACGTCGGGCAATAATGCTCCCCATGCAACTCGCAATCGCACAGCGCGCAGAGGAATCGGCCACAGGCGGCGCAGGGTTGCACCGCCTTCTTGGTGGGGTGGTAAAAGCAGGTGGACTCGCCCTCGACCATCACGGTTTCGGCGTTGGCTCCTGTGGCGAGGGGACGGAACAGGGCCGGGAATACCTCGATCTGAAGCTCCGCGCCGCACCGGGGGCAGGGCCGCAGGTCGGGTTGATTAAACACGCCGTCCGTCAGCGCCACCTGGCAGGCGGGACATTGAACCGGCGGCGATGGACTCATGCCTGCGGGCTAATTCTGATAGATCACGCGCGTGTTGCAGATGTGATCATGCAGGCCGCGTTTCTGGTCGTCGAACGCGGCCATGATGAAACCGATGGAGCAGGTGAAGTAGCTCAACATCTTCCCGAAATACCGGCCAAAAGCCCGCAGGTAGGTCACCGGCTCGCCATCGGCGGTGACCACCCGGATTTTGCAGGCCATCTTCCCGAGCGTGGCGCCATACTTGCCGATCATGAAGGTTTCGTAGCCGATGCCAATGGCCAGTTGCACGAGGATGAGCACCAACTGAAGCGCCAGCGCAGCGGTCGGCTCCGCGCCAATGGCCTGGCCGGCGCTCAACCCGGCCACCATGCCGATCGCGAAGTTCACCGCCCCGAGAATCAATCCATCCAAAAAGACGGCGGCGAACCGGATCCAGAAGCCGGCGTAGGTCCACCCCCCGGTGCCCACCTTTGCCCCCTCCTTCAGCTTCTGCATGAAGACCGGCTTGCAGTTCGCACAGACATAGCCCTGCTCGTGCCGGATCATGTCGTCCATGCTGAAGATGCGGCCACATTCCACGCAAACCGCCTCTCGCGTGGTTTCGGTGGGGGCGTCCCCGGCCTGCGCCGACGCCGGAGCGGCCGCCGCCGAGGCGGCAGATTTCGCCTGACGATAGGGCTGCCAGTCCGCCATGCCCTCGCGCCAGACCAGGGTGTCGGCCTGCACCTTGCCGCTGCGGGCCAGGGCTTCCAACTGTGCGTCGTCCACCGGACCGGCCTGCTGTCCGGCATCCACGTAGAACCAATTCATGCGTTGTTCAGGGTTGAAACGGCGGTTAAACGGCGGTTGCTCCAATCAGACTGTGCGTGGCCCTTGTGCCAAGGCACCGGCGAAATTGCAAAGGAATTTTGCGCCCCAAGCAACTCATCGGCGAGGCAGGTTATCAGCCGCCCAAGCCTCACCCAAACGAGTGGTGCCGGCAAGCCACCACTCCGGTAGCCCGGCGGCCTCTCACAAACCAAGGTGACCCTTCTGTACGCTGCGGTTGAATTCAAACTGGTGATTCAGGGAGAAAATGCGCACTACTTGGCCATGCCGCTGCTCGAAGTCCGAGGTTTGAAGGTGCATTTCCCCGTCGCGCACGGTGCGTTTGGCCGCGCCCAAGGACATCTGAAGGCGGTGGATGACGTGAGTTTCACCATCGCGCCCGGTGAGACGCTGGGACTGGTGGGCGAAAGCGGTTGCGGCAAGACCACCCTCGGCCGCGCCCTGGTGCGATTGCTGAATCCGACAGCGGGAAGCATCTGGTTCGAGGGGGAGAACCTCACTGCCATGCGCGGCGTCGAACTGCGCGCGCGGCGGCGCAAGCTGCAGATGATCTTCCAGGACCCCTACAGTTCGCTCAATCCGCGCCTCACGATCGAGGACATCATCGGTGAAGCGCTGGACATACATGGCCTCGCGGAGAGCAAGACCGACCGGGCGCGACGCGTGGCGGAGTTGTTGCAGGCGGTGGGGTTGGACGCCGCGCATGCCTGGCGGTATCCGCACGAGTTCAGCGGCGGCCAACGGCAGCGCATCGGCATCGCGCGGGCGCTGGCCGTCGAACCGAAGTTGATCGTTTGCGATGAACCGGTCAGCGCGCTGGACGTTTCCGTTCAGGCACAGATCATCAATCTGCTTCAGGACCTACAACAGCAGCGCGGCCTGGCCTACCTGTTCATTGCGCATGACCTGGCTGTGGTGGAACACATCAGCCGGCGGGTGATGGTCATGTATCTGGGCCAGTTGGTGGAACTGGCCGAGGCGAAGGAGCTCATCCGCGCCCCGCAACACCCCTATACGCAGGCGTTGATTTCCGCCGTGCCGGAAGTTGATCCCGACACGAAACGCCGGCGCATCGTCCTGCCGGGCGAGGTGCCCTCACCGATTCATCCGCCGTCGGGATGCCGTTTCCACCCGCGGTGCCCGCTGGCGGAAAGGCCGCTTTGCGTCACGGATCAACCGTCGCTGCGAGAATTGTCACCGAACCATCACGCGGCCTGTCATCTGGCCGGACGTTGAATTGCTGACCGCACGCAGATGGCATGCTCTCACGTGGGCGACGGAAAATTCCACGCGGACTAATTTCTCGGTGTCGTGATGAAGTCGTGTTGCAGTGTTCGCCCGCCGGTTTCGACAACGAGGCGGTAAACCACGCCGGGCTGCAGTGGGTCGGCGGTGGCGCCTTTGACGGCCGGTCTCATGCCCGGGACGCGCGACCCGTAGGCGAACGTGCCGATGGGGACGGAGTTGGAATCGCTCGTCAGTGACCAGAGCGGATGGGCGTATTTGTTGGTTTCGATCTCGGCCGCGACGAACACCTTGATGCTGGAGAACCGGCAGAAGGGGTCGAAGTTGAACGCCACCGGATTGCCGGGAGGCGGCGGGGTGGCGCGCCGCGCTTGCGGCTGCCGGGCTGCCCACGGATTGACCCGGTGCGAAATGTGAATAGTGGGCTTGGAAAACCAGTCCCTATTGACGTAGAGGCTCAGGCCGGCCAGACCAAAGAGGGCGATGACAGTTGCCAGGAATCGTGTCTTCGACATGGCGAAAGAATGACGTTGCCCGCGCTCGGATTATTCGACGCAATCACGCCGGCCAATCTGCGGCCCATGGGCAACTGAGAGCGGATCAACGCGTGAAACTTTTTGCGTCCGGCTGGCGTCTCTTGGATGGGACAGTGATGAAAGCAGCAAGATGAGTTCTCGACGTGACCTTTGCACCCGCCAGGCGGCGAGCCGCCTTCGCCGCGGTTTCACCCTGATCGAATTGCTGGTGGTCATAGCCATCATCGCCATTCTCGCCAGCATGCTCCTGCCGGCGCTGTCGCGGGCCAAGGAATCCGCCTTGCGCATCCAGTGTGTCAACGATCTGCGCCAGCTCGCGATGAGCGCCACGATGTACGCCGCCGACCATCTCCAGCGCCTGCCGCCGCGCACCAACGCCTGGCGCTGGCCCACGCTGCTGCAGGATTATTACCAGAACCTGGAGATCCTGGTCTGCCCCAGCGACGCCCGCCGCGGGACGCCGCCCACGGACACGGGATCGCCCACGCTGCCGGACCGCTCGCCGCGAAGCTACATGATCAATGGTTGGAACGACCACTTCTGGCGCGTCACCGGCAATCAGAACGTGGCCAGTTACATGGGGATGACCATGAAAGAAACCGCCATCCTCAAAGTGACGGACACGGTCCTCTTTGGCGAGAAGAAGAACCTGGACGCCGGGCCGCCGGTGGGCCGCATCTCCCGGCACTACTTCATGGATCTCCTCGAACCCGAAACCGCCGGGACGATTGGCAATGATGGAGTCCAGATCGAGCGGGGTGCTCATGCGTCGCAGGTCGTTGGCACCCGCAGCCGGTCGGGTGGGTCCAACTACGCGTTTGCCGATGGCAGCGCGCGGTTTCTCAAATATGGCCAGGACGTGTGGCCGTTGAATCTTTGGGCAATCGAGGATGCGGACCGGATGTCATTCGCGTTCCGGCCGTGAGGGGCATAGTCCTATTACCTCCTGAGCCTGTTTCGCCCGCCGATTTTCCGTTTCGGATTCTATTGACATTCGATCCTGCTCTTCATTAGGATGACTGCATCTGAAGCGGCTGACTATTAAGTCCTAATACGCGGGGGGCGGATATGCAACGGGAAACCGTGGGCCTCGTTCAGGAAGCGGCTCAAGCTTTCGCAGGAGTTTTGTATCCTTGGCACTGTTCTCCGTTTGTCCAACGCGGGAGTGAGGCGAGCGCTCAAATCCACCAGGCACCTTGCTTGGGCAAAAGCCAATTCCCTCGGCCAGTCCTCGTGCTCTGCGCTGTGGCCATTTTGGTTCTGGTCGAATTCCAACCGGCCGTGGCATCGGCCATTCCCGAACCACCAGTCGTCTTGTACGGCGAAGTCCGAAACGTGGTCAACGGCTGGAATGTGCGCCTGACCAGCGGCACTCTGGTTTGGACCCTTGTCCCATCTGATGCTGGTTCATCGTTGGTGGTGACTCAGGCGTTGAACAACATCAACGACCAGTTCTCCTTTCTCATCTTTCTGCCTTGCGAGAGCTTGGCGGCTGGCCTGACCGCCTCGACGAATGCTCTCCGACTGGCTTCGCCGCCAGTTAGCTACTCGCTGGCGAACGTCACATTGGACGGACAGCCTGCCTATTTGCGGCTGCCTTCTGAGGGCGACCTGGTCATGACTGCCACGAACCGTGGATTGATCAGGCGTGTGGATCTGACTTTGCAGTGGGAACAGCGTGACACCGACGGCGACGGCATTCCTGACGGCTGGGAAACACTCTTTGGCTTCAATCCAAATGTGGCAAGTGACGCTGGACTTGACGCGGACGGCGATGGCTTGAACAACTGGCAGGAGTACGTCGCGGGCACGAATCCCACCAACGCCCAATCCGCCTTTACCTTCATCCGCATCCTGCCCGACCCGCGAGGCGGTGTGAGTGTGGAGTGGTCCAGTGCCAGCAACCGGCTCTACGTCGTGCAACGCTCGGCCAACCTGCTCTCGGGTTTTGTGGACATCCGGACCGATGTGCCGGCAACGCCGCCCGTCAACAGCCACTGGGATGCAACCGCCACGGGGGGTGGACCTTTCTTCTACCGCCTGCGAATTCAACAAGATCCGCTGCCCACTTTCGACGGCGACGGCAACGGACTTCCGGACGAGTGGGAACGAATGCACTTTGGATCCGTGCGGATCAATTCCAGTGCCGATCCTGACGGGGATGGAGTGAGCAACTGGGCTGAGTACGCGGCCGGCACAAACCCGAATGATGCCTCGTCGGCGCTCAAATTTGTCAACATTCGCTCAGGACCAGGCGCCGGGGTTTATGTCGAGTGGTCCAGCGTGGTCAACAAGACCTACACCATCTTATGGTCTGCGGATCCGAGCACAGGCTACGATGTGCTGGCGAGCGGCATCGTGGCCACTCCCCCGGTGAACACTTTCTTTGATCCGGATCTTTATCCTGTCGGTTTTTATCGTGTGCTAATCGAACCCTGAGATTCCCCGGGAGGGGCGAGACATGCGCCAGACGACCATGCTGTTGGCGGTGGCAGCCGCACTGGCACTGACGGCTGACTCGGGCCGCGCCCAGTGGACCACCCAAACAATCCCCCTGCGGCCTGGCTGGAATGCCGTTCATCTCCAAGTACAGCCGGACGCGGCCGACTGCGACGCGCTCTTCGCTTCGCTGCCGGTCGAGAGTGTCTGGCTGTGGAACCGTCGGCATGCTCCTGTGCAATTCATCCAAGACACCAACAGTCTGGTGCCTGGCAATCCCGACTGGCTGATGTACCTGCCTCCCACTCATGCGAAGGCAGAACAGACCACGCTGTTTCGTCTGATCGGCGGCAAGTGCTACTTGATCAAACTCGCCAGCACGGCCACCCCGACCAATTGGGTCGTGCTGGGGCGACCCTTGAACACGCGCGCGGTCTGGTTGACCGACTCCTTAAATCTCGCTGGCGTGGCGGTGGATATGCAGTCGCCGCCGACGTTTCGCGCTTTTTTTAGTCCTTCGCCAGCGCATAGCAGCAGCATTTTTTACCGCCTGCGCACGGATGGTTTTTGGGAGCAGGTGCCCCTGCCGAACACCACGCGCATGACCAACGGTCAGGCCTACTGGTTGAGGACGCAAGGCGCTTCAACCTATCAGGGGCCGGTGGAGGTGACGCTGGAGCAGTCCACCGGTCTGGAATTTGGCCGCGTGCTCAACGAACAGATTCTCACCATCCGCAATACCGGCACGAATACGAAGACACTGGTCGTTCGGCAGTTGCCCTCCGCCTTGCCACCCGCAGGCGGCGGCGCCCCTCCGCTGGCCGGCGACGTACCGTTGTCCTATTGGTTCAGCAGCGAGACGTCGCCGGGTCATTGGACCAATCTCCCTCCCAACCTCATGCGGAGCAACGTCGCTGCGGGTGACGCATGGCGGTTGCGGCTGGCCGTGCGGCGCAAGGATATGTCCCCGGCTGCAACCAGTGGCAACGGCCTTGAACCGCTTTACCAGTCCCTGCTTGAAGTCACCGAGGCTGCCGGTTCCGGCCGGCACCTGATTCCAGTCAGCGCCTACGGTTTGGAGCGTCCTGCCGTGGTTGGCTCGGCGCGTGGTGAACTGCGGGCGCAGGGCGACTCGATGACCAATCGGCACCGGGGTCTGTGGGTCGGCAGCGCGGTGATCAACCGGGTCAATCAGCCGGCGCTGGCCGGCAACCCCCAGACTCCTCTGCCCACGGCCTCGGAGTTTCAATTTCGATTGATCCTCCACGTGGATGCGTTCGGCCGGGTGCGCCTGCTGCAGAAGGTGATTCAGATGTGGAAGCCCGGGACCTACAAGCCGGCCCCGGACAATCCAACCAGACAAGTCGTGGACATCCCGGGTCGTTTCGTGCTGCTCACGGATGAGACGCTGGCCTCGGCTTATTCGGGCGCCACCTTGCGTGATGGCGAACCGGTGGGTCGCCGCTTCAGCTCGGCCGCGTTCAGCTTCCGACAACCCCTGCTGATGAGTGGCAGCGGAGATTTTGGAGCAGACGGCAGCGCGTTTTCGTGCCTCAACGTCGTGGATTATCGAGATCCACTGAATCCCTTTGTTCATCGCTACCACCCGGACCACGACAATTGGAACGAGAGTTACGACTCCACCTTGGAAGCGGGCCGCGAGTCGCCCACCGTCACCCGGCATATCACCCTGCAATTCACGGCCACGGATCCCGACGGACTGCAGATAGCCGGCTGGGGCAGCAGCCAGCTTGGCGGCATCTACCGCGAAACCATCACCGGACTGCACAAGTCCGCCTTGAGGGTGGAAGGCACGTTTCGGCTTCATCTCGCGTCCAATGTCGAACTGCTGAACGACGGACTCCTGCCATGAAATCACTTCAACGACCTTCATTTGCTGGAAATCCTCAGCCCGAAATCCATTGAGAAAGGAATCATCACATGAAAACATTCCCAACCCGCCTCATCATGTCGGGATTGCTGTTCGCTGCGCTGCTGGCGCACGGCGGTCCGGTTCCGGGGGAGGTAAACTATCAAGGCCAGATCCTCAATGCTGCCGGGACTCCACTGGCCACGGGTAACTACACCCTCACGTTCACACTGTTCGATGCCGCGCAGGGCGGCAGTGTGGTCTGGGGGCCATACACCAACAGCGCGGTGGCGGTGGTGGACGGCAGCTTCAACGTGGTCCTGCCGGCGCAGGATTACCTGTCGCGAACGCTCGCGGCGGCGGCCTCCAGTTCGCCGCGGTTTCTCGAACTGGCTGTAGGCAACAATCCGCCCATTGCCCCTCGACAACAATTGCTCAGCGCGCCCTTTGCGCTGAACAGTGAACGGATGCAGGGCTACGGCTGGGACGCCTTCTTCGACAACGCCAACCCCGCCACGGGCAAGATCGCGGGTTCGCGCATCGCGGATGGAAGTGTAACGACCAGTCAATTGGCCAACAACGCGGTGACTTCGGCCAAGATCACCGATGGAACAATCACTACAGCGGACATTCTCGACGGGACGATTGCCACAGCGGATCTGGCCAACAGTTCGGTGACCTCCGCCAAGATCGGCACGGGCCAGATCATCACCACTCACATTCTCGATGGCACGATCACCTCTGCCGACATCGCGGACGCGACGATCGCAACCGCTGATCTAGCCGACAACGTCGTGACCTCGGCCAAGATTGCCGATGGCACCATTCAACAAACCGACTTGGGGATCGTCTATCGGCTCACCGCTTCAGACGGCTCTCCCACCAACGCGCTCCAGGTTGACGCCGAAGGCAATGTAACCGTGAACGGAAGCCTCGCAACGACCAGCGGTTTGTTGAACGGGGCCAGACTTTCTGACCGCGTCATCCAGTTGGCAGGTTTCTGGAATACGTTCGCGGGCATTTCGGCCCCTGCAACAATCGTGTTTGAGTACAGCACTAGCATAATTGGTCAGCCGCTCCAGTACACCCGCATTCGGGGCGAAGGCACGACACTCGCACTCGATTGTAACTCACTCGTTGTCACAAATGTTTCCAATTACTCCGGTAGTCCATATCCACTCTACATTTCCGCGAGTGGTACTGTCATGAAGAACACGTCCTCCATGCGTTACAAAGACAACATCGAGCCACTGGCAGACGACTACGCCAAGCTTCTTGCGCTTCAGGCCAAACAATACGTCCGCAAGGAGAGCCCGGACTGTCGCGAGATTGGTTACATCGCCGAGGACCTGGATGCCCTCGGATTGAAGGGGGTGACGGTTTACGACGCCCAAGGACGTCCTGACGGGATAGACTATTCCAAGTTGATTATCTACGCCAACGAGATCCTCAAGGACCAGCAAAAGCGGCTGAACTCGCAGGAGCAGGAAATCCAGTCCCTCAAAGGCGAGTTGGAAGCTCTCAAGTCCGCGCTCCAAGCACCGGGTCATCGGCAACAGTGATCGCACGAACGCGATTGGCATACCTCTCTGGAGGCTTGACCTATGAAAACGCAAGTGCCCATCGCCCGATGGCCGGTAACGCAGGCATTTCGGTGTTATCTGCTCTTGACGCTTTGGTTGGCCAGCCTGCCAGCGTTACATTCACAAGGATTGGAATTCTTCATTGGTTACTCCGAGAACCGCAACCGGCTCTACGATCCTGCTCCACCGCCGAACGGTCAAACCAACCGAGCCGTGGTCTTCTTGAGCGGCAATGTTGGCCCGGCCGGGCAAGTCAACACGCCCAATGATGGAATGCTTTACTTGTCGCGCTCGACGATCGGCCAGGCTTTCCAAGGCGGGATTCCCAAGCCTCCCGATTTCTTTCTGGGCCAGAGCATGACGAATCCACCCGGCAGCTCCCTGGTTTACGCACCAGACATTGATCCTGCGTATAAGGCCTTTTATTTGGCGGACGCCCAGCAGTTGTTTGCGGCCGAACCGGGCTTCGTGACCATCGTTTGGAAATCCGGTGCAGGCAGTCCGGTGGCCACCAACTACTACTACATCTCGAGCCAGCCTGCGGCCCGGCCCGTCAGCATCTATTGGACGGAACAGGCCGGCACCAACACCGGCGCGCCAGCGGTGGACACCAGCCTCGGCCCACAACTCGTCCTGCATCACAACTCCATGATTTCTTCCAATGCCTTGTGGCTGGATGGCGACCAATTGAAGGCGCGGAGCACCGTCGGCTCCACGGTTGTGGAGTATCGCAACCGGACGAACAACGCCTTCCTGGGTGTGGATGTCCTGGAAGTGCGGGCCTACGCGCCGCTCTCGCGGCCGATGGCGGACGTGGGGACTTTTCTTTCACCAGCGGAAGCGGATCCCGCCACCAATCGTCCAATCGTTGCCCGAGGGCTGGTGCTTTCGCCGCCCACCGCGTATCAACACAATCGTCAGGGCGACCCGTTGGATGGTTCGGTCATCGCCGTGCGTCCCACGGCTGCGGGCGAGGAAATTGATGTGTGCTGGACGCGTCGGGCGGCGCATGGATTGGTCTGGCCTTATGAACTGGACCGATTCGCCGCCCAATGGCCGGCCAATTTTGAGGAGTTGGCGCGGCGGATTTATTGGACCCAGTTGGAGGATGAATCGCCCACGAAAGCTCCGCCGGTAACGATCCCCAATCAGGCGGTGCCGCGGGTGCAGATTTTTTACAACCCGGAAGTGCCGAGCCCGGCCATGAGCGGCACGACCAATCTGTGGTTGGAACCCGCATCGCGTCAGTTGCAGGCCAGGCATCGCGAAGGGCGCATTCTGCTGTGGTACGACAACGGATCGCTCCCCGGCATCATCGGACCGCAATTCGTGCAGGTGATGAGTTACTGGCCGGACAACGTGTCGGACGTTCACATTGGCGACCAGTTGCAGCCCGGTTGGAATCCGCCGGATGCAGTGACGCCGCTGGTCGCGCGCGGGTTGACGGATAATCCTGCCTTCGCGTATCAGCATAACGTGGCGGGTTCGATGTCCGGCAGCGTCTTCGCGGTGCAGCGCACCACCAGCGATGTTCAGGTCGAGGTGTTCTGGCAACGAACCGGACTGGCAGGCGTGGTGTGGCCTTTCGAGATGGACCGCTACCGGGCCACCTGGCCCACCAATGTCCCCGCCGAGTATCAGCTTTACGCGCGCGCACCGGCCCCGATGCACGGCCCCGGGGTGATGCTGACTACGAACTTCTCATTGATGCCATTCCAAGAGCCATTGAGTCATGCGTCCGCGGCTGCAGAATTCCAGACCACCCAACCCGGCTGGTCGCTGCTCAAATGGTTGTCCGGCGAACAGGTCAGCTTCCAGGTGGTGCGGTCGGTGTGGCACGACGACGCAAACTTCTTCTCCTTGGGCCTGAATCCAGCGCCCATCGGCAGCGAGATCACGGACGTGCAACACCGTGGACCTCGCCCGGGTTACATCCACACGCCCGAAGGTGACCGTTACGACTGGGAGATTTATGATGGGAAGACCAACGATCCGCCGGCGTTCCGGACCGGACAGATCATTCCCGTCAACCGGGGTGTGTTGGAAGTGTGGTGGGCAAACACGAACCATGGCGTGCAGTGGTGGTCACAGGTCAAACGCTACACAAACCATTGGCCCCAAGCGCCCGTGCTGGAAACCATCACCATCGCCACCGGGAATGGCAGTGGCGCGCTCCCGGCCAGCAACCAGAACTACCTCGTCTATTCTCAGAACAATCCTGCCTTGGCTGGCTTCAATCCCAACGATGAGCACGCGTTTCTTCAGCAGACCGATCAAACCGTTCTGTATGCGCTGCGAAATGACTTGGGCACGGCGACCACCTCCGATCCGTATGCGTTGCTCAAGTTTCGTGACACCTCGCCAACCCCGCGATGGCACTACCGCGTGTTCAAGGTGGAGACGGGGAACCTGACCTACGCCCGGGAGGCGGGGGATTTCATCCAACCGCCACTGCCTCTGAGCGCTGAACCGCCGTGTGCGGAGTCCACCAACGTTCTAGGGCCAGGGTGGCGCGCTCGCACGGGCGAGTTCTATGCCAAGGCCGCAGGCGATGGTGACGGCGCGACCACCCTCGTGATGCGGTACTTCTACGCCACAAAAGCGGGCTTCTATTTCCCTGACAGTTATCTGGGCCATTTCCCGGCCGGAGTGACGCCCACCAATCTGCCCCCCGCGGGCAGTCATTTCCCGTGGTTGGACCAGAGCGCCGGAACACCTCGGGTCCCGCGCGAGGTCAACTACACCATCACCTGGCCCAATCGGCCGGACTATTTGTTCGTTTACGAAACTCTGGTCGGAGCCAAACATGGTCTGCCGGAAATCGGTCGCCAAAAGAGCGTGGAAATCTTGTATGACCAGGGAGTGGCCAATCAGACGGGGCAGATTGTGAGACTGATTGATCCGATTCAGGAGCGGTCCGGCACTGTTACCATGCCGACGTTGTCGCCAGGACTGAAAGTCGCCGTCCAGGGAGACCGCCGCTACTTCACCGACCTCCCGCCGCAACTGAGATCTCGCGTGTCCTATGATGCTTCAGCGGCATCCAGGAAGTTGAAGTTGCGTGGTGAGATTGTGGTGCCGGTAGCGGGGGAGTATTACCTGTTGCTGAACGTCCTCACCGCCCGCGAACGCGACCAAATGTTGAGCCTGCCGGGCGCCGACAGTTCATTCGCCAATGCCGTCAATGACTTGTATGCGCAGACTTCGAACTTGATCGGGGTTGGTCCTCAGACGGCTTACGGAGGCATCATGCCCAGCCTGGCCCTGACGGCGGGTCTGGCCAGTCGCGCTGGCTATGTCACGCTCGCCTTCAACAACAGCACCAACCTGACCGACCCCGTGCAGGTGGCCGTCATCCGGGTGGGCTGTCCCGTTTACAAGGGCGAATTGAAGGTGATTCAATCGGACAATCCCTTTGACGAGAAGCTGACGCTGCGGCACAGCGGAGACTTTGCGGGGCGGGCCGACCAGTTTGAATTTGAGTGGATCACCCTGCCCCCGGCAAACGGCGGACCACCGACCGCACCGCCGTCGAATTGGTCGCCCTTCGCCAAGGCCGGCGGCTTGGTGGACATCACGATCCAGGGAGCAAACTTGTTCACGCTTTCCGACAATTACTTCCGTTGCCGTTACCGGCCCTTGTCGCCGCCGTATGCCTGCGGCACGGGCTGGAGCGAGTGGACGGAACCCATGCTCGCGCCGGGCTGGATCAAGCGGGTGCTCGCGGGCATCAATCCTTACGAGCAACGCATCAAGGACTACCAGAACACCAGCGTCAACACCATCGTCAGCATGATCAGTCAGGCCGGGGCGCGGTGGGTGGGTGACGTGCCGTTGACCCAGGAGGCCGCCAACCAGTTGGGTTTGATCGAGACCTACGAGTCGGTCCTGCGGCGGGGAATGGACCTGAGCATCAACGGCGGCCTGAGCTATGGCCCGGCGAACAACGCGCTGTTGCTGGCGGCCGGCCGGCTTTCCGATCTCTACATGCTGCTGGGCAATGAAGCTTATGCGGACGCTTCCGACCCGACGATCGCGTACGGCACGGACAGTGGACAGTACGGCGACGCGGCCTCGACGATCCATTGTTTCCAAAACCAGACCGCGAATTTGCTGGAGGAGGAGCTGCAGTTGTTGCGTGGGCGGGATGACACGCAGCAACCGGGCGTGCGTGCTTATCCGTTCTACAACCGGTTGGTCTGGAACTTCACCCAGGGCGATGGCGAGGTGGCTTACGCGGCCAACTACAACATTCGCGACAACAACACCAATGGCATCATTGATGAAGCGGATGCCAAGCTGGACTATCCGCAAGGTCATGGCGATGCTTGGGGCCACTACCTCACCGCTTTGCAGGGTTACTATCGGCTGCTTCAGAATACGAATTTTTACTGGGTGCCGCAGAGCGAGGCGGTGTTGGTGGGTGGCGTGCCCGTGCAGGTGGATTACTTCGATGAGCGCCGTTTCGCCAAAGCGGCGGCGGCCAAGGCGCGCACCGGCGCCGAAATTGTCAGTCTGACGTACCGGGCCGCTTACACAGAAGATCCTTCGGGTCAGTATCAAGGTTACCTGGACGCCAATACCAATCGCGCTTGGGGCGTCAGTGAGTGGGCCAATCGGGCGGGTCAGGGCGCGTACTTCGACTGGGTCACGGCCAACGCGCTGGTGCCGGAGGTTTATCAGCCCGGCTACCGGATCACCTCCAATACGCTCGCCCAAGTGGCAGCGCAATCGGCCTACGATCTCACGGATTTCGTCATCACAAACGTTATTGCTCCCGCTGATGTCGGCATCACCAGCAACCTGGTCATGCAACTGATGGACCTGTCGCCGCGCCAGTATCTGGGTCGAAACACCTTTGTCGCCGCGTTGGAGGTCGCCATCGGACAGCCTCAACGGTGGCGTTATCAGGAATTGATCCTCGGCAGCGCGCAAACCACTGGCTTGCCAGAGTCATCTTTTGTCATTCTGGACTCCTTCAGGGGCGCGACGTTTCCAAACCTGCCCAGCCTGGAAACCGCTCTGCGCCTGGGATTGGGCACCAATGAGTTCGACGCTTACTACGCGAGCTTGATTGCTCCTTACGTGGAATCACCAGCCGGTCAGCCCACAACCGGCCTGGCCAGGATTGATCGCACCACCGTCCCCGAGCTGCGCGAAATCGCCGTGAGCTTTGAAGAAATTCAGCAACAACTGGACAAGGCGGACGCAGGGTTGAATCCCGTGGGGCTGGCCCGAAACGTGGTGCCCTTTGACATCAGCGAAACGGAGATTACGGCTGGCAAGACTCACTTCGAGCAGATTTACCAGCGAGCCGTCGGCGCCATGAACAATGCGATCGCCGTGTTCAACCACGCCAACAATTCCTCCCAAATCCTGCGCCAGCAGGCGGATTCGGTTTCAGAATTCCAGCAACGAACCCTGGAACGGGAGGTGGATTTCAACAACCGATTGATTGAGATCTTTGGACAGCCTTACGCAGAGGATTGTGGCGTAGGCAAAACCTACCCGGCTGGCTACACCGGCCCCGATCTGTATCACTTTGCCTACGTGGAAAAGGCGCTGTTGACCGGTGAGTCGTCGCCTCCCACCCGTCCGCTCATGATCCAATTCAAGGAACTGAATGTGCAAAGCGATGGTTCTCTCGTCGCCACCACCAACACTGTGAGTTACAACCTTTCAGTTGACGGCTATGAAATGGTCAAACCCGACAACTGGGGACAGCGGCCTGTCCCCGGTGAGCTGCAACGGGCGCTCTCGGATTTGATTCAGACCCGCTTGCGCTTGCAACGGGGACTGGTTGATTACGACAGTCTGCTTTCGCAAATCGAGGATCAGGCGGCGCTGCTGGCTGCCCAACAGAATCTGAATGCCGACGAAATTGGCATACTCAACCAGGCAAACAACACTCAGAAAACACTCAACGATAAAATCAAGGGCTCCCGAAAAGCGCAGCTTGCACTCCGGTACGCGTCCAAAGCGGCCATTTTGCTGGGCGACGCTTTGGCAGAAGGTCTCCCAAAAGCGGTCGGCCTGGCCAATGATGTGTCCTTCGCGGGCCGGGCCGCGTTCAAGCTGGCGGGCATGGCCGCGGCCGAGGTGGCCAACGTGGCGGCGGATCTTTCCTCCCTGGCGGAAATGGATTACCAGAATGCCAAGGAGAGCGCACAGGCTGAAACCAACATCAGACTCACCTCCGCGCGCAATGAGTTTGCGGTTCAACAACAGTTGGCCCAACTGGAACAACTCGTCCGACAGGAGGCGGTCTTGCGCCTCGAGCTCTATAATTTGCACGAGGCCGTGCAACAGTCCGGGGGCAATTATCGGGCGGCCCTGGCACGAGGCAACCGCTTTTTGGAAGACCGGCTGCGGTTCCGTCAGCAGACTGCGGCCCAGATCCAACAGTACCGTTACAAGGACATGGCGTTCCGGATTTTCCGGAACGACGCGCTGCAAAAATACCGGGCGCAGTTCGATCTGGCAGCGATGTACGTGTACCTGGCCGCCAATGCCTACGACTACGAAACCAACCTGCGGGAAGGCGACCCGCGCCGTCCCGGGCAGGAATTCATGACGCAGATCTTGCGCGCCCGGTCCATTGGTCTCATTCAAAATGGAGCTCCGGTGCTCAATACGGGCAAGGGCGACGGCGGCCTGGCGGATGCCATGGCGCGCATGATCGAAACCTGGAATAACAACCTGAAAGGGCCGCTGGGTTTCAACAATCCCTCTCAAGAAACCGGGCGGTTTTCGTTGCGGTCGGAATTGTTTCGCATCCAGGGCGGCAGTGCCGGCAACGCGCTCTGGCGCGAGACGCTCCGGCAGCACGTCGTCAGCAATCTGCTGGTGCTGCCGGAATTCCAGCGTTACTGCGTGCCGTTTGTTGACCCTCCCTACCAGCAACAGGAGCCGGCCATCGTGATTCCCTTCAGCACCACCGTGACCTGGACGGAAAACCTCTTCGGCTGGCCGGCCGGCGGCGGCGACAACAACTTTGACGTCACCAGCTTTGCGACCAAGGTGCGGGCCGCCGGAATTTGGTTTGCCAACTACAACAATCTCTACGGTTCCGGCATGATCAACACACCGCGCGTGTATCTCGTTCCCGTCGGTAGCGATGTGATGCGAACCCCGCGGAGGTTTGCCGGGGACACGTCCGTGATCCGGGAATGGAAGCTCCTGGACCAGTTGCTGCCGCTGTGTACGGCCATCGTGCCGGGGGACCTGAGCGGGCAGGATTGGATGCCCATCACGGACACGCTGAATGGCACCCTCGCGGAAATCCGACGGTTCGGTTTCATGTTGGCCTACCACGACGCCGGCTTCAATCAGTCCCAGATCACCTCCAGCAGCCGGCTCATTGGCCGCTCGGTCTGGAACACTCGCTGGCTGTTGATCATCCCGGCAGGATCGCTTCATTCCGATCGTCAGGAAGGGCTGGCCCGCTTTATTGACGGCCCGCTGGTCGGCGGGCAACGAACGGGAAACGGTGTCACTGACATCAAACTATACTTCCAGACCTACGCCTTCCCGAACAACTGAGCGCACGACGGTGCTGCAATCAATTCAACGCAAGGCTGGCGGGATCGGGGTCTGCAGATTTGGGCATGGGTGGCGGAAAACTATCGTTAAGACGGCCGCGCAAGTCTTGGTCATGGTTCAGCGGCGGGTTGATGGTTTGTTGCCTGGGGCTCGAGTTGCATGCCGCCGACAAGAGCGGTGTCAGCCCCAACACGATTTCGTTGCCGAAAGGTCCGGGTGCCATTGAGGGGCTCGGGGAATCGTTTCAACCGACACTCAACACTGGCACGGCCAAGTATGGCATCGGGCTGAAACTGCCACCTGGCACCGCAGGTCAACAACCGAGCCTGGCATTGGTTTACGAGAGCGGGAATGCCAATGGGCCTTTGGGCTTCGGCTGGAACCTGCCGGTTCCTTTCATCCAGCGACAATCGGATCGCGGCATCCCCACTTACGGCGAGAATGTGGGCTTCGACCGGGCCGATACCTTCATCACGGATTCCAAGGAGGAGTTGGTCGCGCTGAGCAACGGTTGGCATTTCTGCAAAAACGAGGGGTCGTTTGTTCGCTATCGCCGCGAGCGCGATGCTTGGATCGGCGACACGCCGGACGGCACCCGCCTCCATTTTGGGGTAACGGCGGGCGGTCGGATTCAGGACGGCACCAACCGGGTGTTTTGCTGGAAGCTGGAGCGCACCACGGACACTCATGGGAACACGGTCGTTTATACCTACACCAACTTCCCCGGTGTGCAGAACACCAACCAGCAATACTTGCTGGAGATCCGCTACGGGCCGGGGGCGCCACCCTGGGAGAACTTCCATTTCGCCCGGCTGAATTACGAGAATCGTCCGGACTGGTTTGAAGATTGTCGCTCGGGATTTGCAGTGCGGACCGGGCAGCGCCTGAAAACGGTTGTGGTAGGAACGCAAGGACCATTGCTGGCCGGCCACCAGCAGGGAGACTTCAACCAGGATGGCCTGGCCGATAACCTTGTACGGCGTTACGAACTCGAATATCTCGACTACGCTGGCAGCAATTCCCATTGGTCGCTGCTGGCCAGCGTGCGTCTGGTGGGCGCGGACGGCGTCACCGCGCTGCCTCCCGCCACTTTCGGTTACAACGTTTGTCATCCGCCCGATCAGTTGTCCGCCACGGGCCGCGCCATCGCCGGCGTCAACGAGCCCCCGCTCGTCATGGACAGTGCCTACGTGGACTTTGCCGACGTGAACGCCGATGGTCTGCCCGACGTGCTGCGTACCGGCGGGCCGGAACATTTCGCCTTCGTCAACCGTGGAGAAAAACGCGTGGCTGGCGCCCGGGTCATCCAGTGGGAAGGGCCGCTGGGAGTGGATGCCGAAGGTGGTGGAGCGTGGAATTATTCGCTCAACGCCGACAGCACGCACCTGGCCGACATGGACGGGGACGGTCTGGCGGATTTGGTTCACAAAAGCGCGGCGGAGACGGTGTTTTATTTCGCCAATCGCGGCAACCTGCTCTGGGGTGAGAGCCGGCCGATGTCCACCGAGACTTTCACGCCTCCGGCACCGTTTGGGGTCCCCGACGTGCGCACCGCCGACGTGGATTTCGACAAGCGCATGGACCTGATGCGCGGCGACGGACTTCAGTACCAGGTCTGGTTCAACTTCGGGCAGGATCGTTACTCAGAGCGCATCACCATCCCGCACGAGGCGGCTTTTGATTTCGCCCAACCGACGGTGCAGATCGCGGATTTCAATGGCGACCGATTACCGGACATCACGCGGGTGCGTCCCACCGGCCTCGACATCTCGGCTGGGCTGGGCTATGGCCGTTTTGCCGAACGGGTGTTTGTCCCGTTGCTGGATGACACCCTGGATGATTCGCAGGTTCAAAAGGCGAAGCTCATGGACATCAACGGCGACGGGTTGGCCGACTTGATGATCGAACGGGCCGCCCCGGGCGAATTGTGGTACTGGTTGAACCAGGCCAACTACACGCTCAGTCCGCGCAAGACAATCACCGGCATGCCCACCGGCATGGGCCTGAATGCCGCCATCCGCTGGGCCGACATCAACGGCAACGGCTCCACCGACCTCGTCTATGCCGACACCACCGGCGAACCCCGTCTGCAAGCGGTGGACCTCGGTGAACTCCTCGGCTGCCTGCCCAGTCCGAACACTCTGCGCGCCATCTCCAACGGGATTGGGTGCGTCACGCTCATCGGTTACGAACCCTCGACGAAGTTTGCCCTCGAAGATGCCGACGCGGGCCGGCCCTGGCCCGATCCCATGCCGTTCCCGGTTTCCGTCGTCAGCGCCGTTACCAACCTGGATTCCTTGGGCCACATTTACCTCACCCTGTTCCGCTACCATGACGGCTATTACGATCCGACCGAGAAACAGTTCCGCGGCTTCGCCCGGGTCGAGCAGGTGGACGTGGGCGACCCCACCGCTCCCACCTTGGTCACCCGCTCGCACTTTGATACAGGGCGCGACTTTGAGGCGATGAAAGGCAGGGTGCTCGCGCTCACCACGGAAACGGAGACTGGAGCGGTGTTCTTGACCACAACCAACTCCTGGACGCTGCCGCCCGTGACGCTCTACACCGGTACAAATGGGACCAACGTGACCTTCGTGCATCCTACCGGCACCGTGACGGTGATTTCCGAACTGGGCCAGGGAAGCCCACGACGGTTGGAGTCGGAGTCGGCCTATGATCGTTACGGCAATCAAACCACCAACGCCGCTTACGGCATTGTCGAAAACGGTGACCGCTCCGCGTTTAATGATGAGCGCATCAGCGTGACCGAATACGCCGTCAACACCAACGCCTGGCTGCTGCGGTTGCCCGCCCGACAACTGATCATGGATGAACACGGGACCGTCATTTCCCGGACGGAATACTATTACGATGATGAGACATTTTCAGGCAACAACCTGGGCAACGTGACGCTGGGCAACCTGACGATGAGGCGCGAGTGGATTACGCCAAGCAATGCGACTGCATTTGTGACCTTGGCCCGAACCCAATACGATACTTACGGAAACCCGATCACCCTGCTTGACCCTTTGGGCTTTGCGGCCGGAGGCACGCCGGATGTTGCCGCGGGCCACGCACGGCAGCTTGTCTATGACGCTCGTTTTCACGCCTATCCCATCACCGAAGTCGTCCATGTGGGAGGCGGGAGTGAACCGTTGACCTTCCAGGCAACCTATGACGAAGGCTTCGGCACGGTGACGACATCCACGGATTTCAACACCAACGTGACCACTTATGGCTACGATGCGCTGGCACGGCTGACCCGCATCGTCAAACCCGGCGACTCGCTCGCGTACCCGACCGTCGAATACGACTATGTCCTGGCACTGCCTGTGGGCGGCACCGGGCTGGTCAACTACGTCGAGACGCGCCAGCTCGACTCCTCCGAAATCCAAAAGCCGAAATCCGACATGTACTTCCACTCGCGTCAGTTCGTGGATGGACTGGGCCGTACCTTGATGAACAAGGCCGAGGCGGAACCTGAGACGGAGGGCGGCTCACCGCGCGTGACGGTCAAAGGGGCAACCTTGTTTAACGCACGCCAGAAACCGCAGGCGGTGGTCAATCCCTATTACACGACCCTGAGCGGTGACCTGCTCGCTCAACTCGGATTCGAGCACGTTGAAGCTCCCACCTGGACCGGCCGGTTTCATGAAAACGGCCTGCTGATCACGCTCTCGTTGACCAACGCCCACAAAACCACCACCGCTTACGACGCGATACTCCGTGAGTCTGTTACCACCAATCCCGACGGCAGTTTTCGCCGCACCGCGTACGAGCCGCTGCTGACCAAATCGTACGACGAGAACGACACCGACCCGGCTTCTCCGTATTTCGACACACCCACCCTGCACTACAACGACGGCCTCGGCCGGCTCATTCGCGTCGAGGAAATCACCCGGTTGAACGACGATGGCACGCCTTCCGGCAGCCTGAAGACCTGGCCCACTCGTTATCAATATGACCTCAATGATCAACTGACGCGGATCACCGATTCCCAGAATAATGTGAAGTGGTTCGAGTATGACGGCTTGAGACGCAAGACCTTCATGAACGATCCGGACCGGGGTGTCTTGCACTGGGTCTATGATGAAGCGTCCAATCTCATCGAAACCACGGACGCCAAGAACCAGCGGATCACCTACTCCTACGACGGGGCAAACCGTCTCCTCACCGAGAAATATCACGACGGACTCCCCCTTCCACCGTGGCGTGGCTCAACCCTCAACCCCCAACTGTCCACCAACTTCAGTGTGATCTACCACTACGACACACCGTTGCCCAATTTGCCGCAAGGCGACAACACGACCGCCACCGCGCGCAACACCAAAGGCATGCTGGCCTGGGTCGAGGATCTGTCCGGCGAGGAACACATTTCCTATGACGCACGCAGTCGCAACGAGTGGTTGGTCAAGCGCGTCCCCGATCCGGTCTTCCTCTCAACGCTCAACTCTCAGCCCACGACCCTGGTGAGCTACCGGACCGCTTTCGATTACGACTCCGCCGACCGGGTGACCCGCGTCGTCTATCCTGACAACGACGAAATGGCCTATCGCTACAATGCCCGCAGCCTCGTTCACCAGATCGTTGGCGGCGCGAACGGGCTGACGCAGGATGGGCTGGTCATTCGCGACATCCGCTATCACCCCTCCGACCAGCAGGTCGAAATCAACTACGGCAACGGCGTTCGCACCACCTATCATTACGACTTGCGGATTCGCTTGAAGAATCTGCTGACGGTGTCCCAACCCGCGACGCTCAGCCAACCGCTGATCAACTTCCAATACGACTTCGATGGGGTCTCCAACATCAGAACCATCGAAGACCGTCGTCCCGGCTCGGCCGTCCCCGAAGGCGACCCCCGCCGCAACACCCAACTGTTCCAGTACGACGATCTCTATCGCCTGACCCGGGCGCAGTATTCTTTCGAGCTGCCGGGCCAGACCGCCCGGAACGATGGCGAGATCAATTACCGCTATGATCGCATCGGCAACATGCTCGCTCAGACCAGCACGCTGACCAACCATTTGGAAAAGGGCCTGCCCGTTGCCGATTTGGGCGAAATGGACTCCGGCGGCAGCCCCGGTCGCTGGAATCGCAATGGCCGCTCGACTGGCGATCCTCCGGGTCCGCACGCGCTCACTTCAATTCGGCATTCGGAGTTCGGAGTTCGGAACTACCAATACGACGCCAACGGCAACATGCTTACAGTGGACGGTCTGACGAACACCTGGGACTTCAAAGACCGTCTGGTCGCCGTGGAGAATTCTGAAATGCGGGCTGAATACACTTACGACTACTCCGACCGCCGCATCCTCAAACACGTCGTCTACAACCAGGATTCAACGAATCGAGAATCACGAGTCACAGTGACGTATGTGAATAAATACTTTGAAGTGCGCGAGCACGACGCCCCCACCAAGTACATCTGGAACGGGGCCACCCGTGTGGCTCGTGTCACTGGATCACTTTCCACCAACCTCCGCGTCCAGCACCTCCGCCTTTACCCCGGCTGGAATCTCTGCTCCCTTGCCGTTTCTTCTCTCACTCCGCTTTGGGGAGAGGGCCGGGGTGAGGTACTCTCCGGCGCTTTCCGATGGAATTCCGCAACCTTGGGTTGGGATGAAGTGCTGCCGAGCGACACCCTTCCCGCTGGCACCGTCCTGTGGCTGAGAGCCATCACCAATTCCACGCTGACTGTGATTGGCTCGTACTCAGAACCGACTAATCGAACCGCAATGCTTGGAGGCAATTTCTTTCCCAGTCGCGGTCTGGAGGCTTGGGATGCGCGAGCGGCCATTTCCAATCTAACATCTGCTGCGCTGTGGACTTTCGACCCAGCGATTGATCGTTGGCTGATTTCGCTGCCGGCGGCCTTCCAGTTACAATCCGAAACGCCGCTTCACGTCGCCCCAGGTCACGCCGTGTTCGTCAGAACGGATACGCCTACCGAACTTGATGTACCTGAGTCCAACCTGCGCATCAGATACTACCATCAGGATCATGTCGGTTCTTCCAGTGGCATCACCGATAGTCTCGGCGTTCTGGTCCAGGGGATGTCCTACTACCCGTTCGGACAACAACGGAACCCAGATGAGCCAGCGAATCGAATTGAAATGCTGACTTTCCTGCAAAAAGAGTCCGATCGCGAAACGGACTTTTCGCTCCTTGAGGCCCGCTATTACTCACCCAGTTTGGGGCGATTCTTGAACACCGACCCTTTTCCCACGCGGCTGCTCAAGTTGCGGTCATCTCCACCCGTTTCCGAACCGCAGCAAAACGGTCCTTATACATACGCAAAAAACAGTCCAATGAATTTCATCGACGCTACTGGCCTTGCCCCAGAGCCACCTCACCCCGCCGAAACGGTCGGATCTCTTGCGAAGGAGACGACTTTGTACGTGCTAGATATCTTGGCAAGCACCTCGGTGCCCGGCGGAGAAGTAGGCGGCGGCAGCATTGGGGGCTTTGTGGCTGGAACCTCCGGGGCACTCTTGGAGGCTGTCGGGGCGCCTGAACTCGTCAGTGGAGCAGCGAACACTCTCTCGGCTGTCATTGATGTGCAACAGGCCGCGGCTGCGTTTGGGGCGGTGGGTGCTGCAGCGCCTGCCACGGAGTTTTTCAGTGTTCCGGGCGTGGCACACGTCGCCGCTGCGGGAGCTGGAGGCTGGGCTATGGGCAGCTTGTTAAATAAAGCCTCAGATCTGCAAATGAAGCATGACATTCCCATTACCGGCATACCGCTAGTTGATGGCACCACTTACAATAAAAAGCTCGTGGGCGCAATTGTTGAGGCTGTCGCAGATAGGGACAAGGTAATCAGGGTGCGTGACGGCAGGGTTACTGTCCAAAGCGGACAATTGGAACGAAAAGCCAAGCGTGCCGTCGGACAAGTCTGGCGGACGATCAATAACCTCTTCTTCACTGAAGAGGAGCAACGGCAAAAGTGGGAGAGGGAAGAGAGTCAGTCTGTTAATGCAGCAATTGGAGTTCGTGGTTGAGTTCAGGTAGGGATCATTCGCAAGCGACCGAGAAGTGAGACGAGCCGCCTTCACGTCCCGAACGCCTCCGGCTGACCATAAACCTGTTTGCATTCAACCAAGTCCGGCGTGGATCAACCTCAGAAGCGTGTCTGTTATTGTCCGCTTCGAGGCCATGGCGACCAGGTGAACTCTGCTCTCGGGACGTTGTCACCGCCGGCAGCGTTGATAGTTCCCGGGAACCCAGATTGCTGCTAGTTTACCTATCAAACCGTACGATCCGGAATCGCTGCTGCCCGCTCCGATCCTTCGAGTCACGGCACGTTTACTTGCCATCCAGCCGATTCGCGCTAAACATACGCTCGCAACGCAAACCTCGAAGCCATCATGGCATCCACCCCACCCCCCAAATCCATCGGCACCGACCTGCTCCGCAAGATGGACGCTTGGTGGCGCGCGGCCAATCATCTCTTCGTCGGCGAGACGTATCTCTGCGACAAACCTGTGCTCAAGCGACCGCAAAGCAGGAGCACGTGAACCCCCGCCTCCTCAGGCATTTGCGTGCGACGCCGGGCTTGAGCGTCAGCTACGTGCGACTCAGTCGCGCTCCTCCAGGAGCGCGGCATAAACCTCATTAGTATCATCAGACCCAGACGCAGCGGGGCAGGCTTGGAAGGCGTTGAATGGTTTGTGCCTCGCTGAAAGGGAACAGCGTCAGCAGTGGGAAAGAGAGCAGCGTGAGTCTGGCGACGCCGTTATTGGAATCCGAGGCTGAATCGAAAGCCCTTAAGCAGGGGTATCAATAGCGTCCGCTTCCATTGACGGCGGTGCTAGGGCGCTGGATTGGAGAAACCGGAAAAATCCGGCATTGCTGAAGCCCGGGTCGGGACGCTAAAGTCCTGGCATGGAAGGGTGGCTGAGTGGTTGAAGGCACCTGACTCGAAATCAGGCTTAGGAGCAATCCTAACGTGGGTTCGAATCCCACCCCTTCCGCCAACAAGACCTTGATTTACAATGGCTTGAGACGATAGACGGAGGAGGGTTCCTGATTCCTGGCTGCCGATGAAAAGCGGCCATGAGTCCACTCATGAGTCCACCACTTTTCGCGGACGCTGACACGCGCTCGATTTGCAGAGACCTATAATCGAAGCAAACATGAGCGCAGAAAAGACGGACCGAACACCCACCATCAAAGAGCAGAAACCTGGAACCCGAATTCCGATTGGCCGTGGGATTTATCGCTACAAGGATCTGAACGGCGAGGTGACCTACCACGAGCGCCCCTGGATCAACGGTAAGCGCACTTGGCGAGCTCTCGGATACAATTTCACAACGCAACGCAGCCAGAAACTTGCCGAAGAGGAATACCACCGGCGCCGTGCTGGAGTCGCTGCTGGCCGAAACCCGTACGAAGAAAAGAAGTCTGAGCCAAAATCCGAAAAAGCAACGGTCGAAGTTGTCATCCAAAAATACATTGATGACAAATTCCCCGATCGCTACTTGCAGCCGCGCACCGGCCGCACGCTGGAAGGGGAACAAGCCAACTGCGAGACGCTGCTCCTTTACTGTGAGCCAGAAAAACCTTGGCACAACAAGTTGTGGGACTCCCTCACGCCGAAATCCTGGGACGACTACCACGAATGGCGGCTGGCTAACATCAACGAAAAAGTTGGCGACGCCGATGGAGACGAAGACGCTAATCCGGAGCCGAAGCCACAGCGCGGAAATCGCATGGTTGACCTGGAGCGCAACACCCTGTTGAACGCAGGTAAATACGCGATTCGTAAGGAACTGGCCACAAGCAACCCGGTGAGGGACTTCCCCAAATTTCACTCGTCAGCCGCGGTCAAGCATTGCCGGGAGTTTTGCCCGCGGAGCGCTGACGAGTTACACGAAATCGCTGGGCTGTTGTTCGCTAAACGACGCTCTGAGGCCCTCGGTTGGCAGCTCCTTTTCGAGGCGTACACCGGACTTCGTACGAGCGAGATATTGAAGTTCCGCATGGACGCAAAACCCGGCTCGCCGGGATTTTTGGACGAGCAAGGAAACCTGCACACAGGGCAACGCTTGAAGCGCGGCATAAACCCGTTTGTGCACTGCCACGAGGGATTGCGTGCATTGTTGAAAGCTCACGCTGCCTGGCACGCGATTCGGTATCCAGACAACCCATTTTACATCCCCGGGAAGAGCCCCGGCCAACCAATGAGAAGGCGAACCCTTGCTCACGCGTTGCATTCCCTAAAGGAAACCATCGGAAGGAAAATCACGAGCCACGGCATGCGTGCATTCTACGTCCTCATCCGCCGTTCTTGGGGCATCGATGACGGCCAGATCGCTGTCGAGCTGGGCCAGAGGTCAGGCGCTGCGCTGATTGCCTCCACCTACGGGGATGTGCCTCCAAACTGGCGCAACGGCGGAGGACCGAAACTCGGCTGGCTCCAAAAAGGCGAGCCGGCGTGGGCAGAACTGGAAAAGACTGGCTGGAAGCGAGAGGAGGAGGATTTGGAGGAGGCCTCTGAAGTCGCAGACATTGCAGAGATTTTACCGTCGTTTCAGACTTCCACCCGCTCTCTTGCTCCCACCGACAAAACGCGAAAACGTAACGAAAAAACCGACCCGCGGGTTCCGAGAGAACTTGCGCAAGCGTGTTGACGGCACCAGCCACTGGTTTCCGCAGCCAATCCTCGAGCCGTTCTCTGTGGCCATTTGTGAACGGCCGTTGGGAGCGCGCGGCTGTCCTTCGTTCCGCTAGGCAGTGGCGAGGCCCCTGCCAGGGATTGCGGAAAGCCATCTCTCCAAATCAGGCAAGTAATAGCGGCGATCCTGACGTGTATCGGCGCCAAGAACCAAGTATTTCGTTCGCACTTTCCCGGGCACCGGTTCGTCAGTCCATTCCACGGCCCTGCGGAGCACGGTGTCCTTCGACACGTCCAAATACTCTGCGGCCTTCGCCAAGCTCAACCAAACACCGTTTGCAACCATGTACAATTATAGGGCGGCCAAACCGCGGCCCGGTTTGGGGATGTAGCTTCTCGGGCGCTATCATGGAGGAGGGCGGAACTCAGTTAATCCGCCAAACAGAATCGCGCGACTACAATGAAATTCGCGGCCGTGACTCACACATTCTCCAAGGATGGGATTGATCCATTTGACGACATCAACTGGGAGAAGCGAACCGCTGAAATCACCGACAAGAATCGAGTGGTCTTTCGCCAGACGAACATCCTTGTCCCCGCTTCCTGGTCTCAACTCGCCACGAATGTCGTGGCCTCAAAATATTTCTACGGGGAACAAGGAACGAGCGAGCGGGAGAACAGCGTTCGACAGGTGATCCATCGCGTCTGCCGCACGATCGCCGATTGGGGCGTGAGGGACGGCTATTTCAGCAAAGAGGATGGCGACGTGTTTTACGCCGAATTGGTCTGGTTGTGCCTGCATCAGCATGGCGCGTTCAATTCGCCTGTGTGGTTTAATGTGGGCCTCCACCATGTTGACGGCGTCGGAAAGAATTCGACACACGGCAATTGGTTTTACAACCGGAAAACCGGGAAGGCGGAACGAGCCGCAACACAGTACGAATATCCCCAGTGCAGCGCGTGTTTCATCCAGTCCGTCGAAGACAACATGGAATCGATCATGGACCTGGCCAAGAGCGAGGCCCTGCTTTTCAAGTTCGGCTCTGGCACGGGCACGGATTTGACGCCGTTACGTTCCAATCGCGAGAAGCTCTCTGGCGGCGGCCGCCCAAGCGGGCCGCTCTCGTTCCTCCAGGTTTACGACCAGGTCGCCGCGATCGTGAAATCGGGCGGCAAAACCCGTCGCGCGGCCAAGATGAACACGTTGCGTGATTGGCACGGCGACATTGAGGAGTTCATCGAAGCCAAGCAGAAGGAGGAGAGGAAAGCGTGGGCCTTGATTGAACAGGGCTAC
>WYBW01000027.1 GCA_011525685.1 Verrucomicrobiia bacterium
ACGCGATCAACTACAGCCTGGCGACGACGGCGCTGCCGCTCTCGGGCGTGGGCAGCTATCCGATTGAAGTGACGCTGGGGAGCAACCCCAACTACACGGTGAGCAAGACCGACGCGGCGCTGACGGTCACGCCGGCGTCCATGACGGTAACCGCCGATCCGAAGAGCAAGGTTTACGGAACGGCGGACCCGACGTTGACGCATCAGATCACCAGCGGCGCGTTGGTGGGCACGGACACGTTGAGCGGGGCGTTGAGCCGGGCGGCTGGTGAGAACGTGGGCGTGTATGCCATCAATCAGGGATCCTTGAGTGCGGGTGATAATTACAACCTGACCTTTGTTGGAGCGAACTTGGAGATCACCCGAGCGCCCTTGACGGTGACGGCCGATGCGGGTCAGGGCAAGGTTTATGGGGCGGCAGACCCAGCATTGACCTACACGCCGAGCGAGGCGGTTACGTTCAGTGGTGCGCTGGCGCGTGCGGCCGGCGAGGACGTGGGCAGCTACGCCATCAATCAAGGCAACTTGAGTGCGGGCGACAACTACAGCATCACGTTTGTGCCGGCGGACTTTGCGATCACGGCCAGGCCGATCACCGTGACGGCCGACGGCAAGAGCAAGGTTTATGGAGCAGCAGACCCGACGTTGACGCATCAGATCACCAGCGGCGCGTTGGTCGGAACAGACACGTTGAGCGGAGGCTTGATCCGGGTGACCGGCGAGAACGTGGGCTTGTATGCCATCCAACAGGGCACGTTGAACGCGGGCGACAATTACAATTTAACCTTCGTGGGCGCGAACCTGGAGATCACAAAGGCGCCATTGACCGTGACGGCCAGGAACGCCAGCAAGATTCACGACGGCCTGCCCTACAGCGGCGGCAACGGCGTCACCTACCAGGGCTTCGTCAATGGGGAAAACGAATCCGTGCTGGGCGGCACGCTGACCTACGCCGGGACCAGTCAGGGCGCGATTCACGTGGGCGACTACGCCATCACGCCAGGCGGCTTGAGCAGCGCCAACTACCAGATCAGCTTCGTGGACGGCACACTGGCCATTGTGCAAGGACCGCAACTCTTGAGCCTCGCCGAAGCGCCCGAAGGTACGTTTACGACACTTTGGCGCGTTCACCCGGGCCGGGATTACCATTTCCAATACCGCGAAAACCTTACGACCGGAGTCTGGACGACCGCGGACAGCTTCACCACCACACCGGGCGAGACCAACATCCAGATCATTGACAATGCGGGCACCAACCGCCTCCGCTTCTATCGCCTCGTGGACGTCACTCCTGATAACCCATGAATCCGGACCAATTCCCCATGCAGCCGAATCCGCCGGCCTGGCTGGCCGGCGGCCGGCCAGAAGTCTCCGGACCGCGTCGGGTGAATCCCCGCTTGAAACTCCGGCCCGACTGGCGTATAACCTTGGGCCGAGAGCCTTTGAACTGACTGCGATCATGAAACGAACGTACTCCAAAGTGTTTGCCCTGCTGGCCCTGCCGCTGGCCTTGAGTCTCGTCTGGTCCTCGCTCGACGCGCGCGCCGAGCCGGCCAGCGCGCCCGCCGGCTTTTACAAGGTGGATTGCCTCGGCAACTCGGACACCATCGTCTCCATTCCCTTCACCCGGCCCGAGGCGGCCTTCGCGCTCGTGCAATCCGTGGCGGACAACGTGGTGACCGTGCAAAACACGCCGGGCTGGACGGCCGGCCAGTTCGTTTACAATCCCGCCGCCCAGCCCGTGGCGCAATCCAACACCTACTACCTGCGTTTTCTCAGCGGGGCCAAGGAAGGCAGTTACTACCCGATCGTGGACAACGGCGCGAACACCCTGACCTTGAATCTGGCCGGCGACAATATATCCTCGGTGACTGCCGGCGACCGCTTGGCGGTGATACCTTATTGGACGCTGGCGACGGCGTTTCCTGAGGGGAAGGGAGTCATTCCAAGCACGAGTAAATTTGGTGGAATTTTTCGCAGAACGGAAATCCTGATACCTGATTTTGATGGCGTCGGAATCAACCGCAGTGCGGCCACTACCTTTTACTACTACAAGCCTGCGGAAAGTCCTACCGGGGATTGGTACGAGCAAGGAGATTTGATTAACACCCAGAATGATCGAGTGCTTCTACCCGATTTGTATTTTATCGTCAGGCACAACAACAGTCCCGTTGGTACCACGTTTACGGCGCAGGGCAGTGTCCCGACCTCCAGGCTCACAACTCCGTTGGTCGCGCAAACCTCCGGTTTTCAGGATAATTTTGTCGCGTTGACGCGCCCTACACCAATTAGTCTTAACGCATCCGGCTTGCTAGAAGGTGGATTTTTGCCGAGTGCCAACCTTAATCCCGAAAGCGGAGATCAATTGTTAGTTTTCGACAACGACCTGGCGGCGATGAACAAGTCTGCGTCTGCGACCTATTATTATCGTAATGGCGTCTGGCGCAAAGGCGGGGATCTTATTGGCGACTGGGGTGATGAACCCATTTTTCAGCCGGGCAGCGGAGTCATCATCCGCAAGAAGCCATTAAACAACGGCGGGGCTTCCAGTTTTTGGATCAATTCACCAACCTACTGAGAAGCGCAGACGGTTCGGGCAGTTTTGACACTAACATGATATCGACATGAGATTACTCTGCGCAGTTACCTTGATTGCCGCTCTCTGTTTGCAGGCGCGGGCAACAGTTACCTTGTCCATCACCGCGGCGGATCTCTTGACATCCAATCAAGAACTCGCCCCGGTTGGGTCTCTGGTGCTGCTCGTTGCCAGTACGACCGATGTTTCATTCGGTCCACCAAGGGCAGATTATTTCGTCAGCGGTGACGACATAGTGTTAAGAGCATGGGCATTGCAGGTGCCGGGACAGTTCTCGGGACTCGCCGCCAATATCCCCATTTTCACAGATCCAAATCTGTTGAGCACGGGAGATCCTTTGCAGCTTTACTGGTTTCCCACACTTACTCTCGCGAACTACAATTCTGGCTTCGGCCCCGGTGAAGTGGAGTATGGTGTTTACAGGCACAACGCTGGGCTGGATGGCGGTTCTCCTTGGACCATCCCCGCAGACGGGAGCACAGTATCACTAGTATTTTTGACCCAATCGGTGAACGGCTCTAATCCCAACGATGCAGGTTTGGCCAACTTGACTGTCGCCCCCGTTCCCGAAGCCAGCAACCTCATCTTCGGCGGTCTGGCATTGGGCTTGGTTGCGTTTCGTCTTGTTCCTCGACTTCGCCGGAAGTTCGCGCCTCGTTGAGGCCACAGGTAATCGAATCTCTCCAGCGGCTTGCTGAACTCTTTCGGCAGCCGCTTTTTTGTGGCTGGAGTGGGTCGTAGTGCCGAGAAGTTGGTAGAACTTGTCGCGCTGCGACAAGTAGCGCCGGGGAGGTGGTGGAACAGCTCGCGCTTGCGAGCCGTAGCGCCGCGAAGGTGGTGGAACGGCTCGCGCTGCGAGCCGTAGCGCCGCGTATCAGCGGCGCAATGACCTGGTGCAATCAGCACGATCCAGGACGCCGCTTCCGCTCGCTGGTACGCGGGCGGAATAGTCGCAGCGCGAGAACTGCTGCCACGTCTTCCGGGCGAGCAGGTTGGTCGCAGCGCGACCACTGCTACCGCTTCCCCTCACCCCTGCGGCTTCCTCAGTTCTTCCAACAGCCGTCGTTCTTCCGGCAGAAAACGGGCTTCCCGCCCGGGCGGGATGCTTGACGCAAACTTCCGCGCCTGCTCGCTTTCTCCGTTGGCATGGAGCGCCAGCGCGTAGTAAAGCGCGATGCCCGGCGATTCGAGTTCCGCCGCTGGCAGCGTTTCCAACAGCGCCCGCGCCTCGGCAGGCTTTCCGCGCAACTGCAGCGCGAAGGCGCGCGTGGAAACATACGACGGATTCTTCGGGTCACTCTCGCAGGCTTCCTCGGCCAGTTGGTAGGCGCGGTCGAGGTCCATGTTCAGCAACAAGCACATCATGGCGAGGTTGTTCTTGGTGGCCGCATCACCGGAGTTCGCCTTGAGCATCGCGTTGAAGACGTCGTAAAGCGCGGCGGTGTTGCCTTTCGCGTAATAGATCAGCGACACGGCGTGGGTGGCGCGGCGGTCGTTGGGGAAACGCTTGACCACTTGTTGTAGCAATTCATCGGCTTCGGTCTCCCAGCCCCACGATTCAAGGGTCTGGCTCAGGAGCAGCAGCGTTTCGGCGCGTTTGGCGGCTTCGCGAACGGCTTCCTGCAGTTTGAGCTGGGCCGAGTCGCGCAGGCCCTGATGCCGCAACGCGAGCGAAGTCAAAGCCAGGCGCACGAATTCCTGGCCGGCCCACTGCTGGGTCTTGAGAAACGATTCGAGCCTGGCCCAGTCCTTGAGCGCGAGCAGACACTCCACGACGGCCTGCGGCACCGGCTGCGCGCGTTGCCTCTCGGGCGGCAGGGATTCGATCCAGGCCAGTGCTTCCGCCGCCCGGTCGCGCGCGCTCATCCAGCCGGCAAGTTGATGCACCTGCAGTTCATTGGTGGACGCTTGCGAGCGCAGTGTCCCGAGAAACTCCTCCAGGTCGGGTGATTGGGAAAGAAACAGAATGTTCAAATGCTGCACGCGGTCGCCAAAGGCCGCCTGCGGTTGGGCCAGCAATGTCTCGGAGAATTGAAGTGCGCGTTCGCGCTCCTTTTTGTCAAGGCTCTGGCTCACGAGCGTGCGCAGCGCGAAGACGCCAAGCTGGGAATGGGTCGCGAAACGTTCGAGCGTTGCGCGCGCTTCCGCCACGACGGCTGGATCCCGGGATTGCAGACGCACCACGGCGAGGTTGAGTTGATGCGATTCCTTTTCCGGGGCGAGCCGGATGGCTTCCTGGAAATGCGTTTCCGCCTCGTCCAGTTGGTTGAGTTTGAGCGCGAGTTGCGCCGCGATGGAGTGAAACGCCGCCGTCCGGTCCGCGGCTGCGATGCCCTCCAAGGTCTGGTGCGCGAGCGGATAGGGCGGGCGTTCGAAGAGCATGGCGGCGGCGGCCAGCGTGAGCCGGTTCTCGAGCGTGGGCGCGAGCTGGGCAACCTGTTGCCGCCAGACGAGCGTGGAGGGATCCCTGGCGTGCTCGGTCAGTTCGGCCATGAAACGGCAGGCTTCGACGTTTTGGGGATTCGCCGCGAGCAGTTGCCGCGTCAGCAGGAACGCCTCCCGGTATTTGCCGGAGTCAAGAAACTGGCGCGCTTGTGTGGTGAGCTTGCGCTGTTTGTGCTGCCGGTAAAAGTGGCCGCCGGGCCAGACAATCAGACCCGCCAGCACGACGATGACCGCGAGGCCGATCCATTTGCCTTTTCCGCTCAGAAAAGAAACCGGTCTGCCACTTGTTTGCATTTCGTGTGAGAATCAATGTCGCTTTCATTGAAACGACCGCCGGGAAGGTATCGCTGCTTCAGATGCATGGCAAATACGGCCTTTGACGGGCTTGGATGGGCGCCTCGTGTTGGCCTTGTCCCGGTGCGGCACGGGTGGTGGAACGGCTCGCGCTGCGAGCCGTAGCGCCGCGTTCCAGCGGCGCAACGAACTCATACTTCGGCCCGACGCGCGACGCCCCTTCCGCCCGCTCTGACGCGGGCGGAGTTCTCGCGGCGCGAGAACTGCCAACACGGATTGCGACCGGCGTTTCAACCCATTTCCAAACCGGCGGCTTTGGCGTTGAATCCTCGCCGCCGGATGGCAGATTGTCCGCGCACACAATCAGCATGAATGGTCGGGCAAAACTCTTTTTGGCGGGCTTCTGCCTGGCGTTGGTCTGCATGCAGGCGCGGGCGACCGTCACCATCAACCTTGACGCCGCCGACTTGCGGACGGCGGACGGCCAACTGATGCCCCTGGGCGGTCAGGTGTTGCTGGTGGCCAGCACGAACGACGCGACCTTCGGCGGCCCGACGCCCGCCGCCTTCGCTTCCGGGGGCGATGTGGTTTTGCTGCGGCGCAGTCTGGACAGCGGCCAGCCGGGATACTTTCAGGCGGGCGTGAATCTGGATTTCGCCGCGTTCCCGGGATTAAAGCCCGGCGACCCGATCCAGTTGTATTGGTTTCCGACGTTGACCGCGGGCGACGCCAGTCCCGGCGAAGGCACATCTTTCGGTTTCTACCGGCACGCAACTGGAGTGGACGGAAGCGCGCCTTGGGTGATTCCCGGAGATGGCGCGGTCGTGAGCGTCAATTTCATCACTGTGAGCCAGGGCGGTTCGAATCCGAACGAGCTTGGATATGCGAACCGGTTCATCGCCCGCCCGGTCATCCTTTCACTCACGGGCGCGGGCACACCCAACGTGGTGATCACCTGGAGCGCGACGAGCAATCAAACCTATCGCGTGCAGCATCGCCCGGACCTGAACAGCGGCTGGAGCGACCTTTCGCCTGACATCACCGCCACCAACACCACAGCCTCGATGGTGGACTCCTCTGCGGGAGTGAACCAACGCTACTATCGGGTGATGATCGTGCCCTGAGTTGCGGCGGTCGCGCGGGAAACAAGAGCTCCTTGTCCGCGAGAGTCCACAGTGCCGCGAAGCCGCAGTCCAAGTGGGACAGCGCGTCCCGCCTGTCCGGGCGGATGGAACAAAAGGCGATCAGGGGAAAAGGAGCCAACAGGACCTCTGTTGCCACATGAGCTCTCTTGGGGCACGCGGATTCTCACAAACCGTGGTGCGGGGACAGGCCTTCGCTGCCTGCTCATCTCCCAGACCGCTGATCCCGTTTGATTCAACTCAAAGCCCGCCGGCCATTTGCCGGGATCGTCGGACCGGGAATTCCCTCAAAGCTGGAGGGGCGACATTCCTGTCGCTCAATCGCCGCGTCTCCCTTGCTTGCGAGTGGCTGGGAACGACTTTGATGGAACGGTTCGCGCTTGCGAGCCGTAGCGCCGCGTACCAGCGGCGCAACGAACTCATGCTTCGGCCCGACGCCCGACGCTCGGTCCGCCCGCTGGTACGCGGGCGGAGTTCTCGCAGCGCGAGAACTGCTACCACGCCGGAGAAGTTCGCACCCAGAAGGTGATGGAAATGGCCAGGTTTCCCGCCACACCGCACCCTGTCGTGTTCCGCCCGCCTTCCGCTCCCGGGCCGCAACTCCGTAATACCACGGAATTTCGCTCCGTAATGTGAGGAAGTGCGGGATTGGTTTTGCGGAGTAAGATGCATGGTCGAAGGCAACAGCTTGAGAGGCTGGCTGATGCAACTTTGTTTCCGGACGCGGCGAGATGTTTTCGAGAGTTTTATCGAGGGAGAGTTTTGCTGTTGGCACGCGCCAAACGGCTTGTCTTGGTGACGAATGTCACATGCAGTGCTGCAACCTCGTTCTGCCCGATGCGCGCTCAGTCCATTTCAAATCCAGCCTCCCGTCTGCTTTTTCGCGAGTTTTTGGCCTATGAAAACCACATTCTTGAAACCGCCGGGCAGTCGAGCCGTTCTCGGGGTCGTCTGCAGCTTGGTATGCAGTTGCCTGACCGCGTGGGCGCAACTTGAGATCACCACGGAAGACTTGCCGGACGGACAGAAGGGAACGGCGTACTCCGCTACGTTGACCGCCAGCGGGGGGACCAGTCCATATACTTGGTCGGTGGTGGCGGGCCAATTGCCGTCAGGTTTGTCGCTGAACGGAACGACCGGCGTCCTTGGCGAAACGCCCACACGCGCCGGCTTCTTCAACTTCACGGTTCAGGTCACCGACGACGCCAGTCAAACAGCCAGCCGCATATTCACTGTCCAGATTACCAACGCGCTGGCCAATCCCTATGCCAACGCTCCCGGCGGACCGATCCTGGTTGTCACCAACCAAAACAATCCGTTCAGCCAATACTACGCGGAGATTCTGCTGGCGGAAGGCCTGAATCAATTTGCGCTTCTGAACCTGGACGATCTCACCACCACCACGCTCGCACCGTACGACGTGGTCATCCTGGGCGAGGGCTCTTTGACGTCTCAACAGGTAACCGATCTTACTGGTTGGGTGAATGGCGGCGGAAATTTGATCGCGATGAAGCCTGACTCGCAGTTGGCGACCTTGCTCGGGTTGACCACTGCAAGCGGCAGCACCTCAGAAGGCTACTTGTTGGTGAACACCGCCTCCGGCCCCGGCGTGGGCATCGTGGGCGAGACGATCCAATTCCACGGGACGGCCGACCATTACAACTTGGTGAACGGTGCAATCAGTCTGGCCACGCTCTATACCGACGCGAACACGGCAACGACTTTTCCGGCGGTGACGCTGCGCAACGTGGGTGGTAACGGCGGGCAGGCCGCCGCCTTCACGTATGACCTTGCCAAGTCCATCGTTTACACCCGCCAGGGCAATCCCTTGTGGGCGGGGGAGGAGCGCGATGGCGTGTCCACCGTACGAAACAATGACCTTTTCTACCCGGACTGGATTAACCGCGACAAGATTGCCATCCCGCAGGCGGATGAGCAGCAACGCCTGCTCGCCAACATGATCACCTCGATGAACGCGGACAGGAAGCTGCTGCCACGGTTCTGGTATTTCCCGAACTTCCATCGGGCGGTGGTGGTGATGACGGCGGACAATCACACGGCGAATCCGGAAGACGATGGTCGAACCGCTCAACGCTTTGACGAACAAATGGCGGCCGATCCGGCCGGCGCATCCGCGGATCCGTTGGAATGGGAGACGATCCGCAGTTCGGCCTATCTGTTCCCCGGCGAAAACATGGCCAAGACGGGCAAGTCCGCCCTCGACTATCACAACGCCGGCTTTGAAATCGGCTTTCATCTCGAATCCGGCTGCGAAGAGGGGTGGACGCCCGAGTCACTTGGCTTTTCGCTGGTTGGACAATTCAGCGCCTTTGCGGAGAAATATCCCGAACTGCCCCCGCCCGATTCCCACCGCATTCACTGCATCGCGTGGAGCGATTATACCACCTTGCCGGAACTGCAATTCCAATACGGCATCCGACTGGACGTGAATTACTACCACTTCCCCGGATCGTGGCTCGGAAATTACCCCGGCTTCATGACCGGTTCCGGAATGCCCATGCGCTTCGCCAAATCCACCGGCGGCTTGATTGACGTGTACCAGGCCGCCACCCAGATGACCGACGAATCTGACCAGGCCTACCCGGCCACCGTGAACACCCTGCTGGACCGCGCCTTGGGACCCGAGGGCTACTACGGCGCGTTTGTGGCCAACATGCATACAGACTTGGATACTTACGTCCCGGGCCGTCTGTCGTCGGTGTGGTCCGCCGCCATCATTGACTCCGCCAAGGCGCGCGGGGTGCCGGTTATCTCTGGACGCCAATTATTGACCTGGCTCGATGCGCGCAACAACTCTTCCATTCAATCCATCAACGGCAACCAGCTTGCCAGCGCCCTGACCTTCTCTGTCACCGCCGACGCCAACGCCCGCGGCCTCCACGCCATGGCGCCCATCCCTGTCGGCAAGACCGTGCCGGCGAACGGTGTCACCCGCAACGGCAACCCGGTGGCGCACTCGCTCCGAAACATCAAAGGCGTCCACTATGCCATCTTCCCCGCCGAAACCGGTGACTACGAGATCAACTTCGCGGACGACACCGATCCGCCGCAGGTCACCGGCATCACCCCGGCCAACGGTGAAACGGGTGTGAGCGTCACGGCCACTGTGACCGTGAGTTTCAGCGAGGCCATGGACGACGCCACCATCAACACGGATACCATCACTCTGCACACCACGTCCGGCGGGGCCCTCGTGCCCGCTGCCGTGGCCTACAATCCCGCCACCCAGACGGCGACGGCGGTGCTGACCCCGGAGAATCCTCTCGCCTACGCCACCGTTTATACTGTCACCGTTAAAGGCGGTCCGGATGGCGTGAAGGACATCGCGGGCAACCAATTGTTGGGCGGCGACGTGACCTCGACCTTCGCTACGGCGTCCGAGACTTTCAGTCTCTGGCCCAACGCCACCCCGGGCACCCCGGCTTCCGGCGACACGACTGCGACTGAGGTCGGGGTGAAATTCCGCAGTTCGGTCAACGGCTACGTGACCGGCATCCGGTTCTACAAAGGGGCCGCCAACACGGGGATTCATGTGGGCAACCTATGGACGGCGGACGGGGTCAATCTGGGCAGCGCAACCTTCACGGGTGAAACCTCGTCAGGTTGGCAACAGGTGAGTTTCACCGCGCCTGTGCCAATTACCGCGGGTGTGACCTATGTGGCCTCTTACTACGCTCCGAATGGCAATTACGCTGTGGAATTTGAGTATTTTGAAACCACCGGACACACAAGCGGACCGCTCTATGCGCCGTCGAGCAGCGAGTCAGGAGGGAATGGTATCTACAAGTACGGACCGAATAGCCTCTTCCCGGACCAGACCTATCGCCATGCCAACTACTGGGTGGACGTGGTGTTCGTGGAGACGCTGCCGCCGGACCTGGAGCCGCCGACGGTGGTGGGGCGGAGTCCGCTGCCGTTGGCCGAGAATGTGAGTGTGGGGGCGGTGGTGACGGTGACGTTCAACGAGGCGATGGATGCGGGCACGATCAACACGGACACGATTCTGCTGCTGGTTGGTGAGCCTCCAGAACAAGTGGCGGCCAGTGTGACTTACAATGCCGGCAGCAAGACGGCGACCTTGGACCCGACCGCTTTGCTGGATCCCAACAAAGAGTACACGGTGAAGGTGCTGGGCGGAGAGCTTGTCGGGGTGAAGGACCTGGCGGGCAATGCGCTGGCGGCGGATGACC
>WYBW01000028.1 GCA_011525685.1 Verrucomicrobiia bacterium
CGCCGATGTGCGCTTTCATCCCGAAATACCATTGGTGGCCTTTCTTGGTCTGATGCATTTCTGGATCGCGTTGCTTCTTCGCATTCTTGGTCGAGGGCGGCGCGGCGATGAGCGTGGCGTCCACCAGTGTGCCGTCGGGCAGCAGCAGTCCGCGCGTGGCAAGGTCGGCATTGATGGCGGTGAAGAGGCCTTTGCACAGGTCGTGCGTCTCGAGCAGGTGGCGGAAGTTCAGGAGGGTGGTGGCGTCGGGCACGCCTTCGGCGCTCAGATCAATGCGGGCGAAACGTTGCAACGCCTGGCTGTCGTAGAGCGCGTCTTCGAGCGCTTCGTCGGCCAGCCCATACCATTGCTGGAGGAAATAGACGCGCCACATCCGCTCCAGACCGATGGGCGGACGACCGCGATGGCCCTTGGGGATAGTGTGGCTCGATGACCTCCAGGAGTTTGGCCCACGGGAGGACTTCCTCCCTGCGGGCGAGGAACTTTTCGCGGCGGGTGGTCTTCTTTTGGTGGGCGAATTCAGCGTGAGCAAGCGCGGTCTGATGGGTCAGGCCTCACTGACGCGCAATCCCGCCTCCTCGTTCAAAAGAATTTCATCGAGATTAAATCAGCGTTTCCTTAATTACCAACGCGCTGCGCCGCCGTCACCGTCTTGGGCGCGGGCAGCGGTGGCACGGGTTCTTTGGCGCAGGGCTTGGGCCGGCCCACCATCTGGTAGAAGTCCGCCCCATCGAGCGTTTCTTTGGCCAGCAGTTCGGCGGTCACTCGCTCCAACTGGTCGCGATGCGCCGTGAGGCATTGCTTCGCCTCCTGATAGGCCCGATCCAGGATGGCCTTGACCTCCTCGTCCATCTCGCGCGCGGTCTGCTCGGAGCAATCGCGTTGAAAGCCCGCTTCCGGCCCGGCCAGAAACTGCGCCTGGCGCTGCGCGCAGTTGGCCAGACCAATCCGCTCGCTCATGCCGTAAAGCGCGACCATCTGCCGGGCCAGCGCCGTGGCGCGCTCGAGGTCGTTCTGCGCGCCGGTGCTGACTTCGCCAAACACCACTTCCTCCGCCGCGCGTCCGCCCAGCAGGCCGCGCAAGCGATCGAGCAGGTCGCGGCGCGTGAGCAGGAACTGGTCTTCACTGGGCAACTGCATGGTGTAGCCGAGGGCCGCACGACCGCGCGGCACGATGCTGATCTTGTGAACCGGGTCGGCGTGTTCGCTGTGCGCGGCCACCAGCGCGTGACCGACTTCGTGATACGCCACGCGCCGCTTGTCCTCGGCGTTGAGCCGGCGCGTGCGGCGTTCCGGCCCGGCCACGACTTTTTCAATGGCTTCCTCCAGATCGCGCTGGGTGATTTCCTTCGCTTTGCGGCGGGCGGCGAGCAACGCGGCTTCGTTCAACACGTTCGCCAGGTCCGCCCCGGAAAACCCGGCGGTGGCGGCGGCGATGCGCCGCAGGTCCGCGTCCGGGGCGAGTTTCTTATTGTGGGTATGGACCTTGAGGATGGCCTCGCGGCCATCGAGGTCGGGCGCGTCCACCACGATCTGCCGGTCAAAGCGCCCGGGCCGGAGCAAAGCCCGATCGAGCACTTCGGGGCGGTTGGTCGCGGCCAGGATGATGACGCCGGTGTTGGCCTCGAAGCCGTCCATTTCGACCAGCAGCGCGTTGAGCGTCTGCTCGCGTTCGTCGTTGACCGCGCCGACGTGGACGCCGCGCTGGCGACCGATGGCGTCGAGTTCGTCAATGAAGATGATGCACGGCGCGTGTTCCTTGGCCTGCTTGAACAGGTCGCGCACGCGCGCCGCGCCGACGCCGACGAACATCTCGACGAAGTCCGCCCCGCTCAGGCTGAAGAACGGCACGCCCGCCTCGCCGGCGACCGCCCGCGCCAGCAGCGTCTTGCCTGTGCCCGGCGGCCCGACCAGCAGCGCGCCCTTGGGAATCCGCGCGCCGATGGCCTGGTATTCCTTCGGGTTTTTCAGGAAGTCCACGACCTCCTTCAACTCCTGCTTGGCCTCCTCGCAGCCGGCCACGTCGTTGAAGGTGACGCCGGTGTATTTGTCCACGATCAGCTTGGCGCGGCTCTTGCCGATGCCGAAGACGCCTTCGCTGGCGGCGCTGAACCGGCGCGCCAGCAACGACCAGAGCAGGAGCATCACGCCGATGGGCAACACCCAGGCCAGCAGAAATTGGGAGAGCGCGCTCGGGCGCGTGCCGACGTATTCGACCCCGGCGGCCTGGAGTTCCTTGACTAGGTCCGGGTCTTCCACGCGCACGGTGCGGAAGAGGAACGGTTTGGTCTCGGCCAGCGCGCGGCGGAGTCCCTGCGGCACGTCGGCGGCGTTGGTGTCGGCGGCCTGAAGGACCGGCGGGGCGGGCGGAGCGTTGGTGTCGCGGGCGGCCAGCGGCACGATGCGCCCGGCGACTTCATCCTGCTTGACGGCGGCCTCGACGACCTCGCGGCGCGCCAGGTGCGCCTTGAACTGGCTGTAGGGAATGGTGCGAACGGCGAACTGGCCGAAGAACTCCTGCCACCCCCAGGTCACGAGCAGCATCACGATCAGGTAACCAATCAACCAGCGCGTCTGCGGGTCGAACTTGCCGGGGAGGTTGAGTTTTTTCCGAGAGGGTTTTTGCATAGGCGTGTCTTATGGAGACGTAGCGCAGGTTGGGAGCGTGCCGTGTCGCGGATCGAAAGTCCGCCGCGCGGTGGGCGTTGCGGACGGCTCGCCGACTGCCAGCCGGCGAAACGGCCGACTGACAGTCTGCACTACGAACGCGGCGCTCCGGCAGAGCCGCTTGGTCTTCGGTCGTCTGGTTTGCCTTCCTGGTTTCATGCACGAGGCTTGGTGGCCGCGCTGTTTTCCAACGCCGCGGCCAACACGGCGTCCACCGTTTCGACCGGCTTGATGGTCAGCTTTTCCTTCACTTCGGCGGGCACGTCGGCCAGGTCTTTTTCGTTCAGTTTCGGAATGAGCACGCTTTTCACCCCGGCGCGCAACGCGGCGAGCGTTTTCTCCTTCAACCCGCCGATGGGTAGCACCAAGCCGCGCAGGGTGATTTCACCGGTCATCGCCACGTCGGCGCGGACGACCCGCCCGCTGAACAATGACGCGATGGCGGTGAACATCGCCACGCCGGCGGATGGGCCGTCCTTGGGCACAGCGCCGGCCGGCACGTGGATGTGGATGTCGGTGTCCTTGAAGGCGTCGTCCGGGATGCCGAGGTCCTTGGCGCGGCTCTTGACCAGGCTCAACGCGGCCTGCGCGCTCTCTTTCATCACGTCGCCAATCTGCCCGGTGAGCAGGATGTTGCCTTTGCCCGGATATCGCAGCGCTTCAATGTGGAGAATGTCCCCGCCGGTTGGTGTCCACGCCAGGCCGGTGACGACGCCGGGGCGGCCGGTGGCAAGCTTGGTTTCGCGAATGTATTTGGCCGGGCCGAGAATCCTCTCCACTTCGTCGGCGGCGACGGTGAACTCGGTCAGTTCGCCCCGGGCGATGCGGGCGGCGACGTGCCGGCACACGGCGGCCACCTGGCGCTCGAGTTCGCGCACGCCGGCCTCGCGGGTGTAATCGTTGATGACGCGCTGGAGCGCCGCTGTCTCGAACTTGCATTGGCCGTTCTTGAGACTGTGTTCCTTGAACTGGCGTTTGACGAGGTAGCGACGCGCGATTTCGAGCTTCTCGCGATCGGTGTAGCCGGGGATTTCGAGGACCTCCATGCGGTCGCGCAGCGCGGGCGGCACGGTGTCCATCTGATTGGCCGTGCCGATGAACATCACCTGCGAGAGATCGAACGGCACGTCGAGGTAATGGTCCACGAAGGCGTGGTTCTGGCGCGGGTCGAGCACTTCGAGCAGCGCGCTGGCGGGGTCGCCGCGAAAGTCCGCGCCCACTTTGTCAATCTCGTCGAGCATGAGCACCGGATTGCGCGAGCCGGCGCGGCGGATTTCCTGAATCAATCGGCCGGGCATCGAACCAATGTAGGTGCGGCGATGGCCGCGAATCTCCGCCTCGTCATGCACGCCGCCGAGGCTCAGGCGGGCGAACTTGCGCCCGAGGGCGTCGGCGATGGACTGGCCGAGGCTGGTCTTGCCCACACCGGGCGGGCCGAGGAAGCAGAGGATCGGCCCGTGGCCCGCGGGATTGAGCTTGCGGACGGCGAGATACTCGATGAGCCGGCGTTTGACCTTTTCGAGATTGAAATGGTCGCGGTCGAGAATCTTCTGCGCCCGATCCAGATCGAGATTGTCTTCGGTGAGCCTGCTCCAGGGCAATTCGGCGAGCGTCTCGACATAGCTGACGATGACCGAGTATTCCGGGCTGGCCGGGTGCAGATGGCTGAGGCGGTGCAACTCGCGCTCGGCCTGATCCATGACCGCCTGGGGCGGTTGGGCTTCCGTGAGTCGTTTGCGCAGTCCCTCAACTTGTTGCTCGACGCCTTCCTCGCTCTCGCCGAGTTCCTTCTGGATGGCGCGGAGCTGCTCGCGCAAATAGGCCTTGCGCTGCTGATCACCGAAGGAGGACGAAACGTCCTTTTGGATTTTCTGCTGGATGCGCGCGATTTCCAGTTGCGTGGTCACGCTGCGATGAACGGCCTGAAGGCGCTTGGCGACGTCCAGTTCTTCGAGCAGCGCCAGCTTTTGTTCGATTTCGAGATTGAGCGTGCCAGCCAGGAAATCAGCCAGCAAACCGGCGTCGTCAATGTTCAGTGTCGTCAGCCGCGCCGGTTCGGCCTCCTCGCCGATCAGCTCGAAGAGGTTGGATGCGGATTCACTCAAACCGCGCACGGACGCCTCGAACTGTTTGTCACCGGCGGGCGGCCGGCTCGAGGCGAGCACCTCCACTTCGGCGCGAATGAAGGGATGGGTCAGCAGCACCTTGCGGACGGCAATGCGCTGCAGCGCCTGGACGACGATCACCGCCTGTTCGTCGTTCTGGCGAATGAGCTTCAGCACGGAAACGGCCACGCCCACGCCGTGCAGGTCTTCGGGCGCAGGCTCGTCCTGCTTCGCGTCCTTCTGCGTGAAAACGCCGATGATCTTTGACTGGGCCAGCGACTCCTCCAGCAGCTTGCGGGAGGAAGGCCGGCCCACGGTCAACGGCACGACCATGCCCGGGAAGATCACCGTGTTGCGCACCGGCAGAATCGGGAGCGTGTCGGGAATTGCGGGCCGCTCGGGATCATGCGAGCCATCCGAACCAGTCCGGGAACTTGCTCCGGAGGACAGCGCCTTGACGGGTGTGACCGCCGGTTGGCTTGCATCCCGAGCATCCTGTGTCGGCGAATGGGCCAGGCGTCGGCGAGCGGAAATTGCAGGACGTGTTTTCATGCCCGGGCCTCCAACGGCAGTTGAATCCAAAGCCAGCCGTCGCGTTGCTCGGCGCTGGCGCGATCCGGGTCAATGGCCTCGGGCAGGCGCACTTCGCGTTCGAAAGGGCCGTAATCAATCTCCATCGCCAGCACCTGCACCGGTTGCGGCGGGTCAAGACGCGGTTCGGGCGGGGAACGACGTCCGCTGATGCGCAAACGATCCGGCTCGGCCTGCAGTGAAACGTGTTGCCGCTCCACGCCCGCCAGGTCCAGGCACACGATGAACCGGTCGCCGCAGCGATACACGTTGATGGCCGGCGACCAGCACGGCGCGGCGCTGAACCGCACCGTCTGCACGCGCGTGAACTCGCCGGCCAACGCGCGCAGTTGACGTTCGAGGTGTTCGAGATGAGTGTGAATGAAGTCGCTCATGTCGGCATCACTGTTGGTCCGGTCTCTGGCATCCAGCGCGCTTGGGGAGGGAGGTTGCCCGGGGGCTTGAGCTTGGCGATGCTTTGTTCACGCGGCGCGATGGTTCAGGGATTCAACTCACGCGAAACAGCACGATAAGGTAGAAGTTGCGCACGCCGAAACGGTCGAGCGGAAGGCGCACGGCGTCGCCGTCGCGCAGGCCGCGGGGATAGGTCACGTCCAGCGGGAATTCACTGGTCAACGCGCCGTGGCCTTCGCAGCGCCAACATTCGTAGCCGCCGACCGCGCCGCGTCCGCCGCAGGCCGGGCAGGTCGCCCGGGCCGGAATCCACACGCGCACCTGGCCGCCCTGTTGCGCGTCCTCGGGGCTGACGACGACCTCGACGGTGAGGCTCTCGATTCGCTCGGCTTTGGGGCGGGCGATGTCCTCGAAGTTGCTCCAGAAGCGGTCAAACAATTCGTCGAAGCTGGGGCGGTAGGTCTCGAAGGATTTGGTGAGTGAGACTTCGCGGAAACCGCGGGCCGGCTCGATGGGGCGGAACGGTTCGCCCTTGGGCCGCGGCGAAACCAGCGGCTCGGCGGTCGCGCGCCGCGCGCGGGAGGCGGGAACGACGGCCGAGAACTGGCGGTCGTAGCGGCGGCGGCGTTCGGGGTCGGTCAGGACGGCGTAGGCTTCCTGCAATTCGAGGAAGGGATCACTGTGCAGGCCGGAGGTGTCCGGGTGCAGTTCGAGTGCGCGGCGGCGAAAGGCGGATTTGATCTCGTCGAGCGACGCATCCACCGTGACGCCGAGAATCAGGTAGTAGTTCTTGAGCATGGCAACGGAGGAGGGTTGAGGGTTTGGTGTTGGGGCGATTCAGAAGTATTCATTGAGCGGACTGGGAATCGTGCCGGGCCGACCCCAATCCCAGACTGGCCAGTTCCGAACCATGCCGGTGACTGGCAACGGTGGGTCGGGCGGCGAGCAGTGGTCTTGTAGCGCAGACTTCCAGTGTGCTGTATCGCGGGTTTCCAACCCGCGAGTGCGGCGAAACTCCGGACGCGCCGCAGAGGGGAACGCATTGCCGATTGGAAGTCGGCGATACGACAGGTTGGAAACCTGCGCTACAACGTCCTGGTCCGCCGTCCGCAAGTGTGTGGCCGGTGGGTTGGCCACTACGTCATCCTGGGATGGTTTCATGGCTCAGGTTGGGGTCGAAAGGGTTCAAGGGCGCGTGGGTTTGACTTCGACGACGACAAAGCGGCTGCCCCCCCGGCTGTAAACGCGCAGCAAGACGCGGCTGCCTTTGACCTGTTCGCTCAGGCGGACGGCTTCGTCGGCGTTCTCCACGCGCTGACGGTTAATTTCCAAAATCACGTCGCCCGGTTGCAGGCCCGCGGCGGCGGCGGGGGAATCCGGCTCGACGTTCACCACCAATGCGCCCTGGACGTGGCCGGGGATGTTGAACTGGCGGCGCGTGCGCGCATCGAGGTCGTCCACGGTCACGCCGTCGAGCGCGTCGGCCTGTTGGCTGCGGCGCAAACCGCCGGGGCGGCCGTCGCTGCGGGCCAAGCCGCCTTCGGGCAGTTCGCCGAGTTTCACGGTGAGGGTCTTTTGCTGGCCGTCGCGGAGCAGCTTGACGTCGGCTTTAGTGCCCGGCGCGGTTTGCGAGACCATCAGGCGCAGGTGGCGACTGTCGGTGACTTTCTTGCCATTGAACTCGATGATGACGTCGCCTTCCTTCAGGCCGGCGTCTTCGGCCGGGGAGTCTTTGGTGACTTCGCCTATGAGCGCGCCGGTGTTGTCCGGGAGCTTGAATTCCTTGGCGAGGTCGGGCGTGACCGGCTGGATCATGACGCCCAGGTAGCCGCGCGTGACCTTGCCGTCGGCGATGAGGCGTTCCATGACGTAGCGGGCGAGGTTGATGGGCACGGAGAAGCCGATGCCCTGGTTGCCGCCGCTGCGGCTGATGATGGATTGGTTGATGCCGACGAGGCGGCCCGCGGCGTCCACGAGCGCGCCGCCGGAGTTGCCGGGGTTGATCGAGGCGTCGGTCTGGATGAAGTCCTCGTAGTCCACAATGCCCATGCCGCTGCGGCCTTTGGCGCTGACGATGCCCATTGTGACGGTCTGGCCGACACCAAAGGGATTGCCGATGGCGAGCACGATATCGCCGACTTCGAGCTGGTCGCTGTCGGTGATGGTGATGGCGGGAAGGTTTTGGCCTTCGATCTTGAGGACGGCGATGTCGGTCTGCGGGTCCGTGCCGATGACCTTGGCGTCATAGACGTTCTTGTCGTCGTCGAGGGCGACCTTGATTTCGTCCGCGCCGTCCACGACGTGGTTGTTGGTGAGGATGTAGCCGTCCTCGGTGACGATGACGCCCGAGCCGAGACTTTGTTCGCGGCGCTCGCGGGGGATGTTCTCGAACGGCACGCCGAAGAACTGGCGGAAGAACGGGTCGTCAAAGAACGGCGCGAAGGCGGGCTTCTGGCGCACGGTCTTGGCGGAGTAAATGTTGACGACGCTAGGCGTGACCTTCTTGACGATGGGCTTGAAGGTCAACGCGGGCCGGGCGTCGGCGGGCAGGGGCGAGTTGTCGGTCTTGAGCTTGGGGGTGGCGGCGGCCCAAACGGGCGAAGCCGCGAGCAAGAACGCGGTGACGAGCGAAAAGGAAAGTCGGAGGAGCGCGGGGCGTTGCCGCGCAAATTGGCGAGTGAACGGCGCGGAGGTCGCAAAATCGGTTTTCATGGTTCTGGCCTCGTTCATTGGTTTTGAGTTTCAAATGTTGTTGTTGATTCCCGATGAGGCGCCGAGACCGCGACGCGATGGAAACAGACTCATCCGTTCGGCTCGCGATTCGGCGCGCCTTTCCGCCGCAGTTTGGTCAAGTGGCGGCTTTCTGCTGCTGTGCCGCCTTGTCCGCGGGAGTGTTTTGCGACGACTGCGTCGTCGAATCACAACAGCCCGTTTCCCGGCGTTTACCCCAGCCACGAATGCGTTGGCAGAGACGTTGCCAGAAACCAGCGGACGCGGCGGTGTTGGACTGAGTGTTTGCGTTTGCGGTCATAGGGAATTTGCGTTGCAAAGTTGTCTGCCCTTGATGCGCGGATGGCGGACAGCGCAACCCAAAATGCTTGCCACCTCTCCCTGCGCCTGACCAGGCCACCCGCGCCGAAAGCCTCCAGCGACGCCGCGCCCTCATGGCGGCAGCATCTGAGGCGAACGACAGTTTCCACCGCCCGTAAGCACCCCGGAACGGGGTGCCATCGGGCCTGGGCTGCTTAACTGACCTTGACTTCGATCTGTTTCGGGCGAGCCTTTTCGCTCTTGGCCAAATGCACGCGCAACACGCCATCCTTGAACTCGGCCTTGACGTTGTCCGCCTCGGCGTCATCAGGGATGGTGAAGCTGCGCTCGAACCGGCCATAATAGCGTTCCACGCGATGGAACTTGCGGCCCTTTTCTTCCTTCTCCGCCTTGCGTTCCCCGGAAATGGTCAGCGTGCCGCTTTCCACGGTCACCTTCACGTCGTCCTTCTGGACTTCGGGAAGCTCCACCTTGATCAGGTATTCCTTTTCGTCTTCCGCGATGTCCACCAGGGGCGCCCACTCGGGCACGGTGATGGTTTCATCTTCCGTGGTCAGCGCACTGCGACGGAACGGACTCCAGTCAAACAGAGAGGTCATCCGCCGCTGTATGTCTTCCATTTCCCGGAACGGATTCCAGCGAGTCAATGCATTCATAAGCACGAGCCTTTCATGTTGCAGACTGGTTAAATGGGAGCATCGCAACCGGGTCTGCATCCAAGTCCGGTTGAGATGGGTGAGGCTCAGAGGCGCGTCCACCCGGACACACCCGCCTCACGCCGACATCTTTGCAGTTGCAATGCCAGCGGGGTTTTGAATTTGCAAGATCAGCTCTGACAGGAATTTAGACGTCAGGGATGGCTGCAGACAAAACGCCAGAACGTGCCATGATGAAACACTCCCGGTGAAAACGCGAGTCGCTCTGACTCACTGACACAGCGACTTTTGGCCGCAGTCCACTTGGCTCTCAAAGTTTTCACCGGCACTCATTGCACTTGGCCTTTTGGCGTGGGGTGCAATCAATCACCTTGCCGCGCCGGTCAAACTCGAAGGTGCAGCAGTCGTGGAGCATCTGTTTCAATTGCGCGCGGCCGCGTTGCACCCGGGATTTCGCGCCGGAGAGGGAAATCCCCAGGCGCTCCGCGAGCTGCGGCTGCGTCAGCCCCTCGAATTCCGTCATCACCAACGCCTCGCGATATGGCTCGGGCAGGCTGTAAATCATGCGGCGGAAAGAGGTTTTGAGTTCCTCCATTTCGCCATCGGCCGACTCGGCTTCGGCGGCCAGCGTCTCCGGCACTTCCACGGTTTCCCTCCGCGTGCGGTAGTGGTCAATGATGGCATTACGCGCGATGAGATAAATCCAGCCCTGCAACTTGGCCGGGTCTTTGAGCCGATTCAGTCGCGCCTGAATCTTCACGAAAACATCCTGGAGGATGTCCTCGGCGGTATGCGGATCCGCGACTCGGCGGCGAATGAATTCCCGCAGCCGGTCGGCGAATTCATGCCAGATGTGTTCGAGCGTGGCGTTCATGTGGCCATGGCGGAAGGCTGATTGCTTTCAGCAATCTCGCTCCGTTCACCCTCACCCTGACCCTCCCTCGGGAGAAGGAACAACGATGGTGCATCATGCTTCGGCATTTGGTTGGTCGGGCAGACGCAGACTCACTTTGTTCGACGCAGCGGCGGGGAATCCTCCCTCTCCCGGCGGCAGAGGGCGGGGGTGAGGGAGAGTCTTCGAAGCGAATTTGAAGGCCCCGCATGCTGCGGCCGCATTGGTATGGATGGCTCATGCTTACACGCAAGGCTTCACCGCTTCAATGGTGGCCGAGGCAACGAATTCCTCGACGCGCCGGCCCGGAAACCATTGTCCGATAATCTCCCGGCTTCCACCGTTCGGCTCAACGCGAATCTGTGTGAACCCCGCCGCCGCCAACCAGGACTTGATCTCCGGAATCGTCGAAGCGCCCGCCACACAACCGGTGTAAAGCTCCCAATCCTTTCGCAACTCCACTGGAATGTCCGCCAGCGCGACCACGTCAGAAATCGCCAGCCGCCCGCCGGGTTTCAATACGCGAAATGCTTCACGGAACACACGCGCCTTGTCTGGCGACAGGTTGATCACACAGTTCGAGATGATTGCGTCCACGGACTTGTCCGCCACCGGCAGACTCTCAATCTCACCAATGCGAAACTCGACGTTCGGATAACCACCCTGCGCCTGATGGTTACGGGCCTTGCTGACCATCTCCGGTGTCATGTCCACACCAATGACGAATCCCGCCCGCCCGACCGCCCGCGCGGCGAGAAACGCGTCGAAGCCCGCGCCGCTGCCGAGATCAAGCACCGTCTCGCCGGGTTTGAGGGCGGCGATGGCTTGTGGATTACCGCAGCCCAATCCAAGGTTTGATCCTTCCGGCACGGCTTCCGTGTCTGCCGCCGAATAACCGAGGCCTTGGAATATCGCCTTGGGATCGTGCGCGGATGATTCGGTTTCGGCCGGGCTGCAACAAGTCGGCGCGCAACCGCAACCGCTGTTGGTGGCGGCGATTTTGCCATAGCGCTGCCGCACCGTGGCTCTGACTTCATCCTGCTCAAGCGTGTCTGTCTTCATGTTTCGTTGTCGTTTTTACTTTGTTGTTTTGCCGGTCGTTGTGACCGCTTCTGTCTGTGAAGACGAACGACTTTGCAAAAGGACGCGGACTTTTTAGCCGGTCGAACGCCAAACAGCAAACTCTTGGGACGCACGGACTTCGTGAAGAGCAGACGGGAGAGCTCGCGCTCAATTTGCAGACCCTGAGCGGTCCTTCCATCCAGCTTTTGTTGTCGGCGAAGACTGCGAGTTGCAGCCTCAACCAAGCAGGAGTTTCACCGGCCCGAGGTGCCTGATCCCAGAGGCAGTGGATTCATGGTCAGGGGATCTCGCAACGGCAGTTCCGTGAACTTGCCGCCGGTCAAGTCGGCCAGCTTGACGGGATGATTTGGATGGCCGAGCAGAATTTCGTCCTTCTGACCGACGACAAAAATTACGAGCCGGTCAAGGTTCAGATATTGCCTGGCGACGCGGAGCACATCCTCGCGGGTCACCGCCCGGATGCGTGGCACGACCGTCTGCCAATAATCCGGTTCGCGGGCGAAGCGGCCGGTGAACTCGTCATTGGCGAAAACACCGGCCACCTGGGCCTTCGTGGCAAAGCTGCGGGGCAGGCGCTCGATGAAACCGCGCTTCGCGTCCTCCAGTTCCTCCGTGGTCACCAGTTCGGAGGCGATGCGCTTCATTTCCTCCACGACAATCGAGGCGGCAAAGGCCACGGTGCGGGATTTGGACTGAAAGCCGGCGCGAAACGCGTATGGGTAATGGATGCCACCGGGAAAACTGGAGCCCGCCGAGTAGGCCAACCCCTCGTCCGAACGCACCCGGTTGACAATGCGCGAGGTGAAGCCGCCGCCGCCGAGGATGTCGTTCATCATCATGATCGCGAAGTAGTCGGGATGCTCGCGCATCACGCCAGGCAACATGATGGCGACGCGCCCCTGGTTCACGTCCTTGTCCACCAGATACGTGCCGGGCGACGCCATCTGGACAGTGTTCGGAATGGCCGGTGGCCTCTCGCCCTGCTGCGGCCAGTTGGCAAACAGCCGTTCCAGTTTCTGCACCATGGTGTCACGGTCAAAGTCGCCGCTCACCGCGAGTACGAAGTTGGCCGGCGTGAACCATTTCCGCTGAAAGTTTAGAAGGTCCTCGCGGGTGATTGCCTCCATTGAGGCGGCTGTGGACTGGCGATTATTCCAGAAATTCTCGCCGTAGGCGAGGAAGTTGGCTTCACGGCGCTCGATGTTTGCCGAGTCGTCGTTGCGCTGTTTCATGGTTTGGAGCAGCCGCTGCTTGTGCAAGTCAATGCGGTCCTGCTGGAACCGGGGTTCGGTCAGCACCTCGCGCAGGATGGCCAGGCCCTCATCCAGGTCCTTGGACAGCAGGTTGAGGCTCACGGAGCCTTCCGAGCCGCCGATGCTGGAATTGAGTTGCGCGGCCAGAAACGCGAGGCGCTCCTCCAGGTCCTGCGCCGAGCGCGACGCTGTTCCGGCGCGGGTCAGCAGGAATCCGCACAGGTCGGTCAAACCTTCTTTGCCGGCCGGGACCAGCCAGTCGCCGGCGCGGATGTATATGACGATGTTGACCAGCGGCAATTCCCGGTCGGGCACAATATAAGCCACCGGACCGCTGCGAAGCGGCACGCGGTATTGCTGCGGTTGGGGTGGTTGAAACTCGAAGGGTGGAAAGGTCAGCTTCTCCGGGCGGGCGGGAATGGGCGCGGCCAAGGCGCTCGTCAACCCCGGCGGTTGACTCAACATGGCCGCAGCCAGTCCCGCCGCCAACAGGATTGAATCTCGAGAAGGTATAAAAGTTTTCATCATTCAACTTTCTCCAGACGGGACGTGGCCGGTTTGCGCGTGTAGATCGCCACGGCCCGGTTTTCCCTGGCAAAGTAGGTATTGGCCACGCGCTTCACGTCCGCCGCGGTTACCGCCTGCACCTTGGCGCCGGCCTCGTTGATCTCGCGCCAGTCGCCGCGGCCCTCGTTTTGGATGAGGTTCATGAGAATTGCCATGTTCGAGGTGAGGCGGCGATATTCGCTGGCGGCGAAGTTGTTCTTGACCTTTTGCAGTTCCTCGGGCGGCACGTCCTCCCGCTGAAGCTTTTCGATTGCCGCATAAATACCCGCCTCCACGTCCTGCGGGCTGTGACCGTCGCGCGCTTCCCCGCCGGCGTTGAAATACCCGGCCCATTTCATTGAATTCTGGTAGGCAAATGCCTCGGTGGCGACTTTCGAGTCCAGCACCAAACCCTTGTAAAGCCGCCCGGTGCGCGTGGACAGCAATTGTCCCAGCACCATCAACGGGTAAGAATCGCGGTGCCCGAACGCCACCGTGTGCCACATGATCTCCACTTGCGGATTGGCTTCGGCCTGGGCGTAGTAACGCTTCTCGCCCACCTGCTTGACTTCCAGTGTCACCACGTCCGGCGCTTCGCCGGGGCCGCGCGGGATGCGGCCAAAGTAACGTTCGACCTGCGCCATCAAGTCGTCCGGTTGGAATCGGCCCACCAGAATCAGCGTCAGATTCTGAGGCGCATAATACTTGGCGTAGAACTCGTCCGCCTGTGCCTTGGTGATGGCCGGGATGTCCGAGGGCCAGCCCACGATCGGCCAACTGTAGGGATGGGATTCCCAGAACATCGCATTCACCGATTCCTCGAACTTGCCCAAGGGTGTGGCCTCGGTGCGCATTCGGCGCTCTTCAAACACCACGTCGCGCTCCGCGTAAAACTCCCGGAACACTGGACGCAGAATCCGCTCCGACTCCATCCACAGGAGCAATTCGAGCTTGTGGGCCGGCACGGTGACGAAGTAGCCGGTCATGTCCTGACTGGTGAAGGCGTTCATGCCCGAGGCGCCCGCCGAGCGGTAAATCCGGTCGAACTCGTTCTTCACGAGCAGTTGGCGTTGTTCCTCGACGAGTTTCTGAAATTCCTTCTCCAGCTCCCGGTAGCGGGCGGTCTGTTGTTCGGGCTTGAGCAAATCCTCGATCTCGCCGCGACGCCAGAGCTGGCGCATCTTGCGCTCCTCCTGCCGCATCAACTCCCGCACGCGCTCCTGCTCGGCGATGATCTCGAGGTCGCGCTGGGCGTCCTTGGTGCCGATGGTCGGAGTGCCCTTGAACATCATGTGCTCGAACAGGTGCGCGATGCCCGTGATGCCCGGCCGTTCATTGGCGCTGCCCACATGGGCCACCCAGCCGCCGGAGACGGTTGGCTCATCCTCGCGCGCCACCAGCAACACGCGCATCCCGTTGGCCAGAGTGTGCTCCCGCACCGGCACCTGCTGGGCCGACGCGGGCGGCAACATGAGCAGTCCGAGCACGACCAGGCCGAGGCCCCGAAGGTGACGATTCCGGTTCACCGCTTGAATCCGCTTCAACATGCGCCACTGGGTACGTTGTGCCCCGAGCAAAAGCAAGTTCGTTCAATCCCAAACCTGCGTTGGCTGCGAGTCCGCAGTCGCTGACTTCCTGCTCGACGCGTCCCGCAGTCGTGCTAGTCTCTTAGCATTATGGAAACCGTCGCGCCCGTGGCGCCCAAGAAACTCAACCTGCGCCGCCCGGACATCATGGAAGCCGTCCAGGCTCAGGTGCTGTCGCATTACCGGAGCGAACTGGTCGAGCACCTCCGCGCCCACGGCCATGTCCTGCACGCCGACAACCTCACCATTCGCCTGGCAAAGGAGTTCGGCTTCTGTTACGGCGTCGAGCGCGCGATTGACCTCGCTTACGCCGCCCGGAAGTCATTTCCGCCGGACAAGCCCATCTTCCTGCTCGGTGAGATCATCCATAATCCCGAGGTGAACGACCAGATCCGCAACCTGGGCATTCACACGATTTCCAACAAGCCGAACGACCAGGAAATGGCCCGGTTGAACCGGGAGGACGTGGTCATCATCCCCGCGTTCGGCACGGAAGTGGGCACGCGCCAGAAACTGGAGGAGAAGGGCTGCCTGCTGGTGGACACCACCTGCGGCGATGTGATGAGCGTCTGGAAGCGCGTGCGCCAATACTCCCGTGACCAGGTCACCAGCATCATTCATGGCAAGGCCTGGCATGAGGAAACCAAGGCTACGAGTTCCCAGGCCCGCGCTTACGGCGGCGGTCATTATCTCGTGGTCTTCACCCTCGCGGACACCGACTATGTTTGCGATTACATTGTCAACGGCGGCGACAAGGCCAGGTTCCTGAACCGTTTCAAAGGCTCCTACTCCGAGGGATTCGATCCCGACCTGCATCTGGAGGCGGTCGGCGTGGCCAACCAAACGACGATGCTCCGCGGCGAAACGGAGGAGGTTCAACGTCGCCTGCGCGCCGCAATGAGCAAGAAGTATGGCGAGGCGGAACTGGACAAACACTTCCGGTTTTTCGACACGATCTGTGGCGCCACCCAGGACCGGCAGGATGCCTTGGAGAAACTGTTGCGTGAACCGCTCGACCTCCTGCTGGTCATCGGCGGCTACAATTCATCCAACACCTCGCACCTCGCGGAAATGGGCGAGGGCAAGTTGCCCACCTTCTTCATCAAGAACGCCGCCAAGATGGTTTCCGAGAAGTTGATCAAGCACTACAACCAGCACGACCAAAAGGAAGTGGAAACCCGCGACTGGCTGCCCGCCGGCAAGACGACCGTTGGCATCACGGCCGGCGCGTCCTGTCCCAACAACCTGATCGAGGATGTCATCCGCCGGCTCTGCGAATTGCGCGGCATTTCCGTGCAAGCCTTGCTGGCCAAACCCTGAATCCCTCGGGCGGGCGCGGACAAACCCCTTTACTGAGTTCCTCGCGCCTTGATGATCGCGCGATCACCCTCTATCTGGATCGTATCCAGCCGGCGCAGCACCTCGGCGTTCTTCGGGTCCTTGTAAGCGTCCTTGGCCAGGTTTTCGCGCCGGAGTTGCTTCATGAATGTCTCGGGCAGCGGCCGGCCTTTCACCTTGATCTCCTGCGCGGTCACGACCAGGACGCCGTTCTCGAGTGACACGTCAAAGGTGGTTTCGCCATTCAGATAACGCCCGCGACCCACCCAGCCCAAGCCGGACAACGGGATGCTTACCTGGCCCTTGACCTGACTGCCGTCCATGGAGACATGGACCTTGTCCGCAACCGGCTTCATCTGCGGGGACCTCGCCAGCAGAGCGTTGATGTCGCGCTCGCTCAGAATCAACGCCTCGGTCGGTTTGCCCTGCTGCATCGCGTCGGCAAACACCGCCACGCGCTGCTGGAGAAGGTCGTAATCGGCATCGCTCATTTCCACCTTCGGCAACTGCATGGGTTGGGAATCCGTGTAGGCGTTGAGCTTGTTCTTCACGGCGCGCACGGCCAGCACGGCGAGCAGGCCGGTGATCAGCGCCAGCACGATGCATGTCAGGCAGCCATAGAACAAACAGCCCCGGCGCGAGGGTGGAGGAGCAGAAGAGGTAATTTCAGACATGGCTCATTTGGAGAGGGGTTGGAATCATTCACCACTCGTCGGTCGGCGGCATCACGAACCACAGGATCAGGTAAACCAGAATCCCGGGAAACGCCGCGCTCAGGATGGACAGCAGCACATATCCGATGCGTGTGCGTCCCGCCGGCCAACCGAACGCATGCGCCAGGCCGGCGCAGACCCCGCCGATCATGACGTCGTGAGTGGATCGCTTCAAACTCATGGCATACTCACCGGGCGCACCGGCTGGCTCAACACCGGCTGGCGACCCTTCGGTCGGCCAATGAAAAAGTAAGGCAGCGAGCCGATCAAATGGAAAAACACAATGGACAACACCCACCCAACCTTTTCGCCGTCGCCAACGCCTTTGTTCTGGATGGCATCCACGAGCATCCAAATCCAGAACACCGTCAATGCCAGGCTTAACCCGGATATTTCACGGAGAGATTAAACGAACAAGCGGCGAGTGTGTTAAAAGGCTTCATGCTATTGAGCCAAATGAAAACGCACTGCACCGCTTCTGCTGCGACAGACTGTAATGACCAGCCGATGCTCTTTCAAGAGCTTGGGGCGCGAAAAGTCGTGGCCGATTTTTCCGGCGGCACCCTCGCTGGCGACGGCGGCGTGCTCCTGGTGCGCGCCAGGTGGATTGGTCGCTGGGGCTGACCCGTCGGTTGGCTGACTGTTTTGACGACGCGCGCCACCCCGTCTTTGTCGAACACTTCCTGCCCGAACTGCTGGCCCAACGGATTTACACCGAGGCGCTCGGTTACGAGGATCTCAACGACCACCAGTCCCTGCGCCGCGATCCGTTGCTGGCCACCGCCTGCGGCAAGGAAGACCCGCTGGGCACCGAGCGCCCGTTCCATCCGGGTGCGCCGCTGGCCGCCCCGGCCACGCTCAATCGCTTGGCACGGTCCAACAACAAACAGACGCGCTGCCATAAACTGCCCCACGATCCCCAAAAGATCGAAGCCCCCTTGCTGCGACTGGGCGCGCGCTGCCTGCCCAAGCACGCCAGCGAAATCGTCGTTGACCTCGACGCGATGGGCCATCGGCTGCACGGCCTGCAGGAGGGCCGGCACTTCAACGCCTATTATGACGATTACGTTTATCTGCCGCTCTACGCTTTTGTGGGGGACATTCCGTTGTGGGCGCAACTGCGCACCGCCGCTCACGGCGCGGCCCACGGGGCGGCGGCGGCGCTGGAGAAACTCGGCGCAGCGCTCCGCCAACGCTGCAAAACGCCGCGGATCATCGTGCGTGGCGATAGCGGTTTTTGCGTGGAGGAACTGATGAGCTGGTGCGAGGCCCACGGCGTTTATTATTGTCTTGGGCTGGGCAAGAACAGCGTGTTGCTGGAGAAAACTCACAGCGCGCTGGCCGCGGCGCGGGCACGGCATTGTCTGACTGGCGTCGCCACGCGGGTGTTCACGGAATTTGAATATGAAACGGTGCGCAGTTGGAGTCGGCCGCGCCGAGCCATTGCCAAGGCCGAAGTCAGCGCGCAAGGCGACAACCCGCGCTTCCTGGTCACGAACCTGCCGGCCTAGGGATTCCAAGAGGACGAGGCCAAAACGCGGTATCGGGCGCAACGGCTTTACGAGGAGTTGTCTTGCGCGCGGGGCGAAATGGCAAACGTGCTCAAGCAACAGACGCTGGATTTGGCGGCCGACCGGATGAGTACGCGCCACTTGGCGAGCAATCAACTGCGGCTGTGGTTGGCAACGTTTGCCTATCTGCTGCTGGAGCGGGTGCGCACGCCGGGCTTGCGCGGCACGGAACTGGCGAGTGCCACGGCGGGGAGCGTGCGGTTGCAACTCCTGAAAGTGGCGGCGCAAGTCACGGTGATCGTGCGCCGGGGCGATGTGCAACTGAGCAGCGCCTGGCCGCGGCAGGAGATTTTCCGATGGTGCCATCGGCGGCGGCTGGCGCTGCCCGTGTGGAGTGATTAGTGCGGGGGACTTCAGCCGAGGCGCGGCGCGAAATCGAACACTCGTTTCGTGAAGGGAGCGGTGTCGGCAAAAACGCCCCCAGAACCTTTCCTGTGCCAAAGAGACGCCGTTTTCGCGCCGGCCCGCACTCCCACGCGGATTTCAAACGCCCTTTTCCCTCAAAAATCGCTTCCACCGCCAAGAGTCAACTCAGGTATGAAATATCCGGGCCAGGGAAACGCTGATTTAATCCGCAGGAAATTCTTTTGAACGGAGCGGCGGGTTTGCTCATCTGTGAGGCCTGACCCATCAGACCACGCTTGCTCACGCTGAATTCGCCCACCAAAAGAAGCCCACCCGCCGCGACAAGTTTCTCGCCCGCAGGGAGGAAGTCATCCCGTGGGCCAAACTCCTGGAGGTCATCGAGCCGCACTATCCCCGGGGCCAACGCGCTCGTCCCTCGCGCGCCAGCCTGCTCCGCCCCACCTTTTTCGGCTCACTGACCTGAAGGCAGGGCGCACCGGAACCCCAGGTTGCCGGGCCTGTTGCCCGGCCAAAGGTTGTTGCGGTTCGCCGACCGGCAGCCGAACGCGTTGTTGTACCAACTGCCGCCGCGTGTCACGCGGTACGCGCCTGAAGGCGGACCACGCGAGTCAGTTTGCATGCTACTCGAAAAGTAATCAAACCAATCCCATCACCATTCCCACACGTTCCCCGCCATGTCATAGAGCCCATACCCGTTCGCCGCAAAAAAAACCCACCGAACTGGTGTAGGGTGTGCTGCCGGTGAAAAACGTCGGATGATAACCTGCCGTCGGATTCATGTCATAGGCGTAACCAGACGGGTTAGCGTAATAATTCGCCCGGCTTTACCAATCGTTCAAATCGTTCAAATGCCCTGTCCCATTCCGCGGTTTCCTGCGGCATGACCGTCTTGACCTCGAACGAATTCCGCACCACTTCGCGCGCGGCGGTCAGCGACGGGAGATGGCCGAGGGCGATGGATTGCACCAGCACATTCCCCAAGGCTGTACACTCGCTTGGGCCGGCCAGGACCGGGATTTGCAGCGCGTTGGCGGTGAATTGATTCAAGAGATCGTTCCTGCTTCCGCCGCCCACGATGTGAAGGCGTTCGAGGTTCTTGCCGATGAGTCGCTCAAGTTGCCGGAGCGTGACGCGATAGAACAAGGCCAGACTCTCCAACGCGCAACGAACAAACGCGCCCGGCGTCGCGGGAACCGGCTGACCCGTCTCGCGGCAAATCGCGGCCATCTTGGCGGGCATGTCCTCGGGACTGACCAGGCGCGGGTCGGCAGGATTGATGAGTGACACGAACGGCGGCGACTCCGCCGCCAGTTCTCCCAGTTCCGCGTAATCGTATTCCTTGCCCGCCCTGGCCCAATCGCGGCGGCACTCTTGAATGAGCCACAGGCCGATGATGTTCTTGAGCAGGCGGATGCTGCCGCCAAAACCGATCTCATTCGTAAAATTCAAATCGCGTCCTTGGTCGTTGATGATGGGGTGGGGGCTTTCGACGCCCATGAGCGACCAGGTGCCGGAACTCAGGTAAGCCCAGTCCTCCCCACTTGCCGGCACTGCCGCCACGGCCGCGCCCGTATCATGTGAGCATGACGCAATCACCTCGATTGGTGGCAGGCCAACCTCCGCCGCGAGTTCCGGCTTCAGTCGTCCGAGCTTTGTGCCCGACGGCACCACCGGCGCAAACAGATCTTCGCGCAATCCGAGTGCGGAAAGGAGCTTTTGGGACCAGGACTTCGTGCGCGGATTGTAAAGCTGCGTGGTGCTCGCGAGCGACTCGTCGTTCCGAGCCACGCCGCAGCAGTGGAAGTTGAAGGCGTCGCCGATGAGCAGAAGTTGTTTCGCTTGCGCGAGCCGTTCAGGCGGTTCAGCGGCCAGTTGATAAATCGTGTTCAACGCCATGAACTGGATGCCCGTCTCGGAGTAAATCGTCGGCCAGTCCACGCGCGCCTTGACGTTTTCCACCCCGCGGGCCGTGCGCGCGTCCCGATAATGCCAGACCGGGGACATCATCTTGCCGTGCGCGTCGTAAAGGATGTAATCCACGCCCCAGGAGTCCGTGCTCAAACTGCAGATGGGCAGCTTGCGCGCCGCGGCTTTCCGGAGGCCGGTCACCAGCTCGGCAAACAAGGCGTCCATGTTCCAGTGCAAGCTGCCGTTGACCTTGACGGGAACATTCGGAAAGCGATGCAGTTCCTCCAGGGTGATCCTCCCACCGTCCAGCGCGCCCAGCATCAGTCGCCCGCTTTCCGCGCCCAAATCGCAAGCAAGATAGTATGTGGCCATAAACGTGATGTCGCCCGCCTGACGAATCTTACGAAGGCGGCAAAGCGGGTGTCAAAAAGGTTGTCGGTTGGAATTTCGGTTGACGGCGGCGGCGGCTTTCGCTGGACTACGCGCCATGATGAAACGGTCACTTGCCCGCCTGCTGTTCTCCTGCTGCCTGCTGGCAGTTGTTCAACTCGGTCACGCGGATTTTCGTTTGCCCGCGCTGTTCTCCGACAACATGGTCCTCCAACGAAACACGACCGTGCCCATCTGGGGCTGGGCCGACGATGGCGAGGTCATCACCGTCACGTTCCGGGGACAACGGGTCACGACCACCACACAGAATGGCAAGTGGTCAGTGCGCCTGCGCCGGCTCAAGGCCGGCGGACCGGACGTGCTTACGGTCGCTTCCCCCTCGCGCACAGTGGAATTCCAGAACGTGCTCGTGGGCGAGGTCTGGGTCGCCAGCGGCCAGTCGAACATGGAATGGCCGGTGAGCCAGTCCGAGCAACCGCAGGCCACGGCCGCCTCCGCAACCAACTCCTCGATTCGTTTCTTCATGGTGCCCAACGTGAAGTCCGATGCGCCCACCGTGCGCGTCAATTCCTCCTGGAAAGTCTGTGCGCCTGACATGATCAGCGGTTACAGCGCCGTGGCGTATCATTTCGCCCGGGACCTGCAAGCCGCGCGCAAGGTGCCCATCGGCATCATCCAATCCGACTGGGGCGGCTCGCCGGCGGAAGTCTGGATGAACCGCGAATCCCTCGAGGTCAATCCGCGTTACCTGGCCGAAATCCTCGACGCGAACGCGGAAGCCTGGAAAAACCATCAGGCGGCGTTGATCGAATTTGAGAAGGAAAAGGCCGTTGCCGCGAGCAAGGGCGAAGAGTTCAAGAAACAGCCGCCGCGATTCGGTTGGCGACCCACCGAACTTTACAACGGTATGATCGCGCCGCTGCTCCCGTACGCGATCAGTGGCGCCATCTGGTATCAGGGCGAGTCGAACGCGGGCCGCGCCGAACAGTATCGCACCCTGTTCGCGGACATGATCCGCAACTGGCGCCGCGACTGGGGACAGGGAGACTTCACCTTCCTGCAGGTGCAACTCGCCCCGTGGGACAAGAACCGGAAACGGTCCGTGGAGGAAATCACCAAGGCGCCGGGGGACAGCGATTGGGCCGAGCTGCGCGAGGCGCAATGGCTGGCGACCAAAGTCCTGCCCAAGGTGGGCATGGTGGTCATCACCGACGTGGGCGACAAGGACGACATCCACCCGCGGATGAAACAACCCGTGGGAGCGCGCCTCGCTTTGGCGGCCCGCGCCATCGCTTATGGTGAAAAGATCGAACACTCCGGCCCGCTCTACGCGAGCCAGCGGATCGAGGGTGGAAAGATTGTGCTCTCCTTCGATCACGTCGGCAAAGGCCTCGAGGCGCGCGGCGGCCGACTGACAGGTTTTGCCATTTGTGGCGAGGACCGGAACTTCGTCTGGGCCGATGCGGAGATCGTCGGCAGCAACGTGGTTGTCAGCAGTCCGCAAGTTCCCAATCCGATCGCGGTGCGATACGGCTGGGCGGATTATCCGGTGGTCAACCTTTGGAACAAAGACGGCCTGCCCGCTTCGCCGTTCCGTACGGATGATTTCCCGCTGACCACGGCCGGTAAGAAGTGAGGGCGGCGGGGGAGTTGGCACAGCTCGAACCGAGCCTCCCGGTCGTAACGCCGGTTTTCCAACCAGCGAGAGGTTTCTGCCAGGCGCAGAGTGGATGACCTGCGGATTGCCCGCAGTTGCCCGGACACCCGCCGACTGGAAAGTCGGCGTGACCGACCGGCGGTGGGTGGGTAGGGCAGGGTGAGGAGGCCGCTTCAGGCAAGGTGCGTCCGCACGCTTCTGGAGTTCACACGCCGGCGGCGCGTTTGATATCCTTGAGCTGCTGGAACTCGGGTTTGGCCGTGTAGTATTTGTCCAGCGGGTAACAGCCGCTGATCAAACCGTTCCGCGGTGCCGTGGTGCAGTCGCTGAACGTGCGGCAGATGAATTTCGCCGTCAGCGCTCCTTTCTGCACGGCGTCGGTGAGAATCGTCGGATACGCCAGCACCATGCGACCGAGGCCGATGCTGTCCACCCAACCCCGGCGCAAGACGGCTTGCGCGACATGGGGGAGGTATTCCTGCAAATAGCTGTAGGCCGTGCCCACCAGCACCAGTGGGGCGGGTGACTGCGCCTTGATCTCCCGCACCGCTTGAATCTGCCGCGCCACCCCCGCCAGTGGATCCTCCGGCGGCTGATAACCATCCGACGGCGGATAAATCGCCGGTCGTTGAATGTGCGGGTTGTAATACGGCGAACCGGCGCTGAGATTCACGATCTTCACGCCCAGCTCGGCGCAGAGCCGCACGAACTTGATCGGCTCGGTCAAATCCGGCTCGACGGGATGGTTAAGGTTCACCCCAAATCCGTAGCGATAGGGCAGGCAGTGGGAAAAGTCCTCGGGAATGCCCGGTCCGAGTTTGCCGGGCTGCGAACGTTCAGGGTCGGGTCTGAAGGGAACAAAATCAAACGCGCTCAACCGCACCCCCAGTTCGATTTTGTTCCCGCTCGTCCGGATGCCGGCAATGATCTCGCGCAGAATTCGCGTGCGGTTCTCGAAAGTGCCGCCGTACTTGCCGGGTCGCGTGTGCGCTCCGAGGAACTCGTGCAACAGGTAGCCGTGGCAGTGCTTGATGTCCACGAAGTCCGCGCCCACGTCCCAGGCGACCTTCGCGGCGCTGATGTAACATTCGATCAATTGCTCGATTTCCGCGTCCGAGAAGACCTGATCATCGCTGGTAACGTTGAACTTGCGGTCCAGAATCGGATGCCGGAACGCCACGCGCGGCTCCATGCGCTTTTTGTCCGTGGGCTTGCAGAACCGTCCCGAGTGCGTCAGTTGGAAGCCGATGACCAGGTCGTCCGTCGTGCCGTAGCGCTCCTGGTGGGCGCGCACGAGAATCTCCCGCAGCTCCGCCAGGTCCTTTTTGTTTTGCTCGATGATGATGAGTTGATTGGGATTCGCGCGGCCATCGGGCCTCACCGCCATCGCCTCGCCGCCATAGATCAACTTCGCGCCGCTCTCCCCGAAACGTTGCCAGCGCCGGCGAACATCGTCCGTTGCGCCGCCCGTGGTCGTACCATCCCAGCCTTCCATCGGCTGGACGGTCCACCGATTGCCGATCCGTTTGCCATTGATGCTTGCCTGCTCCACTGGCTGCACGAGGGGCGAGGCCGTGCCGGCAATTATGGCGTCATCGCACGGCAACTCCACGCCGAGCGACGCGACATGGTCGCGAAAAGCCGCCACCGTTTTGAGGGTCGGGATGCGGACAATCGGCTGGGGCACATTCATGTTGTCAGTTCGGTGGCTCGGGTTGACGCAAAGATAGGTTCTTCCCGTCGCCTTAGCAATGACTCAAACAGCGTCGCGCTCAATAGCCACCCTTGCCGAGGTGGCCGGCGCTTGCTGTCGCCGCTGCGCCGGTCGTTTCCGCCGCAGCGCGGCGGCGGTATTCCTCCAGCATGGCAGCCGTGGCCGTAGCACCGCAACGCGTCGCGCCGAGGTCACGCACCTTGATCAATCCATCCAGATCACGCACACCGCCGGCAGCTTTAACCTGCACCCTGGCCGAACAACTCGCCCGCATCAGCGCGAGGTCGTGTTCGGTCGCGCCCTTGTAGTTGTAGCTGCCGTCGGCCTGCTTCACAAATCCGTAGCCCGTCGAGGTCTTCACCCAATCCGCGCCCGCGCGCTCGCTGATCTGGCAGAGCTTGCGCTTGAAATCGTCGCTGCTCAGACCCGCGCCGCCTTTGGTCAGGTAATCGTTCTCGAAAATCACTTTCACCTTGGCGCCGTGTTTGTGCGCCTCGTCGCACACGGCTTGAATGTCGCGCTCGACGTAAGCCCAATCGCCGCTCAACGCCTTGCCAAGATTGATGACCATGTCAATCTCCGCCGCGCCATCACGACAGGCCAGTTCGGACTCGTAACGTTTTGATTCGGTGGCGCTGTTGCCGTGCGGAAATCCGATTACCGCGCCCACAAGCACACCCGATCCTTTCAACAACTCGGCGGCGCGCTTAACGGCGTAGGGTTTGATGCAGACGGAGGCCACGCCGTATTTCGCGGCCAGCCGGCAGCCGTCCTCCAGCTCCTGATCCGTCATCGTCGGATGCAGGAGCGAGTGATCAATCATCTTGGCGAGTTGTTCGTAGATGTATTTCATGGCGCACAGCTTGGTGAACAAGCGTGGCCGAGGGTATGGCGACAGGAAGTTGTGCGCAATCTGGATTGCCGGGTTGCCGCAACGCCGACTTTCGAGTCTGCGGCTTGTAACGCCTACTTTCGAGCCGGCGAGTCGGCGAGTCGGCAACTCGCCGGTTAGAAAACCGGCGTTACTCCGCCGTCAGGGCGATCAGCCACGTATGCGTGCCCGCGATTTCGGCTACCAAAAAACCACCGCGGCGAGTTCCCCATCCGGACATGGATTCGGCCACCTGCGCTGGAATAGCCTTATGCCGCGCTCACCATCCCCCATGACCTCATTCCCAGTGCAGACTCCAACCAGCCTATGGCTTCAGTACCACCCGGTAAAAGGCCTGGTCCGACGGCGGGCTCAGATCCTGGAAGGCGACCACCCCGCTGTCGGGCATGACCCGTTCCTCGACGGACTCCCAAGGTTCGGAAAGCGAACTGCACCGCTGCAGTTCGTACGTCAGCCCCGGAACACCGGTGAAGCCCAGCGCGAACACTCCGGGGTGACGTCGAATTCCACGATGGTGTTGAGCGGGAGCAGGAGGTTGAAGTGGGCCACGACGTGGGCATCAGCCAGAAGCGTGACTTGGGTTACCGCCGAGGTCCCCGAGGCCGCGCCGCTCCAATGGGCGAAGGCATATCCGTCGGCGGACGTGGCGGTGAGCGTGACCATAGTCCCGGCGTCATACGCCGTATCCTGTCCGGCGGGTGGATGGACCACGATGCTGCCCCCCGCTGCCGGGCTGGAGCTCTGTGTCAGGCGATAGCGCGGGCTGCTGGCCGGACTGAGTTGAAAGCCCTGCAAGCCAAGGAGCGTCGGAGGCAAGCGTGGAGGAGCAGGGGGAACAGGGCCACCGACGATGACTGTGATTGGTGCCGAACGGCCGACCGCCGCGCCATTGGCGAGCGCTTGCTCGTAGGTGCTGCCGGCATGAGCGGGCCAGGCCCGCACCTCGATGGTTACACTTGAGGCCGGCGAGACGCCGGTGATTTCATGCACGCCAGCCTGGAAATAGCCGCTGCCGGTGCTGGTTTCGGGCACATCCCTGATCGAAGCCTGGAACAAGTAGCCGGCTTCGCCCCCGGGGTGCAGAAGGTACGCGCCCACGCGGTAGGCCGACCCCACAGGTTGTCCCGCCGCATCCACAATGGGTGCATCCACCAGCGGGGGCTTGGAGTTGCTGAAATCAATGGTCCCTTGAGCCCAGCCCATCACACCCGGGAGCAAGAGGCTGGCTGCCATCATTCGAACACTTGTCTTCATGATAGGCGAGAGCATGTCTATACGTTGCAGGTTATTCAGTCCCCAATCTATGGGCCGTTGACCGAAAAAGTCTGAACCCAAGTTCTATCCCAAAGCAGCTTCAGCCAGAAGCCTTCTCCGACCGCGAGACTTGGCCTCGGATAGTTGTGATAGACTGACCACCAGAATTGCTAGTCACGTTCATGGGAATGTCCCGGGCGTAGTTGAAAATGCGGTTGGTGGTTTGGCCGCCGAGCAGACAGGCTCGGCGGTGGAAATAACAAACCAAACCCACCAAACGCATGAAGCAACAAAAGCGCAGTCTGCTGGC
>WYBW01000029.1 GCA_011525685.1 Verrucomicrobiia bacterium
CTAGGCTCACCGGACGGGAAACCAGCCGCACGCCATCCGGCGTGAGCACCTCCACCGCGCCGGGCAGATTCAGATTCGTGGCCAGAACCACCTGGTGTTGTCCCCACCGCGCCACGATGGCCTCGGGATACACCTCCCATTCTTCGCGGCTGGGCCGCCATGCTTGCGTCGTCTCGTCGAAGAAATTCAACCCCGTAGCCAGTTCGACATACGCGGAGACGCGTTCGCGGGACAGCCCGGACCGGCTCGGTTCCTCCACCCGCTGCCACACCGTCTCATGCGCGGTGCGGGAAGCCACGAAGTGAGGCGGCGGTGAGGTCGTAGCCAGGCCGAGTTGCGCTCCTGCTTGCAGTCCTGACAACGTCAGAACTGCTGCAAAAAAGATCACAGCTTGAAATTCCCGATGCCCCAGCGTTGGCGTTTTCATGGCCGTGGATTCATGGCTGCGTTCACTTGCGTCAGGCCGGCCGGCTTGGTTGGTTTGACACGACACTACGTATATGTGGGTGTGCAAGTCAAGCGAAAAATTCGACGTTTCGGCGATTGGCAAGCGCAACTCTACATCGTCTTCTGGTCCGGCTCAGGCAGCTCAGGGAGATTCATGGTTACACGCAGGAGACGTTCGCGGAGAAAGCGAGTTTCTCTTACAAGTACTACCAGGCCATCGAAGCGGGGAGGCAGCGGGACGTTCAGCTATCTACATTGGAACGGTTGGCCAAAGCTTATGGCTTGGATGTTTACGAATTGTTCTCCCCAAACTGGCCCCCTGAGAATTTACCTCGCGCACGGAAAAAGGGGCGGTAGTCGTTCACAAGGAAACCTGGAAAGACCCAAGGTCTTTGTGGCGCTCCACGCTTGCCGAACTTGCTGGACAACCTGCCGTGCCAATTCCAACTTTCCCGCATGGCACTGACACCTTCCACCATGCTGCCGCTGGGCACGATCGCCCCCGACTTCCGGCTGCCGGACACCCATGGCAGGACGGTCGCGCTCGTGGATTTCAACGGCAAGCCCGCCTTGCTCGTGATCTTTCTGTGCAACCATTGCCCTTACGTGAAACACATCCGCGCGGGGCTCGCTCAACTGGCAAGAGATTACCAGCCCCGCGGCGTCGGCATTGTCGGCATCAACGCCAACGACGTGGCGAACTATCCCGCCGACAGTCCCGCGAAGATGGCCGAGGAGGTCAAAGCGGCCGGCTACACCTTCCCGTATCTTTATGACGAGTCGCAGGCCGTGGCCAAAGCCTATCGCGCCGCCTGCACACCGGACATTTATCTTTTCGACCAGGCCCGCCGTCTTGTTTATCGCGGCCAGTTCGACGCCAGCCGGCCCGGCAACGGAATTCCCGTCACCGGCAGGGACCTGCGCGCGGCGCTGGACGCGGTGCTGGCCGGCCAGCCGGTCTTGGCGGCCCAAACCCCCAGCATCGGCTGCAATATTAAGTGGAAACCCGGCAACGAGCCGAGGTATTCCTGAAACCACGGGTGAATTACCCAGGCACCCACATACCCGAGCAGTTTGGGTGCTTGGGTGTTTGGGACTTTGAGTGTTTCCAAGATCATGCTCCTCGGAATCGAGATCGGCGGCACGAAGCTCCAACTCGTTCTCGGCAACGAAGCCGCGGCCATCGCGGAGCGTCGCCGGCTGACGGTGAATCCCGCACTCGGCGCACCCGGCATCCGCGACCAGATTCAACGCGCGCTTCCTGAATTGATCGGCCACCGCGCGCCCTCCGCGGTTGGTGTCGGCTTTGGCGGACCGGTGGATTGGCGCACCGGCAGGATCGCGCGCTCGCATCAGATCGAAGGCTGGTCAGAGTTCGACCTGGCCGGCTGGCTGCGCGAGTTGACCGGCGCACCGGTCGTCGTGGACAACGACGCCAATGTGGCGGCGCTGGGGGAAGCGTCGCGCGGAGCGGGCGCGGGCTGCGACCCGGTGTTTTATGCGACCTTGGGCAGTGGCGTGGGCGGGGGACTGGTCCTGGGCGGAAGGATTTATCATGGCGCGCCGCCGGGCGAATCCGAACTCGGCCACGTCCGGCTCGATCGGGACGGCACGACGCTCGAATCCCGCTGTTCCGGTTGGGCGGTGGACCGTCGCATCCGCGAACTGAACTCGCGCAAACCGGACGGTCTGCTGGCGCGATTGTCCGCCGGCTCGGTCCGCGGTGAAGCCAGCCATCTCGCCACCGCGTTGCAACAGGGAGATTCCGACGCGCGGCGAATTTTGGACGAAACCGCCGCCGAGCTTGCGTTCGGCCTTTCGCACGTCACGCACCTTTTCCATCCGGCGGTGATCATCCTGGGCGGCGGACTGGCCCAAGTGGGTGAGCCGTTGCGCGCCGCGGTGGAGGCCGCTTTGAATCCCTGGCTGATGGAAGTGTTTCGTCCGTCGCCGCCAATCCGCCTGGCGACGCTGGCGGAAGACGCTGTAACCACGGGCGCTTTGTTGCTGGCGGCCAGTGCCGTCGCGGAGGGCATTCGATGAAGCGTAAATTGCGCTTGTGACCGTAACCCGCTTGCGCCATAAGACAGGCCATTAACACCCGGTCAAATCGAGTGAAACACTCTGTCCTGTCCACAATCGCAATCGCATAAGAGAAAGGCAACTCCATGGCATTCACCGCAACGAAAGATTTGATGCTCCCGGCCACGGTCACCGGCTCCTGGCCGCGTCCGCGCTGGTATAGCCAGAACCTGTGGGGCCGGCCCCTCGACACGGCCATGATGGACCCGTGGTATCGCGAACAGTTCTCTGACGCGCACGCCATCGTGGTTTCCGACCAGGCCCGGGCGGGCCTCGACATTCTCACCACCGGCGATTACCACCTCGATGAGGACGTCGCCGGCCGCTCGTGGCATCATTACATGCTTCAACGGTGGAAGGGATTCGAGCATGAGGAATTGCAGACCGAGAAAACCCGTTCGCCGCTGCTCTCCTATCCGGTCGGCACGATGCTGGACTCGATTTACAAGACCTGGCGCTGGCCGCGCGTTGTCGGCAAGGTGGAACATGATCCGAAGAATCCGCTCGAATATGCCAAAATCTGGCGCGTCGCCCAACAAGCCGCCGCCGCCTCGGGCAAGCCGGTGAAGTTCGGAACGTGCTCGGCGCAGGTGCTGGCCTTCTTCCTCGACAGCCACACGCCGCACTACGATCTCGACGACAAGAAGCAACTTATCTGGGACATGGCCGAAGCCATGAACAAGGAATTGCGCCAGCTAGCCGCCTCCGGCTGCAAGGTCATTCAGGTCGAAGAACCGACGCTGCATTTCCTGGCGCGCTACAACCCGGAGATGAAGGAGTTCATCAATTTCCTCGTGGACGCTTTCAATCGCGAAGTCGAGGGGTTGGACGACGTTGAGGTGTGGATTCACACCTGCTGGGGCAATCCCAACATGCAGAAGGTTTTCTCCGACGAATCCTACGCCAACTCCATTGACATTTATCTCAACCGGCTCAAGGGCGACGTGTGGACCATCGAAGCCACGGAAAACAACTTCCGCGAACTACACCTGTTCGATTCGTTCAAGCACTCGCTCAAGAAGAAAGTGGCCGTGGGCGTCATCAGCCATCGCACGCTCCAGGCGGATTTTCCGAATGTGATCGCCGAACGCATCCGCCGCTGCCTTAACCACATTCCCGCCGACAAGCTGGTGCTCTCGACCGATTGCGGCTTTGGCCGGCAGGGCTTCAATCGCCATCTGGCCTTCTTCAAGACGGTGGGCATCCCGATGGCGCGGAACATTGTGTTGAAGGAACTCGGCTTGCCCGAGCGCTACGTGCCAGCGGCGGATGAAAAGCTGGCGTGGGATCAATTGCCCGATTACGAGCCACACACGCATTTGAAGCCGATGCGGTGAAAGCGCGCCCGGGCCATTCGCACAAACAACCGGGGGCGGAGAGTCACTGCCATGCCACACAGTAAGACGCTTCAACGAGGGTTGAAAACAGTGGCGAACGGCCTGGCCCTATGGCACGCTTCCCTTGCATGAAGCCGAAATTGACCATGATTTATTGGAAGTCCAAGAAGTTCTGGCTGGGGAAGCTCGTGGAACATCCCGAAATCATGACGCAAGGGCGGACGCTTCGTGAATTGGAGGAAAACATGCGGGATGCCTACGAGATGATGGTCCTCGACGAGGTGCCGGAAGGTTACTCGGTCAAGGAACTGGCCGTATGAAGCGGCGGCAGTTGCTGCGAGAACTGGAGCAACACGGCTGCCGACTGTTACGGCCTGGCGCCAAACACGACATTTACTGGAATCCGATCACGGGCCGGCGTCAGCCGGTGCCTCGGCACACCGAAGTGGACGAGCATCTTGCCCGGCACATCCGCCGGCATTTGATCGGGGAGCAATGATTTCGGCGTAGTCCGGCAGACGCGGAAAGCTCCGCTGATGACTTCCGAGCACGCTGACCACCCACTGGCGCGGGAACTGTGGTTAGGCTTCTTGAAAACGGTCGGCGCTCCGATGGCGCGGAACATCGTGCTGAAGGAACTCGGCTTGCCCGGGCGCCACGTCCCGGCAGCGGAAGCGATGCTCGCTAGGAATCAATTGCCCGACTGCGAGCCGCCCACGCATTTGAAGCCGCTGCGGTGACATCCCAAGCGCAATTCCCGGCACCTCCAACTACGGCACTAACACTCGGTAGAATCGCTGTGTCGAATTCGTCGCGGAGAGATCTTCAAACAAGAGATTGGTGCTTGCCGCCGGCCAAGACGTGAGCGCCTCCCAATTGAGCAAATTGGTTGAGAATTGCAGAGTGCCGCTTCTGCCGTAGGCATCCATTACCCCCAACACAAATCCACCGTCAGTCGTCACGCCGCGCGCTTCAACCCGCGGCCGGTCAACTGAGTTTGGCAACAGGCCCAATAGATATTCCTCCTGGTTTGTGAGGCCATCTGCATCTGCATCCGCAAGCGCATCCAATGGGTCCTCCGGATTCAAAGCGTGCAACGACTCCCAACCGTCTTCCATGCCATCCCCGTCGTTGTCAATCCCGACGGTCCCGGCGAGCACACGATTCCCCAAGATCATGTTCGAACTTAGACCATTCGTATCCACCGCCGTGACCGCGTAACGCAGGTAATTGGCAGCCGCAACCGGTGTATTGGTTTCGCTGAACATCCCGGTGCCTGCCGGCACTTCACCAACTTTCAGGTATGCGCCACCGGGCAGTACTGCTCGCCACACGTCGTAGCGGGCCACGTCCCGATCGTTGTAACCGTCGTCTTCGGACAATGCCCACATCAGGACGTTGGTGCCGTCCGGCTCAAAGCGCACGGCCACGGCTGTGGGCGCTGAGGGTGACTGCTGGGTGGTCGTTACCTGCACCGAACTGCTGTAAGGACTTTCGTTTCCTGAGGTATCCACTGCGGTCATGGCAATGTAGTAAGTATTTCCCAGGCTCAAGCCTCGGAGCAGCAGATTCGTGGCGGTGGTCGCCACGGGCGAGGCACTGCCTTCCACCGAGGCCGTCCCGTCAAACGGCGGACCGTTTGAACCAGCCCGGTAATAAACGCGATAGGAAGCCAGATCGGTTTCCAAATTGGTGCTCCACGACACCCACACCCGACTCTGGCCGGCCACAGCGGTCACATTCGTTGGTGTTGCCGGTGCGACTCCGTCCACCAGATTCACCTCGGCGTAGCCAAAGGCATCGCCAGCGACCGAGGCCACGCTGACGCTCCCCACCGTGCCACCCACCGGCGTGCGCAACCCAATCAGCAATTCCGCGTTCGTGCTGACAATCTGGACACCGGCCAGGTTCGTGTCCCAATCCGCGTTCGTAATCACTAGTCCACTGGCGTAAACCGTGAACAACCAGGCTTGCGTCGCAACGCCTCCGGTATTGAGCAAAACGTTCGTGACGGCTGCCAACAATATCGAAGTCCCATCCGCCGCAATGGCGGGCGTGCTCAAGTCCAGAGATAAGTCTCCGGTCGGCAACGGAGGAGCCACAGCATACGTCCCAAGTTGGGTGATTGCCGTAGTCACTCGGTTGGAGGCGGCATTTACAGTCCCGCCGACCAGTTCCCAGCGCTTCGCTCCATCCGGCAACCGGTAGATTCGCAAGTCCAGTTCCACCAAATTGGTCACATCCGCGTCCGTGTACGCGATGGTCAGAGTTCCAGTTCCGTTGAAAGCATTCGTGCTTTCAAACCGATACACCCCTCCCAACCCGTAAACGTAATTGTCCGCGCCCACGGGTGGCAAAGGCTCATCGGATCCGCCGGCTGCGGTGACCTGACCGCCCGGCGCGACTGGTGCTGGCGACGCTCCACGACTCGTCAATACGTATTGGGAGACGACTCCGCTGCCTTCCGGCAATGAACCTTGGTCAATCACGAGTGTTGCCTTGGTGCTGCCCACACCAGCCTCAATGATGGTCTGCCCTGCGGCGGCGATGAAATGCCAGAATTCGTTGAGCGCGTAACCAATCGGATCGAGCGCATTCCCCAACCAAACCGCTTCCTTCCACAGAATTGTCTCGGACGGAAGCAGCGACGGCGACGGTTTTGGGTATTGTTCCTGAGCCAGTCGCTTCCACTGCCAAATCTTGCCACGCTCACCCACTACTTCTGCACCTCGTTCGATACTTCCTTCAATCTCGACGCCCAGCCCAGCAGCCACTACGTCCAGCTTCAGATCGAGGTTCGCGCTTGTGGGCACGCCGACATAAACGGATGTCTCATAATCCATCGGCGTACCGTCTTCCAGGAAGGTCTGTAGTAAGCTGCCGGTCAAGGCCGCCGGTGAAGAGATGCTGATCACGCTTCCTCCACCGCCACCCGCCACGGCATTCCAAACCGCGTTCGCCGACGCCAGCCTTGTGAAATCGGTGCGATGCGTCAACGGCACCTTCACGGTCTCGGTGAACCTGCGGTAGTAACCCGAATCCAAGACGGCATCCCGGTAGGGCTTCCAGCGTTCCAGACCCACACCAAATCCCTGCTGGTGGCCGACACTCTGCTCCAATTCGACTCGTTTGACGGTTGTCCCATTGAGATCCTTCACCACTCTCCCAATGAATGATCCTTCCCCACCGAAGAATCCGGAGACTTTGAGTCCACGGTCCTTGGCAATGCTCGCGCCGGCCTCGATGCTGAGTTCGCCTCGCGTGGCCACTCCATACACGTTCGCTTTTTCAGCCACCGGCGAGTAGTACTCTTCGTAACCCACAATAGCCTCCGATTCCGAAGTCATCTGCGCGCCCGCACCCAGCAGCGCGTTGTTGGACAGCTTCGTGCCAATCCCGCCTTCAACGTGGATTCCACCGCCGAGCCGGAAATTTCCGGCCACGGACTCCAACCGGGAGTCCAGGAAGTACGGCTCGACTCGCTCCCTCACGAACCGCACAATGCCCGCCGCCGGACCGGTGGCCAATTCCAAGGGGTCGCCCAGAGCGACATAGAGCTTCATCAGGTTCTCCGCCGGATCCGCCGTGTTGGGATTGAAATTGAACGTGGAACCCAGATCCACGCCGGCATAGCCATAGGCACTTGCCTCGTAACTGGCCTTGGCCAACGAACCGACCCTCACCCCGCCACCCGCTTCCGCTCCAATCTGCAACCGTGCTGCACGTGTCCGCTTGATTTGCTCGCTCTGGGCCAGGCCGCCCACAAACTTGTCCCTCACCTCGGCCTCATAAGCGCCCTGGCCTTTGACGGCAGCTCCGAGCAGCTTGCCTTTGACTCCTCCGCCCACTTCGTGCCGCCACACTTGATCATATTCGCGCTCAAATACACTGGCGGTGAAGGTCTGCTTTACCACACCGGATTCCAGCACCTGAATGCCCTTGAGTGAACCCGGCCCGCCAATGGAAGACGACGGCACTCGCACGCGCACAATTCCATCGGGATCGGAAACACCCGCCACGCGCCCGGCCCAATGGTCGGAAACGTCGCCGCTCTGCGGAATCGTTCCACCACCGAGGATCTGAACCGAAACCGGGACATTCCCGACTGGGGTGCGGCCATCGGCAGCAACCACCCGGTAGTAACGATACGCTGTGCCGCCTTCTTCCACGACGGTCTGACCCGGATTCACGTCCGGCACCAGTGGGATAAGCCGATAAGGCCGCAGGGCGCTGTAGAGACGGATGTCCCCGAGCGCCAGCGTGCCACTGGTGATGCTGAAGTTCGCGACATGGGAACCGTATCCGTCGCGGCTCACCGTAAGCCGATATCCGTTGCCGGCCGCCACCCCGGTGAGGTTGAAGTGCCCCGACCCGTCGCTGGTGGTCGCATGCTCGCTTTGATCAATCCGCACGCCGGCGCCGGACAAGGGCAAGCTGGTCGAACCGTCGAGCACTCGACCGGAAACACCTCCCACCAAAACACCGCGTGTGTCCAGCGTGAACGACTTGGAATCGGCAAAAGCAACACTGCTGACCAGACGGGTGTCCAGGGTGAAATCCGGGGAATCGGCATAGACCACATCTGCCAATCCCGGGACGGAACTCAACAGCAGACAGGCCACCAAAACGAACGAACCGGGAACCTCCACCAGCGCACGTCCACTGGCTACCAGTCCCCGGTTGGATGCGGACTTCGTTCCCCGCCAAACGGAACCGGCGGGAAACAGGCGGCGGCTGGTGGGCTTTCGCTCGGGACACTGCGGCAGTCCGTGGACTGGCGCACTCCGCCCGGTCGAAAGGGTTGGGACGGTTGGTCCACCCCTCTCCGAATCCCCCTCACACAACGAAAGCCGTTGTTGTTGTTGGCGTTCGTCGGCGTGTTGTTGTTCCGATGGGCGCAACGCGTGTTGTTGGCGTTGTTGTTCCACGTGCCGCCCCGCAACACACGATTGCTCACGTTCCAGCCGTGCCCAAAGCATATTGCAATTCCTTTCGCATCCGCTCCACCAATGCGCGGGTGTCCGCCTGGAGCGCGTGCCCTCGCCAGCTATTCCAGCGGCACTCCAATGAATCCTTGCCGAGCAAGCCCCGCCGATATTGCCGCACGTTCCAGCGCAGCCGCCGACGGGCTTCCCTTACGTTCTGCCTGCACAACCGCCGTCTCCAGGGCCAGATGCGCTGGCCCAAAAACGTGATCCCTTGCGCCACAGGATAAACCCGGGATTTTCGCTCGTTGAGCCGCAACCGATGCTCATTCAACTGCCGGCGGACCGCAGCCCGCCACTCGGCCAGTTGCGGCTTGGAGTCGCCAAACAGTAGAAAATCATCCACGTAGCGGACATAACCCGGGCAACGCAGCCTCTCCTTCACCCAATGATCAAACGGCGACAGATAGATGCCCCCAAACCACTGGCTTGTCAGATTGCCAATCGGCAGCCCGACGCGCCGCTGGGCCGCCGAAGTCAGGTCATCCCCCGGATACAGCGCGCAGACGGGTTCCTGCCGGTTGCTCCCGTCAATGATGCGCTCCAACAGCCACAGCGTGTCGCCACAGCAGATCGTGCGACGCAGAACGGCCTTCAACACCTGATGGTCCATGCTGGGAAAGAACTTTCGCACATCGCACTTGAGCACGTAACGGAAGCGCCGCGTAAATTCCTGACACCTGCGGATCGCGGCATGCGTTCCCTTGCCCGCGCGGTTTGAGTAGAGATCGAAAATCATCTTCCGCTCGAACAAGGGCATGACCACGTTGCAAACCGCGTGATGCACCACCCGATCCCGGAACGGCGCGGCGCTGATCATCCGCCGCTTGGGTCGCTCAATCCACTTCTCCCGATAGCCGCCCGGCTGGTACGACTTGTCCCGCAACTCACGCTGCAACTGGAGCACTTCCAACTCAATGTTCGTGCGGAAGCCGCCCACCGCCTGCTGCATTCGCTTTCCGGCCTCGGCCTTCCGCGCCGCCCGGAGCAGGTTTTCAAACGAGCAAATCGCCTCGTAAAGCTGGTTGTGGGTTTTCATGCGGCGGCGGCCTGGCCGTGGAGCGGGTGCTGAGTTTCAGCAGGAACGCCACTTTCCAAAGGGCCGCCCGGTCTTGGACTGCGCCAGTCCTCTGGCGCTTTCGGCTGGCCCGCCCTCGGCTCCGAAGCGACAGGCGACTGGCGCAGTCCGGGACGCTGGCGCGCTGCCGGCTGCCCCTCGTGATTCGATGTCGTTGCGGCGGTCCCGGACACCGACTTCAGCCACCCGCCAATCATCCGCCCCACTTCATCCACCTTTTCCGAGACGACCCCGTAGGTGTGGTGGCTGAAATAGCGCAGCGCATGCGCCAGCCGGATCAGATGGCGCGTGACCTCAAGCCCCATGTTGGCCTCGATCAAGTGAGGTCGCTTGTCCCGCCCGTAATACGCCCGCAGGCAGCTCTCCTGCACGTCCAAAAGCTTCGTCTCGATCCGGTCCCCAAGCACGAACTTCTGGTCGCGAGGGAAACGGTTCAACTGCGGCACCAGATACACCAGCAAATCGTGCAGCTTGGTCAGGACGTTGTCAGAATCAGCCATTTTTCAATTTTTTATTTTCGCGGGGGCTGCGCCCCCGCCCCCCCGCTTAAGAGGGTAAAAGAGCAAAAACTAAAGCCCCCTCACACAACGAAAGCCGACGCCGTTGCCGTAGACGCCGTAGGCGTCCGTCGGCGTGTAGCCGTACCGATGGGCGCAACGCGAGAGGACGGCGTAGTGGCCCCACGAGCCGCCCCGCAACACACGATAGTCGCCGCTCGCCGGTCCTCGCGTGTCATTCTGCGTCGCCCCGGTTTGGCCATACCAATTGCTCTGATGCCAATCCCAACACCATTCCCACACGTTCCCCGCCATGTCGTAAAGACCGTAGCCATTCGGTGCGAAATAGCCGACGGGGCTGGTGAAAGGAGACACCCCGTCATTGAATGTGGGATGATTCCTCCGGGTCGGACTGGTGTCGTAGCCGTAGTCTGTGGTACTGTAATAATTGGCCAGACTGTGCGTAATGTTATCCGTGTGGCTCCATGGGAAGCGCCGCCCGCTCACGCCACCGCGCGCCGCCTTCTCCCACTCCGCCTCGGTGGGCAGGCGGTAGCCGTTGGCGTTCCATTTTACGTTAGACGCCACCTGGCCAGTCTTGTAAACCTGCGTCAGGCTGGCGTCGGTGTAATAGCAGGGCGTTCGTCCTTCCTGCTGAGACCGGGCGTTGCACCACTTCACCATGTCGAACCAGTTCACCGAGTGGACCGGGTGGTTGGCTGCCTTGCCCGAGCCGGCGTTGTCGAATTGGTAACCGTTGGCCGTGGCCCAGGCCTTTACCGTGTCCCAAAGCGCCTTGGTCACTTCATACTTGTCCATGTAAAACGCGCTGACGTAAACCGTGTGGAGTGGAAGTTCCTCGTCCCAACCTTCCGAGAATGTGTCACCCATCGTGAAGCTGCCCGCGGGGATGAGCGCCATGCTGCCGGAGCCGCCATCGTCCGCGATGATCCGCACGCGCATCTGGGTGGAGAGCCAGTTCGGCAGGTCAATGCCGGCGTTCCATTCCACGTGCCGGTCATTGCCTGGGGCCACCGCCGGCCCGTACGCTCCTGATAAGGAAGCCACCGGAAAACCAAAATCGGCTCCGCCATTGATGGACACCGCCACGATCACGCGCACCGGCGCCGGGGCGCTGAGATTGTAGTAAATGTCCACAATCTTCGTTCCGGGTCGTTGCGTGGCGCGCACGTTCGTCACCTGCGGCGCCGTCAGCGCCATGGAAATGGAACTGAGAAGAACGGCAGCGAGAAGGATCGTCTGCCCCGACCGAAGAAGCCCTTCGGAATTCATACGCCGCTTTTACGCCCGGGACGCTCCCGAAAGCAAGCGGGATTTGACCCGACTTGACCCGCGTTTGCAAAAGCACCCGGGCAGGAAGATTGAGGGCAGGAAAATGGGGCGGAGGTTTTCACGATCTCTCGAACACGACGTCAGGCTGGATGTTCGAAGTTGGATGTTGGTTGTTGGATGTTTGCCCGGTTCGCGAAAGCAGTGTGTGCCCTTAACCCTCTTCCACGGCACTCCAAGACGCTGGCGCGTTGATGGGTTCGCGGTGGCCGTCAACGCCGATACACGTCTCGGCGGTGGCCCAGCGTCAGCAGGGAGAGTTCGTTTTGGCCCGGATCGAACTCGTAAATGATGCGGTAATCGCCCACGCGCAATCGGAACTCAGGTCGGCCTTGCAACCGTTCGTGGGAGAAACTCTCCAGCCGCCGTCCCAAGTCACTGAGCTTCGCCTCGATTCGCTGCTGGACGCGCGGGGGAAGCCGGAAGAAAAGCGCGTCGAATTCGCGGGAGTAAATCTCCGCGGCTTGGTTCACGACCGGTCAGGATTTGCGGACGCGCACGCGGCCTTCGCGGAGGTCGGCCTTGCCACGCTCGATGCTGGCGAGGAACTCCGGGTTGAGTTCGGCATCGTCCTCGAGGTATTCGGCCAGCCAATCCTGAAGCTCGAGCGCCTGATCGCGTGGCAGGTTGCGAACCTCGGTTTCAATGACCTCAAGTTTGCTCATGGCGTCATTTTCAGCGCCAGTTGTCCGGTTGTCAAACACCCATCCCAACCTCGGACCACGGGAAAGTCACGCCGGCCCCACCGCCGCGCCGCTTTGCAGACCCAACTCTCCGGCAATGCCCTGCATCGCGGTGATGACGTGCGTGATGTGGTCGTCCAGTGAAAGGCCGAGCAGCGCCGCGCCTTTTTCGATGTCTTCGCGTTTCACGGCGGCGGCAAAGGACTTTTGTTTCATCTTCTTTCGCACGCTGCCGGCGCTCATGCCGGCCAGTTTCTCGGGGCGAACGTACGCCACGGCCGTGATGAAACCGCACAGTTCATCCACGGCAAAGAGCGCCTTGCGCAGCGGGCGATCCAGCGGGAATTCGGCCTGATTCCACTCGGCGTGGGAGAGCACCGCGCCGATGATTTCCTCGTCCACGCCGCGCTCGCGCAGGATGCGCGCGCCTTCGCGGGTGTGCTCGGGCGGATCAGGCCAGCGCTCGTAATCGAAGTCGTGAATCAACCCCGTGACACCCCACGTCTCGACGTTCTCGCCGAGGTGCGCGGCGTAATGGCGCATCGCCGCCTCGACGGCCAGCGCGTGTTTGATGAGGGACTCGGACCGCGTGTATTCCCGCAGCAAGGCTTCAGCTTCGTGGCGTGTCATGAGTCATGGCGCAGGTGTGACCGGAACGCGGGCGGCGGCAGGCCCGGCCAGGCCGAGGTTTTGCAGGACTTGGACGGTGGAGTGGGCCTTGTTCAGCGTGTAAAAGTGCAATCCCGGCACGCCGGCCCGCAACAGTTCCTCGCATTGTTTTGTGGCGTATTCGATGCCGAACTCGGCGGCGGCCGCGTCGTCCGCTGCCAGTTCATCGAGCCTCGCGGCCAGCGCGGCGGGGATGCGCGCGCCGCACAATTGCGTGAACCTCTTGATCTGGGTCGCGCTCAGGATGGCGATGACCCCCGGCACCAAGGGCACGTTGACACCAAGCTTCGCGGTCAGATGATCGCGGAACTCGAAGAAATCCGCGTTGTCGAAGAACAACTGTGTCAGCACGAAGTCGGCGCCCGCTTCGATCTTTTCCCGCAAGTGCCGCCAGTCCGCGAGCTTGCCGGCCGGACAAGCCACGTGGCCTTCGGGAAAACCCGCCACGCCGATGGAGAAGCCGTTGCGCTCCCGGATGAACTTCACGAGTTGCGAGGAATACTCGAAACCGCCGGGCGTGGGCACAAAATCGCCGCCGCCGGGCGGATCACCGCGCAGCGCCAGGATGTTCCGGCAGCCAAGGGCGCGGATCTTCTCCAGCAGTTCGGCCACCTGCTCGCGGGTGTGGTTGACACAGGTCAGGTGCGCCAGCGCGGTCAGTCCGTGCTGTCGCTGAATGCGGTCCACGATCATCAGTGTCTTTTCGCGGGTGCTGCCCCCGGCCCCGTAGGTGACGGAACAATAGTCCGGCCGGGTTTGGAGCAGCGTCGGGATGTGCTTCTCCAGCAGGGTGCGGTCGCCCTCCTCGGTCTTGGGCGGAAAGAACTCGAAGGAGATCACCGGCTGGCCGGAGGCGCGCCGGGCGGCATAGATGTCGCGTATGAATTGCATGAGCGGCGGAATATGCCCGAGGCAAAGCCCGAATTCCAAATCCCAAATTTGTTGCGGGCCTGCCTCGATTCCTTTCGTTTCGTCGTCAGGGAGGTTCAGGACAAACAGGGCGTAACGGGTGAATCTGTGCGTGCTTGGCCTGCTGCGGGGTTGGGATAGACTGGCCGCATGACGCGACATTGCTGGAAGTGCGGTCGGGAATACAAACTGGGCGGCTCGCCGGGCCGCTCGGAAACCTGCGAATGTGGCGCGGACCTGAAGGTCTGCCTGAATTGCGTGAGCTACGATCCCAAGGTGGCGTATCAGTGCCGGGACCGGCGCGCCGATCCGGTGGAGGAGAAGCATCTGGCCAATTACTGCGAGTACTTTGAACTGGCCCGCCGCGTGTACGTGCCGAAGGAGGAGGAGCGTTCCCGGGAACAAAAGGCGCGCGACCAACTCAAGAATCTGTTGGGCGACTGAGGAGGCACGAAGCAACCCGGGCCGTTGAACAATCGGGAGCCTTCAAATCCGCCCCGCCGGGATCAGGGTGGCGGAGAGTCAGTGGAGAGGTATCGGTTCCACGGCTGGCCTGGATCAGGCTTACATCTGCTCGAGAGTCTCAATCCCCAGCACCTCGAGGCCCTGCTTCAGCACGCGGGCGGTCAGGTCGCAGAGCAACAGGCGGCTGGTCCGCTCGGCGGCATCGGCCTTGAGCACCGGACAATTCTCGTAAAACCGCGTGAAGTGTCCCGCCAGGTCGTAAAGGTAGTTGCAGATGTAGTTGGGCCGATATTCGTCCGCCGCCGCGTCCAAGACCAAGCCGAAATTGAGAAGATGCCTGGCCAGCGCCAGTTCCTCGGGCGCGGCCAATTCGAGGTTGGCGGTTTGAGGCTCGCGATTCGAGGTTTCGCCGCCCTTGCGAAAAATGCTCCGGATGCGGGCGCAGGCATATTGGAGATAAGGCGCGGTGTTGCCACTGAGGGCCAGCATCTTGTCCCAACTGAACACGTAATCGCTCTGGCGGTTCGGCAGGAGGTCGGCGTATTTGACCGCGCCAATGCCCACCACCCGCGCAATCTCCCGGCGTTGCGGCTCGGGCAGGTCCGGGCTTTTCTCCGTCACGACCTTGAACGCACGTTCCTCAGCCTCATCCAGCAGGTCGGCGAGTTTGACCGTTTCTCCGGAGCGGGTTTTGAACGGCTTGCCGTCCTCGCCCAGGATTGAACCAAACCAGACATGGGCGAGCTTCATCGGCGCCTCCGGATGCCAGCGCCGGAACGCGGCAAACACCTGCTGAAAGTGCAATTGCTGGCGTCCATCGGTCACGTAGATCACCTCGTCGGGCCGCCACGTTTCCAGCCGGTAGGCCAGCGTCGCCAGATCGGTGGTCGTGTAGTTGAAACCGCCATCGCTCTTCTGGATCAACGCCGGGGTGTCCTTGAGCTGGGGGAGGTCCTCGAAGAACACCGCCTTGGCCCCTTCGCTTTCCCGCGCGATGCCGCGGGCGATCAACTCGTCCACGAGGGCTTTGAGGCGCGGATTGTAAAAGCTCTCCCCGAGCGTGTGGTCGAACTTCACGCCGAGGCGCGCGTAGATGGCGTCGAACTGCACCTGTGAGAGCGCAATCATCTCGCGCCAGATGCGGAGGTTTTCCTCGTCGCCGGCCTGAAGCTTGACCAGTTCCTGGCGCGCCGCCTCGAGCGTGGCGGGGTTGTCCTTGCACTCGGCGCTGACCCGCTTGTAAAGCCGCTCCAACTCCGCGATGGCGTCGGTCTTCAAAGCCGTTGGATCCAGATCACGCTTCCAGCCCACCAGCAACATTCCAAACTGCGTGCCCCAATCGCCGATGTGGTTGTCCGTGATCACGCGATGGCCCAGCAGCCCCAGCAGGCGCGCGAGCGAGTCACCGAGGATGGTGGAGCGGATGTGGCCCACGTGCATCGGCTTGGCGACGTTTGGCGAGCTGAAATCCACGACGACCGTGCGCGGCCGGATGGCTTTGTCGAAGAAAAGGTGTTCGCCGCTCGCCGCGGCGGACAAAGTCTTTGCCACCGCGGCGGCCTTGAGCCGAAAGTTCAAGAAGCCCGCGCCGGCAATCTCGACCTTTTCGCAAAGGTCACCCACCTCGAGCCGGGCCAGCACGTCCGCGGCCAGTTGACGCGGGTTGAGCTTGCGCGGCTTGGCCAGCGCCATGAGCGCGGTGGTCTGGTAATCGCCAAACTTCGGATCGGGACAGGGCCGCACGAGCACACTGCCGATGTCGGCGTCCGGCAAGACCGCGCGGACGGCCGGTTGCAGGCGTTGCTCGAGTTGCTTGTGCGGCAGCATGGGATTGGGAATCGCAGTCCGGTTAAAACGTGTGAAGGTTAGTTCGTTGCAAGGTCCAAGGCCAACTCCTTCGGGCGATCCGCTTCAACTTGTTGGCGGCCCGCCGTTGCCACGCTCCGGCAGGTTCACTTCTTGCCCTGTTCCTTGATGGCCTTGAGCATGGCTTCGGCGTCCGGCGCCTGGTCGAGGGTCTGGCGGAATTCGGCCTTGTGGAGCAACTTGGCGATGTTGGCCAGTGTATGCAGGTGCTTTTGAAACTGGCCCTGCGGCACCAGGAACAGCATCACCAGGTTCACCGGCTGGTTGTCCAGCGCGTCGAAATTGCAGCCCTTGCGCGAACGACCCAGCGCGCCGACGACCTCGGTGATCAGGTCCGTCGAGGCGTGCGGGATGCCAATGCCGAAGCCGATGCCGGTGCTCATCTGCGTGTCGCGCTTCTTGACCACGGCCGCGATGGCGTCCCGATGCTCGGGCTTGATTTTCCCGGTGGCCACGAGGTTGTTGATCAACTCGTCAATCGCCTCCCACCGGGTCGTGGCCTGCAAATCCGGCACGATTTGGTCTTTGGTCAGAATGTCAGCCAGGTCCATAGGCAGTCCGTCCGGGCATTTCGCCTGAACTCGCCGCTCATATCAAGAGCGAATACGGCCTCATCCACCCTCCGGGCGCATCTCAATCTATTGCAGGCAGGCATTCCTGGCGTAGCGCAGGTTTCCCAACCTGCGGTATCGCCGACTTCCAGTCGGCTGGCCCGGCACGGCGTGGCAGGCCAGGAATTCGCCGCGGTTGCGGATTGGAAATCCGCGATCCGGCAGACTGGAAGTCCGCGCTACGGCATCGCCTCGGCGCCCCCTGCAAGAAAATGAGATGCGCCCCCACC